>JBKHFH010000023.1:0-26118 GCA_046540335.1 Thermoplasmata archaeon | reverse complement strand
CCTCTCAACTCTACCCATACCTTCGGTTATTAATATATAAATTTTTTGCTAATTTTTGAGCCGAATGTTCTTCTAGAGGATTAAGCCTTTCCAAAAACTGCTTCTTCCCCCTATTCATCTACAGTCTTCAGCAATGTTAAAAAGAAAATACAATTATATGCCTTTTACAATACTCAGATAGAAGATCATGAATGTACTCCGCGATAAATCGACGATGACCAAGTTCTTACTCCTCTACAAGTCCGCTGTAGAAAGACCTAGTAGACTCGCTGATCTATCATCTGAACTCGACATGAGCGAGCAGGCGGTTTCAAATTATATATCCAAGATGGAAGAAGATGGATTGATCGACAGGTCCAAAAGTGCGTATCGCCCGACTTCTGAAGGCATGGAACTGGTGAGGGAGGTAGTCTCAGAGCTGGGAAATTTTCTCGAAGAGGCTAGCGAAAGAATAAACTTCATCTCTACTTGTACAGCTATAGCCTCTGAAAAGATAAAGGAAGGGGAGAGGGTAGGTCTCAATATGAAAGATGGATTCCTTCACGCCTCCCTGAAAGAGTCGACCAGTATGGGCACGGCCTTGAACAGCGCGGAAGAGGGGCACCCTTTGAGAGTCGGAGGTTTACAGGGCATAACTGAGATGGATCTAGGCGAGATCTATCTTGTCGAGATCGAACTGGAAGATATGCCTGAAGAGAGGGCTGAAAAGATCAGTTCTAAAATCGATGAGATCGAATATGATAGACTCGCTATAAAAGGAGAGATGCAGTATGGTATCTGCAACATATTGGATATCAAACCTGATATACAGTTCGCACCTGTGGAGTCTGCGATCAACGCCGCTGAGAAAGGACTCGACGTTGTGATGATGCTTTCTAGGAAAGATCTAGACGAAGTCTTAGAAAAGATAAATGAGAGGAACAGAGGGCTCGAGGAAGACTACACCATAGATTACACCGTGGTTTAGGTCACTATCGGTATCTTTCTCCCACAGTTCGGACAATTTCCTTCCTCTAGATTCAGTTTTCCCGCAGAAAAATAAGAGCGAGAAAGTATAGTGGTGTCGCACTCCGGGCATCTGGTGTCGTTATTGGCTCTCATATTTCCTATGTATACAAAATTCATACCGACTTTTTCAGCTATTTTTCTAGCCTCTTTCATCTTGTCCGTTGGGGTGGAAGGTGTATCTCTCATCTTGTGATCTGGATGGAAGCGTGAAAAATGGATCACAGTGTCTTCTCCGAGCTTATCTTTTACCCAACTTGAAAATCTGTGGAGCTCTTTTTTGGAATCGTTATGTCCAGGGATGATCAGATAAGTGACTTCGACATGTACTCCTTCCGAAACGGCGGTTTCCGCTGTATCTAGAACTGGCTGCAGAGTACCTCCGGCTATATCTCTATAAAATTCATCCGTGAACGCTTTGATATCGATATTCATAGCGTCGAGGTGAGGTATTATATCCCGCAGAGGCTCCTGTTGAATATAACCGTTGGTCACATAAACCGTATATCTGTCGCTGTCTTCTTTCAATTTTTTAAAAACATCATAACTGAATTCATAAGATATGGTGGGTTCATTGTAAGTCCATGCTATACCATCGTGGATCTTGATCTCTCTTACCATCTCCTCCACAGAGCGTTCCTTCAGGTATGGGCTTTCGGGATCCCCACACGATAATGATGCGTTCTGGCAGAAACTGCAGGAGAGATTGCATCCGATCGTCCCATACGAAAGTACCTTACTACCCGGGTGGAAGTGATAGAGCGGCTTTTTTTCTATCGGATCCACCGCTAAAGATGCAGCTTTGCCGTAGACCAGAGAATTCAGTTTTCCTCTCTGATTTTCTCTGACATTGCACAGCCCTTTTCCTCCCTCTTTTATCAAACACTCGTGCGGGCAGAGGTGGCACTGAACTTTATCCCCTTCTTTCTCCTCCCAAAACATCGCTTCTTTCATATCATCTATTAATTGTGTGATTATCTACAAATATATTTCCATTTTTACTCGACGATCTCAAGATCAACAACGACGTGAAACACATGGGGGGCGTAAGATTTTATCTGTCTGATATCCGTTATCTGGTAGGGGACGTCCAGGTTCGCTTTGAGTTCTTCTTTTACGTCCTCCGGATATTTTGAATCAAGACTTCTAGTGTGGTAGTGGATGATACCCTCACCATCTAAGAATTCCACCGCTTTATCTAGATACTTCCAAGTTTGGTGGAGATAACCCATCACGACTCGCTCAGCGCCTGTATAAGAGAAATCGCGGTTATCACGCTGCGAAGCTTGCACCGTTCCTTCAACACTATTCAATCGTATATTTTCCTTAAGATAATGATAGGCGGTAGGATTTATCTCGAGAGAAAACACTTCGTCTGGCTCTCCGTGTACCGCCATAGGAAGGGAAAAATAACCTATACCCGCGAACATGTCGACGACGACATCGTCTTTTTCTACGGCCTCTGCCATCCTGATCCGTTCATCTATGTTGCCGCTGGAGAACATGAGTTGAGAAGTGTCTAACTTATACCTGATCCCGTTTTCGAGATGTACCGTCTCCGTTTCCTCCCCATATATCTTCTCCACTTCCGGTTCTCTCTTAATTCCCTTTATTTTTCCCTGGAGCATCACCGTTTTTGCCTGAAGCACTTCAGCGTAGACTTCGGCTATTCTCTCTTTATGTTCCTTCAATCTTTCCGGTAACTTGATGAGGAGAACGTTTCCTATCTTCTCCCAGTTCTCCGGGAGGTCTTCCTTTTCCGCATCAGGAAGATCTAATCTTTCTTTTATTCGGAGATATGGTTTTACGTTCTCTTCTCTGAATTTCGGATCATCGTCTGAATAATCGCCGTTCGCCTTCACCGGAAATATCAATTTATCGGCTTCAGTTTTGATCGCTCTTCGCGAGTCGAGTCTACCGCTGTTTTTCAGTTCCTTAAGGATCTTTTGACCTTGATCCCTAGGGACTTTGATAACGGGATTGTCTCCTTCACTCATTCTCTTGCATTATTCTCGACGGTCACATAAGTATTTTATACTCTTCTCGATTTATGTCGTTACGATGGACCAAAAATATGTGGTCATGGTTTCGCTCATCCTCTTGATCCTCTCTTTTTCCGTTGTACCGGCTCTAGCCTATGATATTTCAGATCCCGGGTTCACCAACGAGATAATCAAAGAAATAGACACCCCACAGATAAAGCCAGGGGATGATGGATCTATTGCTATAACTCTTAAAAATCCTTATCCGGATGAAATGAAGAATATTACTTTCACCGCGGAAATATATCACTACAGCTCTCTTGACGTGGAAAAAAATATTTCATATGTGGATGAGCCGCCGGTCTTCGATAATAACGAAATAAATTCGGTGAAAGAAATAAGCGATCTTTCAACAAATGCTACCGAAGAACTGGAGTATCAGATCGATACGACTGAAAAAACGGAAGAAGGAGTTTACTCTTTAAGGTTCGGACTAGAATTTTGGATGGACGGCGAAAAAGAAAACGTCAGCAGATTCCTGCTAGAGAGTACATTTGAAGTCAAGGAACCGCTGTCTCGTTGGCCTCAATATGTTCTAGGTACGGTCTCCGGTGCCGCTGGAGTTCTCGCAGTTATAATCTACATGCAGGAAAAATACGGTTATTTTCCAAAATTAGAGAAGGCTCTTGATGACTGGTCCAGTAAACTTGAGGAGTTCAGGAGCCGCCTTAAGTAGCTGTTTGATCAGTTCAGAATGGTTGTCTATATCTCCTTTCTTCTCCATGATCCTTTTAGGTTTATCCTTCTTCAAGGTTTTTACTAGATTATCGATATCCTTATCGGACAAGCCTTTGTAGACTTCTCTCGCTCTCATCTCCCGAGATATCCTTTTCCCTATGATATCCTGCCATCTTACGTGATACTCGTTAAGGCTGGACTTTGAAACGTCTCCCTTTTCCAATGCGGAGTTGACGACTTCCGAACATATATCCGCGGCTTTGAGGCCGTAATAGATACCTCCACCCGAGAGGGGTTTGACCTGACAGGCTGAATCCCCCACGAGGCACAGCCCGTCGGATACACTCCTCTGGAGATTGCCGAGAGGGATCGTTCCCGACAGGAAAGTTATCACTTTGTCCGCTAGACCTTTCGACCGGAGAAAGTCCATAAGATGACGGTAGGCGTTTCCGTCCTCGCTAGCTAGACCGATCAACTTACCCGTGGGGTATGGAACTTCATAGAGGAAAAAACCAGGAGCGATATCATCACCGAGATACATCATGACAGTTTCGTCGTTCGATGGAACGACTGCCTGAACCGCTGGAAGAAATACTTCGGGTGAGGGCAGTCCTGCGGATCTCCTGATCACAGAAGCAGGTCCGTCAGCTCCTATGACGATGTCGGCTTGTATGACCTTATCATCTCCGTTCTCTTCATACCGGACACTCCTCTTTTCTTCGATATCCGTCCCTTTCACCGCGCATCTCAATTTTATTTCCGCACCGGCTTTAACCGCTTTCAAGGCCAATTCTCTGTCGAACTTCGCCCTGTCGATAACAACGGCTTTATTCCTGTCATTTTTCAGCTCTAATCTCTCTCCAAAGGGAGACTTGATCACCGCCTTTTCGGGTTTCGAGATGATGCTCTGCGTACCGGTGGATGAAATCACACGGGGACTCACGAGGCCCGCACACTGGATGGGCTTACCTATCACCGACTTCTTTTCAAGAACTAAGGTCTCATGACCGGCCTCGGCGGTTTTTTTGGCGACCCTAAGACCTGCGGGTCCCGCTCCTACTACGACGACTTCAGTCAAGACGTTAACCGAGAAGATTTTGAAGTTTTTAACATTTCGCCTTTTAGCGGTATCGATAAAAATGATTAACAGTCATCTTCCCTGACTGATGTATGAAAATTTTTAATATTCTAATGAAGTTATCAACGTTATCTAGATGAAAGAAAATTGGCATTCTTTGAATATCAGCGATATTTATACGAGGTTGGGATCCTCGATAGAAGGACTCTCTCATGAAGAAGTTCAAAGACGCCTAGAAGAATATGGGAAGAACGAGATCGAGGAAGAAGAGACTGTTTCACCTCTGAAGATTTTCTTGGAGCAGTTCCAAGATTTTCTGGTCTGGATACTTATAGCAGCGACCGTGATATCTTTTTTGGTTGGCCATAAAATAGATGCGTACCTGATCTTGACAATAGTCCTGGCCAACGGTATATTCGGCTTCGTTCAGGATTGGAAGGCCGAGCAATCGATAAATGCTCTGAAAGAGATGGCCTCACTTGAAGCTGTTGCCCTGAGAGAGGGTAGAAAGAGAAAAATAAATTCTGTAGACCTCGTTCCAGGAGATGTTATATTCGTCAGACAGGGAGATTCCGTGCCTGCGGACGCGCGATTGATAGAGCAGCAGAATTTAGAGGTCGATGAATCCACTCTGACAGGAGAGAGCGTGGCAGTGGATAAAAAAGACGATACTGTTGAAGAAGAGTTAGAATTGGCTGAAAGAAAGAACATGATATACAAGGAAACCACTGTCACTAAAGGAAGGGGAAAAGCTGTCGTCGTGAGAACGGGCATGGATACCGAGATAGGGAGTATCGCCACTGAGCTACAGAAGGTCGAGGATGAGGAGACCGTGTTTCAGAGAGAGGTGAATGATCTCGGCAAAAAATTGGGTGTGATGATCCTGATGATCTGCGCTTCCTTGATCCCTATACTTCTTTTCAGAGGCTCTACTCTGCTCAACGCGTTCATCACCGCTATTGCATTGGCTGTAGCTGCGGTTCCCGAGGGACTGCCCGCCGTTGTGACTTTAACCCTGGCTCTCGGAATGCGGAAGATGCTGAAAAGAAATGCATTGGTAAGGAGATTACCGGTCATCGAGTCGTTAGGTTCCGTAGATGTGATCTGTACCGATAAGACCGGCACGTTGACTGAAGGCAAGATGGTCGTTAGAAAGATATTCTTCAGTGGGAAAGAGATAGAAGTTTCAGGAGGTTACTCAGAAGAAGGTGATTTCACCTTTGAAGGAAAGAGTGTGGATGCATCAGAACTAGAAAAAATTCTAGAAGTGGGAGCTCTCTGCAACGATTCAGAGATCAGCGACGGAGAACCGATAGGCGATCCGACAGAAATCGCGTTGATCCAATCCGCCCAGAAGGCGGGACTTGATAAAAAGAGACTGGAAGAAAGATACCAGAGGATAGACGAGATACCCTTCTCCTCTGAGAGGAAGATGATGACCACCATACACGAGGGGGAAAGAGAAAAAGATAAAGCTTTCGTGAAAGGAGCTCCAGAGGTCGTACTGGAAAAGTGTGATAGATACTACGAAGATGGTGAGATAAAAGAATTGGACGAAGATAAGAGAATGGAATTCACAAAAAAGACCGAAGAATTTGCCGATGAAGCTTTGAGAGTACTAGCTATGGCTTATAAAGACCTGACTCTTGAAGGAGACTCAGAGAGAGACAAGAAAGAAGAGATAGAGCAGGATCTTATATTTTTGGGGCTTCAGGGAATGATAGATCCTCCTAGAGAGGAAGTGAAAGACGCTATAGAGGCCTGCCGTAAGGCCGGGATAAGAACGGTTATGATCACTGGTGACAACGCTGTTACCGCGGGAGCTATAGGTGATAAGCTCGGATTTAGTGGTGAAGTGGTTACGGGCAGAGACTTGGAAGCCATGTCAGAGAGAGAACTGAGAGAGAAAGTAAAATACGTGGATATATTCGCCAGGGTCTCTCCTTCTCACAAAGTGAAGATATTGAGGATTCTAAAAGATCAAGGTCATATAGTCGCGATGACCGGAGACGGAGTGAACGACGCACCCGCGTTAAAGGAATCCGACGTGGGTACTTCCATGGGTGAAAGAGGCACGGACGTGGCTCAGCAAGCATCCGATATAGTACTTTTAGATGATAATTTCGCGACTATGAAGAACGCTATAGAGGAGGGAAGAGGGGTATTCGACAACATAAGGAAGTTCGTAAACCTATTACTCTCCGGAAATATGGGTGAAGTATTGATAGTGCTAGTAGCCTCTCTCATAGGACTAGGTCTGCCTTTGACCGCGGTTATGCTTTTGTGGGTAAATCTTATGACCGACGGTTTACCTGCTCTAGCTCTAGGCGTCGATCCGGGCTCTAAGGATATCATGAGCAGACAGCCGAGAGGCCAGGACGAGAATATAATAGATAAGACATTAGCTTTCTCCATAGGATGGATAGGTGTGTGGGTCACCATCATATGTCTATCACTCTACCGCTACGGTTTGGGTGAGAGTACCCGTCTGGCAAGAACGCTGACTTTTACGGGTCTAGTGGTATTGGAATTGATAGAGGTGTTCCCGATAAGGCAGAGATACGGGACCCGTTTATGGTCAAACAAGTGGTTGGGTGTTGCGATGGCCGTATCCCTGGGGATGCACATGGTTGTCCTATACACGCCGATGAGGTCTTATTTCAGAGTCATACCGTTAGGACTAAATTCATGGTTTATGATATCTATAGGAGCAGCGATATTTTTCGGTGCGATGATGTTGATGAGAGTCATTGAAAACAGGCTGTTCCGAGGTTAGGAACGAACAAAGAATTTAAGTCAGAATGATATAGGTGATGATATGAACCAAAAAACTATTGATATTCCGATATTCGATAACCACGTCCATCTCCAGGAGAGAGGAGACAATGTAAAGGCGGTTAAAAGATTCGAGAGAGCCGGCGGCACTCACCTGATATTGTCTCATCTCCCCTACCACGATCTCAGAGAGTGGGACGAGAAAGGATACGAGCCGATATATGAGAGGACCGTCGATCTAGCTGAAAGGGCTATGGAGGAAACTTCAGTACAGATTTTCGTCTCATTGGGACCGTATCCTGTCGATCTTGTAGATCTGAAAGATAAAGTCGGTGTGGAAAAAGGAGAAGAGATACTGAACGAGGGGATGGACCTTGCTGTCGAATATATCGAAAAGGGAAGATCTGTAGCATTAGGTGAGATCGGAAGGCCCCACTTCGAGGTTTCGGATGAAGTGATGGATGCTTCCAATAGGATAATGAAGTATGGCATGGAACTCGCAGCGGATGGCGATTTTCCTGTTGTACTTCATACGGAAAGCACTACTCCCGAGGTATGTAAAGAGATAGGTGAGATGGCTGACATGGTCGGACTCCCTCGGAAAAAAGTAGTCAAGCATTACTCTCCTCCACTGGTTAATGAAGAAGAGAATCACGGTCTTTTCCCTTCGATACTGGCGAACGAGGAAAACATCGGAGAGGCGATCGGAAAGAGAAATAGATTTCTATTGGAGACGGATTACCTCGACGATCCCAAGCGGCCTGGAGCGGTTCTAGGGATAAAGAACGTTCCAAAGAAGACCAAAAAGCTCTACAAAAAAGGTGTTTTAAAAGAAAGTGATCTGTGGAAGATCCACAAGGAGAATCCTGAAGAGGTTTACGGGATAGAAATCAATCTCTGATCAGCCGAGCTCTTCTTTGATCAGTTCCATCAGATCATCTACACAGTCTTTGCAAAAGCTCTTATCGCCCACTTTTTTGTACTCTTTAGTCCAATTCCCGCAGAAATGGCATCTATCTGAATCCAGCGGCATGGTTATTCATCCTCGCAAAGGTTATCGACGGGACTAGTAATAAAGTTTTTACAATCTACGCAGACACGACAAGCTGTTACTGACCTCATCGGTACTCGGGAGTATCATTATCCTCATCGTTTCCACCTGTTCGAGATGTGTGCTGTGAATGACTGTCTTTACTCCACTGCTGTTCGGTATAACCCTGCTGTCCGTAATCAGGATAATCCCGAGTTGGTTCTTCTTTGATCACATAGGTAAATGCCAACCTATCTCCTATCCTCTGATCGCTTTCAGCTATGAGAAAAATATCTATTATCAGAATGATCAAGCCGATGCAAGGTATCTGCCATAACCATCTAGCGATATTTCGGATGAAAGAGGCCCCGAGCCCGACTTCCTCTCCATATTCACCTACCACCTTTATATCCAATACTCTCTTACCGATGGTAGCGCCTCCCCCTTGCTTTGATTCAAGGAAGGTGAAATAGGCAAGGTCTATCAGTGCGTTGATTATCAGCAAAAGAATGTAAGAAGTCCTATAGAACGCTAAGAAAGTCATTTTGGGATCAGCGTCTATAAATATATTCTTAGAGATGATGCCAAAAAGTATCAACGGGACGAAGATAAGCATCCCCAATATCAACAATAAGATGATGTCTATGATATATGCTCCTATCCGCTGAAGTGTTGAGGCCGTATCGAAAGCTGATTTCCTAGGTAAACCTTCATTATCTGGATATGAATATGTTTGGCCCATATGATCACTAGTGGAATAGAAAATAAAATATTTTTATATAAAGTTAACCTTCTTTCGAACCAATTTTTCCTTTTGATCACCGATTAGGAGTAGGTTCTATGGTATCCTGGGTTCCCTCATCTTTCCAGTAATCGTTAAAGATCTCCTCATAAGTCTTCTCATTCACAACATATGTATCCGCTTGTTTATCGCCTATCCTCTGTCCGTCCTTTATGATGAGAAGAAGATCAATCACCATTATTATTCCAAATATATACGCAAGGTTTGGAAAAACTAACGAATCTGTGAACAATAAGATTTCAAAAGCGATAAAGGGGACCGGCCAAAGTAATCTGAATACATTTCTGATAAAAGAGTTAGTAATACTTATCTCTAGACCATGAGTATTGACAACTTTCAAACTGAGTGCTGACTTGCCCAAAGAGGAACCTATACCTTTATCTGATTCCAAAAGTACGAAATAAACCAGGTGGATCGATGAAAAGAAAGATAATGTAAAAAGATATGAAGGAGTGACCGGGATAAACCCTTCAGCTATCAGTGTGAGCTCTGATGGAAGACCGATAAATTCAATTTCCAGGTAATTTAGGGCAGCGGAGATGAAAATGAAAAGGAAGGTGATTATGATGGCATCTAAGAGATAAGCACCCGTTCTTTTGAAAGCAGAACTCTTCTCTCCTCTGATCCTTTCTAAAATCTCAGATCTTTCCTTTTTATCTATCTGACTATTTTTCATATCTTTTATCAATGAAGATAATTTAAAAATAAAATAAAGATTTTTTGATCGAAGATGGTTTTTTCTTTATAATCTCACTGCGAGTCCACTGTAGCGAGCATAGTACAGGCACGGAAAACCTTGTAGTTGGTCTCTAGATCACCTGTATCGATGATGAACTCCTTAGGTCCAGTCCTCTCCACCGAAGGTAGAAGTTCTAGATTGTCCAACTTTCCCGCATCTTTGAACCAAACGTGGTAGATTGTCTCTTCCGGCTCTATGATCCTGCCTCTATCGTTCTCTATGGCTTCCTCAACAGTCTCCTCAATCTCTTCTCTGACCACTTTAGGATGCCTGCATTTGGCGCTATACCTGCCCGTCGCTTTCTTTGTCTGAACGTGGGGTATGTCCGGATATAATTCCTTAGCCTCACGTATGATCTCGTCGTCTCCAGCTAAGAAAAATATAGGGACGTCGTACTGCGCCGCTAGGAAAGAGTTCATTGCGAACTCGCTAGCCATCACGTCTCCTATCATGAGTTTGTCTACTGTTGCACCGGAATATGTGTGAGAGAGCGTACCCTGACTGTGTGCGGAACTGTGATAGCCGACGTAACCGACCCCTTCTATCTCATCGCTCAAGCCCTGCATCTGAGAAAGCAGTTTAGGTCTCCCACTATAGAGTTCGACTCTTTCATCTAGATCTTCAACGATGATGTTCCTCATCTTACCGTGGCCGTCTGTGATGTAAACTTGTTCCGCATCCGCGTTGAAAGCTCCTTTCGCAGCGGCGTTCGCTTCTTTCGTCATGAGTTCTTGAGCTCTATCGTATTCTTTCGAATCCATCTTGCACTGCGGACCGGAAACTACTCCAGAGATGCCTTCTATATCGACTGAAAATAAATATGTCATGTTTTCCACCATGTGCAGGAAGTTATAGATTATTTATAATGTTTTGCAATACTTACTTGAGATCTCCTTCTTTTATTAAGAATTCATTTTCGCTAACCGATGGTTACTTCTGTGTCGTAGGTTCCGATCTCTTCTCCGTAAGAATAGATCCCTAGATTTAAAGAGTGATCACCTTCCTCTTTTACTATACTTATGTTTTCTTCGACTTGGGTGTTCTCATCTGGAATCAATTCAAACTTCTGCTCAAATTCAATATTTTCGGATTCATCCTCACCTATAGTCAGATCCATACTGTCGAGGAATACCGATAAGTCCCCTTCGTTCTCTAGATCAATAGTGATGGATGTGATCTCCCATTCCTCTAGGTCCTTGTCGTATTCAGTGTCCAATTCAACATCTATTATTTCGATATCTGGTCCTTCAAAGGTGATTTCGTCCTCGTAAATATCCTCATCTATAGAAGGATCGTTGACCACCATTCTATAATCTCCAGCAGAAGGATTACCTTCTTTTGCCATCGGAACTTCCACAGTCGCTTGAACGACTCCAATAAACCGGTCGGTTATGTCGTCAGAAGATATAGTTGAAGAACCTACCACGTCGTTTTCAGGATTGTATTGATTTATCTCATTTCCCACGTCAACACCTTCTATATTGACCTCTAAATGGGCATCTTCAACCACATTGTAAGCGACCCTTATCTTGGGTTCGTTCTCACCAACCTAATACCGATAGCAAGAATCAGGATGGTTATTAAAACGGCACCTAGTATCTTCTTTCTATCACTCATATTCCTGTGTCAGATTTACAAAGTCGGGAAATAAATAATTAATGTACCAAAAGAGATATCTAGTTTGATTTTTTTATGTTGAAACGGTAGTAGTATGATAAGCGAATCAGAATTTGTTGAATATTTAGATGATCTTTTATCCATAGATGAAATAAAAGATGAAAGCGAAAATGGTGTACAATTGGATTCTCCTACAAAGATAGAAAAGATAGCTTTCGCAGTCGACGTTAGAAAGGATATCGTAAAAAAATCAGTTGAAGAAGATGTTGATCTGCTCTTCGTTCATCATGGGCTGATATGGAACAAAGGACTATCCTCGTTGACCGGTATAAATTACGAGATAGTAGAAAATATGATTAAAAATGATATTGCTCTTTACTGTGCTCATCTTCCTTTAGATGTGCATCCTGAAGTAGGGAATAATGTTGAACTAGCAAGAAAAATAAATGCGGAGATTGGAGAAGCATTTATGGATTATAAAGATACCGAGATAGCAAGGATGGCCTTACTAGAAAAAGAGAAAAAAGTCTACGAGATAGCGGATGAGCTTGAAAAAGAACTAGACACGGAAACTTTCATCTTAAAAGGAGAAAAGAGGGTGAAAAAAATAGGCATATTGACCGGTAAAGGCGGTCAAGCTCTGACATCAGCAAAGAAAAATGGAGCGGAATTATTCATAACTGGTGAAAGGACATATGTGACCTATAATGAAGCTATCGGTCTAGACATGCCTTTGATATTTGCTGGTCACTACGCCACGGAAACACTTGGAGTGAAAAATATAAAGGATATCGCGGAAAATAAATTTGGATACGAGACCTGCTTTTTACCCGGAAAAACTACGATCTGATCTACAGAAACTCTTTATCAAAGTTTTTTTTTATTTTGAACACGTTATCATGTTGTCTTAATGCTTGCACCACGATGCAAAACTTTTAATACTTGACTTTGAATTTGTCCTCGTTGTATAGATGGATAGAGACAAGTTCGGGATTTTTAAATGGATCATCCACCTCTTAAAGAGCATCATAAAAAAGCCTGGTGAAATTTTCAGGGATTTCAGGCGTGAGGGAGCATATACTTTCTTCAAAGAAAGGATGAAAAAACCGACCAAGAACGAAATCCTCCAAGGAAACGTTCTTGCTGTGATGTTCAAATTAGGATGGCCGATGATGATCGCAACTTTTTTGAGAACTCTGTACAATCTCATAGATACTTTTTGGTTAGGGAATATTCCAGATGCAGCCGTTGCTGAATATTCAGTTACAGCAGTAGGGCAAGGATGGACCGTAGTATTCATGATGATGTCTATCGAGATGGGATTTGGCATAGCGGCACTAGCACTTATATCTCAGTATACTGGTCAAAGAAATTTTAAAGAGGCTGATCGAACAGCTGGACAACTTTATTTCATAGCGATAGCAGCCTCATTATTAATAGGGATCATTGGATATTTTTTGACACCTAGTTTCATGAATATCTTGACTGGTGGGGAACAGGAACTTGCCTATTACGGGACTCAATATATTCAGATAATATTTTTGGGTCTCCCATTCATGTTCTTATTCTTCGCATTCATGTATACCCTGAGAGGGTGGGGAGATACTATAACTCCAATGAAGATAACCGCCATCTCAGTATCTTTGAATATGATTATCAATCCCTTTCTTATATTCGGTTCCGGGAGCGTGATAGCGTTAGGATCCCTTGAAATCACAATACCCACTATTTTCGGATATTCAATTCCTCGGTTGGGAGTGAGAGGCGCCGCTATCGGAACCGTAATGAGCAGGGGAATCGGTTCTATATATGCAACCTACCTGATGTTCTCAGGGAAGGTGGGTTTGAAACTAAAATTATCCTATCTGAAACCGCACATATCCCGATTAAAAAGTTTATTGAATATAGGTATCCCCGCCGGAATCGGAAGATTCGGCACTTCTATTGGGTTCATAATCTTATGGGCTGTTATCTACAGATTACCAAATCCTGAAGTCGCAGGAGCAGCATACAGCGTGGGTAATAGGATATTGAACATCACATTCCTAATAATGGGTGGCTTCGCCATGGCTATCAGCACGATGGTAGGCCAGGCTCTTGGTGCAGATGATGAAGAGAGGTCTGAAGAAGTCGCAGTAAAAGGGTTTATAGCCGTTGCGGGTCTAATGTTGGTCTTCACGGGGTTACTTTTCGCTCTGAGAAATAATCTTATCATGATATTCATACCTGAATCCCCAGAAGTTATCGCGGAAGGAGCAAACTTTTTGGCGATCTTTGCCCTTGCAATGCCATTTTTTGGCATCTTTAGGGCTGTGACTTCACTCTTAGGAGGTTCTGGCCATACTAGACTTCAGATGGGTCTGAATCTGACTAGGCTTTGGGGTTTGAGGCTTCCCTTTGTATTCCTTTTTGCCATATTCCTCTCGATGGGATCCACAGGCGTTTGGACCGGTATGGCACTCAGCAATGTAGTAGGGTTCATTTTAGCTTTGGGGGTTTATAAGACTGGATGGTGGAAAGAGAAAGTGATAGAAGATAAACCTAGGCCTAAACCGAGCATGGACTTGGATGAAGATGAACCTAGGAGGGATGAGCGAGATAGCGAGGATTGAAAAAAGAGGAAAAATACAATAAATATGTTTTCTCCTCTGAATGCGTGGTATTATGGAAGTTTTTCAAGCCATAAAAGAGAGAAGAAGTATCAGGTCCTTTAAAAACAAAGATGTCTCTCAAGATAAGATAAAAAAATTGGTAGAAGCAGCTATTTGGGCGCCAAGTGGAAGTAATATCCACGCTTGGAGATTGTACGCGGTGAAATGTGAAAAAAAGAAAAAGATAGAAAAATTTTCACCGGGTCTATTATCGGATCCTCCCGTTCTCCTGATATTCTGTACTGATAAAGAGAAATCATTAGAAAAAGGAGGAAAACAAGCGAGAGATAAGTTGAGCACGATGGATGTAGCTATCGCAGCCCAGAATATATGTCTTCAGGCTGAGTCGATGGATCTAGGAACTTGTTACATAGGCTCATTCGACGAAACCGCCTTGAATGAAATACTTGACCTAGAAGAGAAGATGGAGCCCGAACTGATGCTAGCGGTGGGACATCCAAAGGAAATACCAGAAGCTCCCTCAAGAAGAGAGGTTGAAGAGGCAGTTGAATGGATGGGGTGGAACGATGAGTGAGGAAGATCCACTTTTTGACCTTTTTTGCTACATGTCGTCTTCAGCTAAAGGACTCTTGGACGAGCCTACATCTTACGGACCTTTGAGGCTAGTTGAATCGATGGAAAGGTTGATTGAAATAATCGAAAAGAACGAATCTTTTCAAGAAAAAGAAGTCTACTCAGAAATCAAAGAGAAAATAAAAGAAGAAAAACACACGGTGATGACCGACGAAGAGAGGTTTGAGGAATTTTTAGACGAATTAGTTCAACTGCTGGCGGAAGAGGCCTGATCAGACGAACTATCGATATATCGATTTCCGACTCTCATCCCATCAGCTCTTCTTCATATCCTTCAAGTTCGGGATGGACTATAGATCCTTTCTCTAGTAACTTGACATCATCCAACCATACCGTAGAGTTCAGGCATATACCGTCGGTATGTGAAGGCGCCTCGATTCCGTTGGGCGGATAGCTGTAATCGCTGACATATCCTAGACCCCACTCGGTACATCCCCACACTCTTTCGTCTTCCAAGATATTACCTGAAAGTTTAGCTCCGGGATTGAATCCATAGCATATGTGGGCCAATCTGAACATGTTCTCGTCGTCGAATTTCGACAACCAGCTTTCGAACTGTTCGGCCTCTTTCCCACCTCGTATCTCAACCACTTTTCCATCCTCTATCTCAAGTTCGATGGGTTCTTTTAACTTTCCTATCGGAGGATCGACGGAACCGTCGAACACCAGAGTACCGTTAACGGTTTCGAGTTCAGGGGTCCATCCTATCTGTCCAGCTAAAAACGACATACCCGGCTCCGAGGCATCGCCGGCGTCACAATCGACCGGATAATCGGGGTTGTTCTCGAACTCTAGATCGGTTCCGGCCGGCGTGGTCACTCTCATACTTTTTGCGTTCCTAGTAAGCTCAGTAACTTTTTCCATGAACTCTTCCAGTGTTTCCCTTTCGATCCTCCCGATGGTCCTGACCATCATATCCTCATCTAGACCGACTAGACAGAGATATCTAAGATCTTCGTTCTCGTCCATAGCTCTCTCAAAAGGCGTCGAATAGAGCAGCCATTTGTTGTTGAACTCCACCCAAGCGTCCGCTTCGTTGAGTAGCGCGGTCAAAGCTTCGATCGGAAGCATCGGGTCCGCGTCCTTTCCGACTCCGTGAGGAGCCGGTAACCACAGGACCATCGGTTTGGCTCCCACTTCGAAAGCTTTCCTAGCTGTAGCGTTCACGACTCTTTCGTGGCTTTCAGTATCCGCAGTTATTACGAAAGTCTCATCTTCTTTTATATCCAAACAATCCTCGACTAACCTTTTAGCGGCTTTTCCTAACTCATATTCGTAAAATTCAGCCATTATAATCACCTCCATATATCATAATAAATATAGAAAAAGGTTTTTACTCGACCATATGGCAAGCCACGTAATGGTCTTCTCTCACCTCGATCAGTTCCGGGGGTTCTTCTTCGCAAATTTCCTCCTTATAGGGACATCTAGTGTGGAATCTGCATCCTGAAGGAGGGTCCATAGCGCTAGGGATCTCTCCTTTAGCTTTAACATCGGGCTTCATCTCGTCTTCCTCTTCAGTCACGGTCGGGAAGGAAGAAAGTAGAACTTTTGTATAAGGATGAAGAGGCTCTTCAAAGAAACGATGAGTTTCCGCGAGTTCGAAAAATTGACCTAGATACATTATTGCGACTCTAGTGGCTATATTCCTCATGAGGCCTAGATCGTGGGTTATGAAGAGGTAGGTCATGTCGAAGTCTTCTTGGAGTTCGGACAGTATGTTCATGATCTTAGCCTGGATGGAAACGTCCAGAGCGGAAGTTGGCTCGTCGAGCACGACGAAATCCGGGTCGGTAGCTATCGCTCTAGCTATCGCGACAGCTTGTTTTTCACCCTGACCGAGGTCGGAAGGTCTTCTGTACATGAATCTCTCGGGTTCCAAGTCCACTTTTTTCAAAAGCTCGTACACCTTTTCCACTCTCTCCTCTTTCGAATCCGCGATCCCGTGGATCTTTAACGGAAGGCTCACTATATCGAAGACGGTTTTGGAGGGATTCAATGAGCCTCCTGGGTCCTGGAATACCATGTTCATATCTCTTTTGATCTTTTTATCCCTCCTTGAGGTGTGCATCGATATGTCCTGTCCCTTGAAAGTAACCTTCCCTTCGGTTGGAGTATGTATACCCATCAAAACTTTTCCGGTGGTACTCTTTCCTGAACCCGATTCTCCTACCAGACCGAAAACTTCTTTCTCTTCGATATCGAAACTGATCCCGTTGATAGCCTTTACCGTTCCGCTTTCAAGCTCAAAATAACGTTTTAGATCCTCTACTTTGATAAGCTCTTCACTCATCGTTATCACCCCAACATGCTACGTAATGATCATCTCCGATCTCAACCAGCTCCGGTTTCTTCTGCTTGCATTCGTCGGATGATTTAGGACACCTCGGATGGAACCTACATCCCGATGGAGGTTCGATATAATCCGGGGTCTGTCCAGCAATACCGACGGAAAAACCTCCTCCTGTCAACTTAGGTATAGATTCCATCAAACCGACCGTGTAAGGATGTCTCGGGTTGGTAAATATCTCGTCGGTTTCTGCGATCTCAACCACCGTTCCGCCGTAGAACACGTATATCCTATCAACAAACTTTTTAACAGCCCCGAGAGCCTGGGAGACAAGAATTGACGAAAGTTCCTGCTCCGTCAATATGTCCCTTATTAACCTCAATACCTGGTCTTGGATAGTAACGTCCAAGTTCGTCGTGGGTTCGTCCGCTATCAGTAGATCCTTCGGAGAAGCCAGACTCATAGCTATACAAACCCTCTGCCTCATCCCTCCACTGAGCTGGAAGGGATAACTATCCAAGACCCTTTCAGGATCCGAGAGTCTTACCTTCTCGAAAAGATCGATAGATTTAGCTTCGTAATCTTCCAGTTCTTCACCTTCTTTAAGCGAATACTTCAGAACATCCTTCATCTGTGTCTTTATCTTGAACAATGGATTCAGAGCGGCGGTCGGGTCCTGCGGGATCATACTAGCGTTTTTCCTTCTGAATTCGGTCAGTTCCTTTTTACTCATCTTCATGATGTCCTTTCCATGAAAATCGATAGAGCCTCCTTTTATCACCGCATTGTTGGGCAAAGTCCTGAGTATGGATTTCATGGTTGTGGTTTTTCCACATCCCGATTCACCGATAACCCCAACGGTTTCGGATTTCTTAACGTCCATCGACAAGTGGTTCAATACGTCCGAAGTTCCCCTGTATGTTTCGTATCCTACATTCAGGTCCTCGATCTCGAGAGTTAAGTCAGTCATTACGTTCTAGCCTCCTCGAATGCTTCTTGAATTCCATCGCCTAATAGGTTGAACCCGAGTATGATGAAGCTTATAGCAACTGCAGGGAACACGGCCGGCCACCAATACGTAGGAAGCCATTTACCTCCGCTGGAGACCATCGTTCCGAGGTCTGGTGTTGGTGGTTGAGCTCCCAAACCAACGAAACTGAGAGAAGCTCCGATCAGTATTACCCATCCGACGTCCAGCGTAGCCTTTGTCAATATCGGACCTAAAGTGTTGGGTAGCAACTCTTTGAACATTATATGAGTCTTACTGGCCCCCATCAGTTCGGCAGCTTTCACGAAATCCTCATTGGCTACGGACGAAACGTTGTTGTAGGTTATTCTGACGTACCAGGGCCACCACATGGCGGAAACGGCCATCATCGCCATCAGAGCGGAAGGTTCGGTCATAGCAGTGATGCTGAGAGCTAAAACCAACGGTGGTACCGCGATGAATATGTCGGACACCCTCATTATCAACGTGTCAATCCAGGTATCTTTGTGATAACCGGCTACGAGGCCCAAAACCACTCCGGTGGGAACGACCAGGATAAGAACTACGCCTGCCATCCTCAGAGAATACTGGAATCCTAGTATCACTCTAGTCATTATGTCTCTTCCGTACACGTCGGTTCCGAGGGGGTATTTCCAAGTGGTAAAGGGTTCTATGAACTTGTCCGAATAATTGCTGTAAAGTCCGCCGTGCTGAGGATAAGGAACAATATATCGTCCGAAAAGAGCTAAAATTATACTTATCAAAGCTATTACCAGGCCTACCCAAGACAAGGGGTTCCTAGTGAACCGGTACCATCTTCTCTTGATAGCGTCCTTCAAGGGGGATTCCTCTTTCTCCATAAGTTCTTCTTTCATGGAACTAACGTTTTCATCTTCCGCTTCTTTATCGCTTACCATCTTTGATCACCCCTTATCGCTATATCTGATCCTTGGATCTACATACGCCACTATGACATCCACGGTCAGGTTGAGGATGAAGAATATCAGCCCTATTATAGCCACAGTAGCCACTATAGTGTTTAGATCGTTGTTCAACATCGCGTTCACAGCAAAACGGGAAAAGCCCGGGAATCGGAACACTTTCTCTACCAGAAAAGCGTTTCCGAGCATCATAGCGAGCTGCATTCCCAGAACGGTTATCGCGGGAATTATCGAAGGCCTAAGCAAATACTTGTACCGGATGATCCTCTTGGGAAAACCATATGCGTGAGCCATAGAGATATATTCTTTTTCTCCTACATTGGTCATCCCGGACCTGATTATCCTAGCCACTTGGGCCATACCTGGTATGCAGAGAGCGAGAGCCGGTAAGAACAGGTGGTTCAAATAACTCACTAGAACCCCAATTTTTCCGGTTAAAAGGGAATCGATGATCAAGAAACCGGTCGGGCCCTCGGGAACTATGTAACCTCTCGCCACATCACCGCTTGTAGGGAAAATACCTAGATAATATGCGAAAACTAGCTGGAATATTATCGCCCAGACGAAAGCGGGTACGGAAATCCCGATATATGAGATTATCCTGGTAGCGTGATCCTGCCATTTGTTTATGTTCGAGCCCGCGGTGATACCTAGGGCGAACGAACCGACGATCTGGAAGATAGCCGCTACGAATATTAGCTCTAACGATCTTGGTAAATACTCCACGATATCTTGAGTTAAATTCCTCTGGCTGTAAATTGAATAACCGAAATCACCAGCTAAAATGTCTTTTAACCATATAAAATACTGTTTATATATTGGCTCGTGAAGACCCAAGGTCCGCCTGATCTGCTCCACTACCGCATCGGGGGTTCGAGGATCGACCATCATCTCTACTGGATCACCGGGTAAAATTCTCGCTAGATAAAAGATAAATATCGAAAGGCCAACCAAAGAAATGACACCCCAAAAAGCTCTCTTTGCTATATATCTTTTCATATCCATTGGTTTCTACCTCTTTTTGAACATTAACTAGACTATTTTATTTATTATTAATATGCAAATTATGGAGGGGAGGTACCCCAATAGGGGAAAAGGGTTTTTATCTTTCAGACGGTGGGGTTACCGTGATCTCTCTAAGATTAATGTTGTAACCCATCGTCGATATAGCGTTCTCTCCCGGATCGTCAGCTTGTGGGAAATCCACGTAAGGCTGATATGCGTGTCTAGAATACTGTTCGTGCAGGAATAACGAGGGATAAATATCCATCAAATCCTCCTGAACTTCTTCGTACAATTCTGCTCTCTGTTGAGCGTCCGATGTCGACAGAGCCTCATCGATCTTAGAATCGATAGTGTCGTTCAGCAACCATTCGTTTTGTTCCCAAGATTCCGCCGTTTTTGAATGATATCGAGATTCGAGCAAAGTTCCGGCCTCTAGATAATGAGCGGTGACATAGACCAACCCAAGATGAGGCGAGCTTTCTCGTCCAGCCATGGCATCGATCAGTGAACCCCACTCGTACTTCACAGGATCCAAATTCAATCCTAATTCCTCGCCGTTCTCCGCTAACTGGAGAGCTGCTTGCTCAGTAGCAGCAACTGAAGCTGTCCAGCTGACTTCTATCTCGAATTCATCAGAATTTTCCACTATCTCTGGATAATATTTTGATTTCTCTAATGCTTCTTGAGCCTTTTCCATATCCTGTCTGGGCATATCTTGATCAAGGGCGCCGTGCAATTCCGTCGGGACCATCGAATCCATCATTTCCGCCTCTGGGAATATATCTTCTATTTGAGATTCATAGTCGAACATGTAAGATATCGCTTTTCTCACGTACTTACAATCGGTCGGTTTCTTTTCGTTATGGATCTGCCCGTAGAAGGCTCCTCCAGAGGGATAAGCTCCTACTTCAGCACCTTCTGAGTCCCTGAGGGCTTCGATGGTTTCGTCGGGAAGCCATTCGGAAGTTATCTCGAGCTCACCTTCTCCAAACATGCTTCTTTCAGTCGATGAATCCGCGAGAGCTAGCATCTGGAATTCATCCGCAGCGTCCTCTTCAATCGGACCCCAGTAATCGTTAAATCGTTCCGTGTAAACATGGTCTTCCACCTCTATTTCCGTGACTTCGTAAGGACCTGTACCGGCGTCATTCGTTTTCAGGTAATCTCTTCCTAGATCGCCGACGTCCTCTCCATCCATTTCGTAAGTAAGATCGGCGTCATAATCAACATTATCCATGACTTCATCTTCGTTGACCACATATAGTCTGATAAGTGTAGATAAGAAAACACCGTAGCTTTGATCCAGTTCGAATTTAACTGTATAATCGTCCACTACTTCCGACTGGGTCAAGTTCACATACGGTCGGAAGAGGTAAGCGTAACCTTCTCCTATCGTAATGATTCTCTCCATGCTGAACATCACGTCTTCAGCAGTCATTTCATCCCCGTTATGGAAAGACACGTCTTCTTTCAGCTCGATAGTCCAAGTCTGAGAGTTGTTAGAAGAACTCCAGTCTTCCGCTAACCACGGTTCTACTCCATTATCACTTTCCGGGTCGGGGAAGAACAGGGGATCGTATGCGTTAGTAAAATAAGTAGTGCTGGATGCGTCAGTTCCTCTAGCCGGGTCGGTCTGAGTGGGCCAAGAAAAGCCCGCTCTGAGAATACTTTCCTCCTCGTCTGTTTCTGGTTCGTCAACACACCCGCTCAGTGCAGCAGACAGCAGTAAAACACTGATCAAAGAGATCATCACCACCTTTGCAGGTTTATTTTCCATTATTGACATATTTTTCCACTCCTAATTAGCTAAAAAGAAGTTGTTTTCCTGTATTTATAATTTTTCCACCTAGATGATAAATTTTGAGGGGTTCATATTTTATATTTTTTATACTTATTTAAATTTATTGAATCTTTATCTGCTTACCTCAGTCTACATCTAGATTTTATTTAGAGAGCGTATCTTAGCTTTTCTTTTTCCACAAATGAATTGTTTACATCTACTCTTAAATTTTCCTCTCAAATCCATAACGAAATTATATTTCCTATATAAATACACAAGAAGTTTTTTAAAATTAAATATTTTCAATTCGTTCGTTAGATTTTAACTAATATCAAAAAATTTAGTTTAATCTTAGAACTGTCTTAATAATTTAGATGATCTTAGAATTTATTTTATTTTCTATCAAAAAGTAGGATCTCAATCTTATATTTAGGTATGAAATATGAATTAATCGAATTTGATTAACAGGACTCCAAAATCAGTACTATCTATCGGAACTCATGGTCACCCACGGGATCTCCTTTCTCTTGCTCTCGACCTTTTCCTTTTCCAAGGTCGCCGTGAATACCTCCTCTTCAACGCCGGCGCTTTCGATTATTTCTCCGCTGGGATCTGAGACCATAGATCGGCCTAAATACTCATCTCCACATGCGTTACATCCTACAACATAAGCCTGGTTTTCAGCCGCTCTTGCTTTGATCATCAATTCCCAAAGATATTCGTAGGAAGCGTCCCAAGCGCTCGGAAAAATAAAAACGTCGATATCCCTTCGAGCCAACTCCCTAATCATTTCCGGAAAACCTAGGTCAGCACAGATTCCCAGTCCTATCTTCCAACCGTTTATATTTATTATTTCAAGTCGGTTTCCCTGAGTAAAAAATTCTTTCTCCTCGGACCAAAGATGAATCTTACGATATTTGCCTATCATATCTCCAGAATAATCGAAAACTTTAACTGAGTCATAATATTCGTCTTCGTGTTTTTCTAATGAACCCGCTATCAAAAAAATTTTATTCATTTCAGATAACTGGCTAAAAAATTTATCTTGCTCCCTTATCTCCTCTTCAGATTTATTTTTTATAGCTTCGTAATCGAATCCATATATTGATAGCTCTGGTAAACACAAAATATCCATAGATTCTACGTTCAATTTATCTATATTTTTTCGCATCTTTCGTTTATTCATCCGAGGATCGTTGCCGATCTCACTTTGAAAGATCGAAATTTTCATCTGAGATTTTTCAGGAAACATGCATCAAAAATAGAAAGGAAAAGGTTTACTTTAATTCTTTTTCAAGTTCTTTCAATTCGGGGAAATTCACTATCGTTCCCTCGTCCATAACCTGTTCTCCGTCGAGCCATACGGAAGAGTTGGTACATATACCGTCGCAGTGAGAGGAGGCTTCAATACCGCCTTCTTGTTCCGGAACTAACTTAGAACCGACATTACCTATGCCCCATTCTGTTCCCCCCCATATCCTTTCATCTTCGACGATATTCCCGGTCAACTTAGCGCCGGGATTGAAACCATAGGATATGTGGGCCAGTTGATACATATTTTCGTCATCGAAACTCTCCAGCCAATTTTTGAATTTTTGAGCCTCGGTTCCTCCTTCGATGTTCACCACTTTACCCTTTTCTATGGTCATCTCGATCGGAGTATCTAACAGGCCGGTCGGAGGAACTAAAGAGCCGTCGAAAACCAACGTTCCATTAATGGTCTCGAATTTAGGACTCCAGCTTATCTGACCCGGCAGCATAGCAGATTTCCCAGGTATGACCTCTCCGGAATGCACGATCATCTCTCTCTCCGGATGATTCTCAAATTTTAAATCGGTTCCCGCTGGCGTGGTAACTCGCACTTCGTTTGCTTTTCCAGTACGTTTAGCGATCTTTTCCAAAAATTCAGCTAGAAGAGGCATATCTACTCTTCCTATGGTCCTCACCATCATGTCCGGATTCATCTCCACGAGGCATATATATCGGATAAATTGATTCTCCTCGATCACGATGTCGAACGGAGTGGAGTAAAGCAACCATTGTTGGTTGAACTCGATCCAAGCGTCGGCTTCTTTTAAAGCCCCGGTTAAAGTTTTCTGGGGAAGCATCTCGTCGGCAGCTTTGCCGACACCTTCGGGCGTAGCGTTCTTGACCACCATGGGTTTACCCCCGGCGGTAAAGACTTCGTTAGCCGTTGCTTTGATAACCTCTTCACTAGAGTTGGTATCAGCAGTAATGACCACGTTTTCATCTTCCTCTATCTCCATTATGTCCTTTACCAACGTTCTCGCGGATTCACCCAATTCAAAATCATACGCCATATTTACCACCTATCGATGTAGAATTGTCACATTCATTATATATAATTTATTGCTAATTTTCGCTACATAATAGTTTATATTTGGTATTTTAGTCGAAAACAAACTAAAATTTTTCCATTAAACAACATATCTATTGAAAAAATTAACTTAATTCCGGATATTTTTAAAATAAAAAGGGGAAAAGATTTGATAAAATACTTAAGCCAGTAAAGTTACAATTTTTTCGCTATTTCGCCTTGTTCTCTAAAATCTCAACGATCATATCCCAAGTTTTACCCACTGAATCTACTTCCAATCGCTCGTCGGTAGAATGGGGATTTTCAATCGTCGCACCCATTGAGATCATATCCATCTCTTCAAATTTCTCTCCGATCAATGCAGTTTCCAAACCGGCGTGAAGCGCTTCGATATTGGGTTCTTCACCTGTTAAGTCTTCGTATGTCTTTTTAGCCAACCTCAATATATCGGAATCCGTTTGTGGCTCCCAACCAGGATAAGCTTCGTCCTCGTCCACGATTCCTCCGAATCTTTTCGTGATTGTCTTTATCCTGTCTCTGATAGATTTCAATTCCGACGGTGAGCTGCTCCTAGTCATCATTGTAATATTCAAACCTTCCTCTTCCAGCGATACAACTGCTAGATTTGTCGAAGTCCTGACAAGATCCGGTACTTCCTGGCTCATGAACATAACCCCATGAGGGAGAGCGCGGATCAAATCGATCACTTTCTTTGATTCGGCAAAGGAAAGACCTCTGCTTTTCTCGATATCTGTTTCTTCGAAAGTCATCTGCATATTTTCTTCTACGCTTTCGTATTCGTTCTTTATCTTAGAAAATATTTCCATCAATTTTTGCTTTACTTTATCTTCTGCTTTCGTCTTGGTGCCGAAGATCACCTTAGCCTCTCTCGGGATCGCGTTCCTTTTATTTCCGCCCTGAATGCCATAGATTTTGAAATCCATATCATGATCGTCGTTCAACTCCCAGAGGAGTCTTCCTAGAACTTTGATAGCATTTGCGCCTCCTTTATCTATGTCCAGTCCTGAATGTCCTCCGTGAAGACCAGTTATCGAGAGCTCGAAGGTTTTTTCCGATTGAGTTTTCTGGAACTCTAAAGGTAAACTTAACTTACTATCTCCAGAGCCTGCACAGCCTATGGTGAAAGAGCCGAACTCTTCACTGTCTAAGTTTATCAAGGTCTTGCCCTCTAACATGCCGGGTTTCAACTCTTTCGCCCCGTCGAGTCCCGTTTCTTCACCGACGGTAAATAGGAACTCAAAAGGACCGTGTGCTAAATCGTCCTTTTCGATCAAACCCAACGAAAAAGCGATCCCTATCCCGTTGTCAGCTCCCAGAGTGGTTCCTTCCGCGGTGATCCAGTCACCTTCTCTTTTCCACGGGATCGGATCTTTCGAAAAATCATGGTCCGAACTTTCATCCTTTTCACACACCATATCCATATGTCCCTGCAGTACCGTTACAGGTGCGTTAGTGTCGGTTGTAGCGGGTTTTTTCACCACTACATTTCCTGTGTTATCGACCTTGGTTTCATACCCGTTATCTTCAGCGACTGAGATGATGTAATCCCTGATCTCTTCTTCATTACCGGAACATCTAGGTATTTCTGTTATCTTTTGAAAATGACTCCAGACAAGGTTTGGTTCTAATTCTTCCACTTTATCACGGGTAAGAGTTGATTTACAGATTATTTTAATTTTTGGGAAAATCGGCTGTGTAGAAAACCTTTTTGAAGATATAGGTAGTTTTATCAATATTTTTAAAT
>JBKHFH010000022.1:0-26147 GCA_046540335.1 Thermoplasmata archaeon | reverse complement strand
CAAAGGATATCCGTTTGTCATCATCACATGATGGATAGATAAGAGGTAATAGTAGATGAAAGTCCGAAAGTATTATAAATCCCCCGAATATTGAATACGTAAATCGATTTGAAAAAGATTACTGGACAGTGCAATAGACTATGACTGAGCTTTTAGAGGAGTTGGAGGAAAAAAAGGAGAAGGCCAATTCAAGGGCCGATAAATACAAAAATCTTAGAGACGAGAAGAACGAAGAAGCCAAAAAATGGGTCAAAAAAAGAGACGAGTATAACACCCAGGTCAAGGAACTCATCGAAAAAGGTAATGAACTGAAAGAAGAAAGAAACGAACTCAACGAAAATGTCAGGGAATACAAAGAAAAGAGGGACGAATTCAATGAGAAAGTGAACGAACTATCTAGAAAACTCGAAAAGGAAAAGAACAAAGTCCTACCGAGCGACGGTAAGTCGATAAATAAACTAGAAAATGAGATAGAAGACCTAGAGTACAAACAGATGACAAACGTTTTGAGCCCGGATGAAGAGAAAGAGATTATAGATAAGATATCGAAGCGGCAAGAAGAATTAAACAAGAGAAAAAAACTGATCGAGGAAAACGAGCAGATAAAGGAATTGAAAGAAAAACTCGACGAAGCGAAAGAAAAAGCTGAAGAATATCACCAAAAAGTTTCGGAACTTGCAGAAAAGGCTCAAGAAAAACATGATGAGATGTTGGAACAGTTCGAAAATGCCGACGAGATCAGAGAAAAAGCTGACGAAGCACAGGAAAAATTTGTTAAGGCTAAAGAAAAGGGAGACGAATACCACGAAAAACATATAGAAGCAGTGAACGAAGTAAGAGACTATAGTAAGATAATATCAGGTCTAAAAAAGAAACAAAAAAGAGCGAAGAAAGAAAAAGAAGAAACAGAGACACAAAAAGAAGCCGAAGAGCTTTACGAGAAGTTCAAGAAGGGAGAAAAACTGGGTACCGACGACATAATGACACTTCAGAAAGCCGGTCTACTTTAAACGCTTCTACAAAACTTAATTTAATCTTTTTCCGCCTTTTAATTCCTATCGCTATAGATATACCTATCCTATCCGAAGATTTAGAGATTCGTTATATCCAAAATCCATATATTGGATGATAAACATATACCGCTGATATGATGAGTTCCGACTTCAATAAAAACCACGTTGTTGCAATCGATAATTTTACGGTAGATGAGATAAAAACGATCCTAGATAAAGCTGAGGAGATGATCTCTGCTGCAGAGGGTAAATCCATCAACAATGACCTTGAAGGTAAGCTACTCGCTACTCTTTTTTTCGAGCCGAGCACTAGAACTCGCCTTTCTTTCGAAGCAGCGATGAAAAGAATGGGTGGTCGATGTATCGGTTTCGCTAGAGCTGGAACATCTTCAGTCAAGAAGGGTGAGACACTAGCTGACACTATACGAGTCGCAGCTGGATATTCAGATATGATCGTCCTAAGGCATCCGCAGGAAGGAGCGGCTAAATTAGCTTCAAATTTTTCTGACGTCCCAGTAATAAATGCAGGAGATGGTGCGGGACATCATCCCACACAGACTCTGCTCGATCTGTTCACGATCAGAGAAGAAAAGGGTAGTATATCCGACAACCATATCGGTATCGCTGGAGATCTGAAATATGGGAGAACCGTTCATTCTTTAACCAAAGCCCTTAGCATGTTCGATTCAGATATGACTTTCATCTCTCCGCCGTCTCTAAAGATGCCGCAGGAAATAATAAATATACTGAAAGAGCAGGGCATCGATTTCCGGGAGGTAGAAAATATCAGAGAAACTCTAGATGAACTCGATATCCTCTACATGACCAGGATCCAGAGAGAGAGATTTCCTTCAGATAAAGATTACGAAGAAGTCGCCAAAACTTACCATATAGAAAAGGATATGCTTGAAAGTGCTAAGGATGATCTCAAGATAATGCATCCATTACCGAGAGTAGATGAAATAAAACCAGATGTCGATGAAACGAAAAAAGCTAGATACTTCCAACAAGCAGCGAATGGAGTACCGGTCAGGATGGCTCTTCTGAAACTTTTAGAGGAGGTGGAAGGATGAACGACGAGGAGAAAAAGATAAAGATCACACCGATAGAGCACGGTACTGTCATAGATCATATCAAAGCGGGACAAGGGATGAAAGTTCTGAGAATACTAGATCTGATCGAAGAAGATATAGACTCAATTGTAAGCATGGCGATGAATGTTAAAAGTAGCAAGGGAAAGAAGGATATAGTCAAGGTTGAAGACAAAGAATTAAAGAACAAAGAGTTCGACAAGATCTCGCTCATCTCACCTAACGCTACGGTGAATATCATAAGAGACTTTGAAGTTATCAAAAAACATAGAGTTGAGATACCCGATATAGCTAGGGGGATCGTGAAATGTAAAAATAGGAACTGCATCACCAATCAAAGCGAACCCGTAGAGAGTGAATTTGAGGTTGTCGACGAAGAACCCGTGAAATTGAGATGCACTTACTGCGAAAGAGAGATGGTCGGGAAAGAGATATCAGAGAACGTCATCTGATATTCAGGTTATGTTGAAACCTCTATTCGACCATCCTGATAGTCTTTGAATGTGAAGTGAAAAACGCTTCCTCTTTTTAAAATAACGAACCCAATATCAACGGTAATAGTACTGTAGCATCGCCTTTAACTGTACAGTGGTCCGCTTCTTCGGCTATCTTTCCCCATGATATGGCTTCCCGTGCTCTAGCCCCCGATAGTGAACCGTCATATTCTACCGCAGTTGTTATATATACAGCTCTTTCAAGACTGCCTCTAAACTGATTCCACCAGATAGTGTGGTGCTTTGAAATCCCTCCTCCTATTATCAAAGCCCCGCTCTTCTCAGCAGGGAACACCAGGTCAGCTAGCTCCTGTTCATCTTTCATCATATCCAAACTGAAATCTCTGTTGTTCTGCCAATACATCCATAACTGCGAGCCAAATGCTCCGTCGGTGATACCAGGAACATATATAGGCACCTCGTTTTCAGCTGCCCAGAAAAGTATAGAATCTTCATCATCTATCCTTTTACCGAACTCCCATATTATTTCCCTTGTACTAAAGATATCACCTTCTTCCTCCACAATCTCTTCGAGCATCGGCTGCATGTTGTTCTCTAAAACCTCTCCATAAGAGGAATTGGGGATGAAGATATTCCCCAAACGGTGTATGTCTTTTCTATGTAATTCGGAATCATCCGCAGAAAAAGATCCATGATGATAATTCTCCCAAACTCTAGCGAGGTCGTGATCAAGAGTGCCGCAGGTCGTGATCACTACATCGAAGAGTTCTCTTTTGATCGCTTCTTTTAGCAGACCACGGGTACCTGTAGAGACGATACATGCTGGGAAAGACAAAAAATTCAAAGAATCATCATTAAACATGTCTTGCAATATCTGAGCGGCTAAACCGACATTTTTAGCCACGAAACCGCCAGAATCATACATCTCTGAGATCATTTCTGAGAGAGTAGTCTCTCCGTCTATATCATAGTCTTGGACTACCTTATTCATAGGGATCGAGATGGAATCATGGTCATCAAATAAAAAATTTGCCCGGGAATTTTGTCGGACGAAATCACATATTTGTCAGACAAAGGTCAGCTATGCTTAGAAATTTTAATAAGAATAAGACAGCATTATAGAGGCTTCCAGAGGGGAAAAATTGGTGTCCTATCTAAAAGACAACTATTAAATAGTGGTACTTAATTGTATGAAAACAAGATGGATGGGATTCTATATGGAATCGATTGTTGACGAAGCCTTGAACCAACATGAAAAAGGAGAAAAAAAACCGAGAATAGATGAAGAAGAAAAGGCCCCTGAAGATGAGGAACTTCGAGACCTTGTGGATCAACTTGAAGTTCAGATCAAAATCTTCGGAGCAGGTGGTGGAGGGAGCAATACCCTTGATCGTCTGACACAAGAAGGTTTGACCGGTGGAGAACTGATCGCCATAAATACCGATGCAAAGCATCTTCTCCACACTCACGCACAAAAAAAGATATTGATCGGAAAAGAGATAACCGACGGGCTTGGAGCAGGTGCCAGACCTGAAGTGGGCGAAAAATGCGCTAGAAGCTCGAGAGACGAGATAAAAAAACACTTGGACGAATCAGATATTGTTTTCCTCACTGCAGGAATGGGTGGGGGAACTGGAACAGGAGCAGCACCCGTTATTGCTGAACAGGCACAAGACGAAGGAGCTCTAGTGATGGGAGTAGTAACACTGCCTTTCGAAGCGGAAGGCGAAGAAAGGATGAGGAACGCCAAGAGAGGTTTGTCAAAGTTGGAAAAACACTGTCATACCACGGTGGTCATACCTAATGATAGACTACTAGATCTGGTTCCAGATCTACCTTTGAATGCTGCTTTCAAAGTCGCAGATGAGATACTGATGGAATCGATAAAAGGGATGACCGAGATAATAACTAAACCTGGATTAGTGAATATAGATTACAACGATATGCGAACTATAATGGACGACGGAGAACTGGCGATGATAGGTATAGGAGAGTCTGACGCGTCTAACAATAGAGTCGAAAAAGCTGTAGATGAAGCCTTGGGTTCACCTCTGCTGGGAGATATCGACACTAGCGGATCGCAAGGAGCTATGATCCGAGTGATGGGCGGCCCGAATATGACCGTTGAAGAAGCGGAAAAAGCTGCAGAGATGGTAAATAAAAAGATCAGTAAGGACGCTAGGATCATCTGGGGATGTAACGTTGATAAAGACATGGGTAATAAGATAAAGGTACTTCTAGTGGTCACCAATGTCCATACCGAAAGCGAGAAGTTCGCAGACGAAATAATCGGCACCTCTGACGGAGCTATCGACAAAGTAGCATAAGATACCAATATTAATTTACCTCCTTTCTTTTTTATATCTTCATGTTGGCTAAAGGAGGAAGAAAACCAGTTCTGTTCTTCTTCGGGTTAATGTTATTTTTGTCAATCTTTTATATCACTGTATATCAAAAACTCATCTTTCCAATTGTTGGTATGGCAATATTTCTTTTCATTCTTTACTTCTTCCGAGATCCAGACAGAGAAATATCAGAAGGGATAGTCTCTCCTGCTGATGGCAAGATCCAGTCTATCAGCCAACAAGGTAAATCCATTGAGATATTCATGAACCTTTGGGACGTTCATGTGAACAGAAGCCCATGGAGTGGAAAAGTCGAAAAGATAGAGCATTATCCTGGAAAACATCTGCCCGCCTTCCTAAAGAACGCGAACAAAAACGAGCGGCAGTTTTTGGTCTTATCTACAGGTAGAGGGAATATTAAAATATGGCAGATCGCGGGTATAACTGCCAGACGGATCGTACCATATCTTAAGAAAGGTGATCGGATCGAAAAAGGAGAGCGAATTGGGATTGTTAGATTCGGATCGAAAGTCAGATTGGAATTCGAAAACAAGGTCGAATTTACGGTGAAGAAAGGACAAAGAATAAAGGCTGGAGAGACTTCACTGGGGGTGTGGCATGAATAAAACCAAATCACCTACCCTCCCTGACATGATAACCGTAACGAACGCCTCTATCGGATTCTTATCGATCACTTATATTATAGATGAAAGGCTATGGTTAGCTTCGATATTGATTATAATCTGTGTAGCTCTCGATGGATTGGACGGTTTCTTGGCACGATACCTAGAAGTACAGCACGTTTTGGGTTCCTACCTTGACTTTTTCTCCGATATCATCTCGTTCTGTTTCGCCCCCGCGCTTCTTCTGTATCAGACTTTCTATGATGCAGGTTTAGGAAGAGGATGGGAGTCCCCTCAAAACTTTCTAGCCACATTTATACCTTTCATCATCGTTTTTTTGGGAACTCTTCGGCTGGCAAGGTTCGCTGATCAAAGGGCTGGAAAGAAAAGATTTCACGGACTCCCTACCCCAGCCCTAGCTCTCATCGTTATACATCTTTCCTATCTCTTCGGATGGAGAGATGAAGCGATCTACTCCCCCTATCTCGTATTGCTGTTTTTAGGAATGATAACTTCACTAGTTTATACTAAGTTAAAATACCCCAAACCTAGAAATAAAACATTTCTTCTGGTAGGAGCCATCATCCTGATTATATCTTTTCTTGGGTTCCTATTCCATCCCTTTTCCTGTAAATACTCTATATCTTTACTTTCTATAACAACCATATCCATATTGGGTTATGTTTTTATCTCACCGATCATTGTAAAAATCAATGACCGAGAGAAAAAATGAGATGGACAAAAAGCTGATCGAAGCCGAAAAATACTTTGACTGCAGTGACACAGAAAGAGTGGCGTTCGAACTAGGGATAAAGCTAGGTGCGCTATTCCATCAATTCGTCGGCACACCTGTGAGTTCAAAAAACATAGAAAAGCTCGAAAGTGCTATGAAAAGCACGGCTGAAAGCCAGGCATTCGTCAGGTCCGCCGAAGTCGAGATCAAACCCGAAAAGTCTTCGGAATCTGGGACCGGGACAGGACCTTTTGATTACACGACATTAACAGGGAAGATGATAAAGGCAAAAATCGAAGTTGAGTATGAAGGGATTCGAGCTTTTGGGAAGATGGAATTTATGGAAAGTATGGATTACCCATTGATGTATCTAGAGAGTATAGAAGAGTGAGACGCTCTAAATCCCAACAATTAATAAATACTTGAAACCCATTATTAATTAACCTAATAGAGGATAGATAGGAAATGGCTAAAAGTTTAAAGATAGGTATAAGTGGACCTTCTGGTATGCAAAAATCGGAGACCATTAAGTCTATAATAGACATGCTAGAAGAAGAAGACATCTCCCTTGGAGGAATGTTGACCGAGCCCATCATGGAAGATAACCGAAGAGTGGGCTTCCAGGTGATGGATTGGCAGACCCATGAGAAAGCTGTATTCGCCCATCTCGACCTAAATTCATCATTACGGATACAAGGATATGGGGTGGATCTAGATTCACTCAACGAAGTAGGTGTCAAGGCTATAAGAAATGCCGCTAACAAATACGACGTAGTTCTCGTCGACGAAATAGGCAAGATGCAGGTGGAGAGCGAGGAGTTCTATGACACAGTCAAGAAAGTGATGGAAGTGGAGAAGCCGATAATATTGACTTTTGAAAAGAAATCACGCAACCCTCTTCTCCAAGAGATAAGAAGAAGGGATGATGTCAGGATGTTGGAATTGACTGATGTGAATAAAGATTTATTGCCGTATAAGGTTCTGGACCTGATAAAAGAGGATATCAAGGGCGGTTAAAGGTGAACCTGGTAGAGGTACGTGAAGGCGAAGTGGAGATCGACGTCCCTGATTTTAAAGATGAGTCAAAAGGTCCTAAAGAAAAGAAAGATGAAGTTTTTTACAACCCTTCTATGGAGAGAAGCAGAGATATATTTATTTCTTTTTTAAAGAGTTGGAGCGATAGTAGTTCAAGATTATTAGACGGGATGGCAGCATCTGGTATCCGAGGTATCAGAGCGACAAAAGAAACACCCGTTTCTGAAGTAACGATTAATGATATATCTGAAAAGGCTGTAGAATTGATAAAAAATAACACTGAAAAAAATTCTGCCCAGATAGAAATAACCCATAGATCTTTTGAAGAGCACATGTTAAAAGAGAGATACCAGTACGATTACATCGATATAGACCCTTTCGGGACACCTGTTCCCTATTACTCCTTAGCCTCTCGAACAATATCTCATGAAGGTGTGGTAGGGGTAACTGCTACCGATACGGCAGTACTCTGTGGAACTTATCCGAGAACTTGTTTGAGGAGATATTCCTCGATTCCTGCCAACAACTGGTGCAGGCATGAAAACGGTCTGAGGATACTGATCGCGTATTGCGCTAGGGAGGCGGCAAGACACGATAGATGGATTAAACCCTTACTCTCCTACTATGAAGGCCATCATTTTCGCACTTACCTTCAGATAGGCGAAGGTAAAAGTAAGGCTGACGAGTGTTTAGAGAACTTAAAGGAAGTCCGATTCTCTCAGGGTAAATGGGATTATGAAGATGGAGATATGAAAAAGACAAAAGGCCCTTTCTGGATCGGAGAGCTTTTCTCGGAAGATATACTTGAAGACTTAGAACCTGTTGGGAAATTAGATGAATATCTAATATCTTTGTGGAAAAAAGAATCGAATCAACCTCCTCTCTTCTACGATACCAATGAGATAAGCAGTACCTTGAAAATTGCCCCCCCTCCTTTAGATGAGATAAAGGAAAAACTGAAAGACGAAGGTTACGAGAGTTCTAGAACACATTTTTCATCTACTGGCATAAAAACAGATGCTCCATACCAAAAAGTCAAGGAGATATTCATGAAACTATCTTCTTAAACCCTCGAATCGAAATGTACTACTGGGCACTTACCCAAACAACGACCACATTGGACACACTTTTCTGGGTCTATTTTTATCCCGTCGTCAAAGGAAAGAGCAGCCCTATCACATCTACCCACGCAGACTCCACATTCAACACAGTATAAAGCCTTCTTGTGTAAGTTAACTACATCTTCTCTATCTATTTCATCTTGAACGGATCCGTCAGGATCGCATAGAGCATTAAGAAGATTCTTAGTCCTTGTATGCCTCAACATATCTTCAATGGACTTTCCGACCTCTAAATGTTCCACCTCTTCAACCTTTCCTTCTAATAAATCTTCCATATTTTCAGGAACATCTATCCATCTCCAAAGCCCTAACTCTACCCATTCTTCAGCAAGATCTTTTCCCGCAGCGTATTTATCTAAAGCCTTTTCAAATCTTTCATATTCTGAGAATTTTTCTTTCAGTTTATCTAATTCCGCTAAATCTGAGGCAGGACATACCCAACATCCTATCCTCTCGAACCCTTTTTCGTACCATTCGTTCCAGTCCGCCTCTTTATAAAAAAGGTAGAGCCAAACATGGAGTGCGGTCCAATCCTGTATAGGGGAGGCGGATATCTGTCCCGGGACCCACGGATTATCCCACGTACTTCCCTGACTCATTCTCTGCCTTGATTCGTACCTCCTCTGACCTATAAAAGAGAGGACTCCATCATCGTAATTATTCTCGATCAATCGCGAAGTAGGTCCCAATTTGCATGTTTTACAGCACCACCTATAATCTCTAGCTGAAGGGCCAAAATGATCTAAATTGTCCCAATAACCGCTCTCAGCCTCTCTCATATGGAGATTGAGGTCGTATTTTTCAGCAACCTTTTTCACATTCTCCAAGGTCTCCGGCAATTCTATTCCCGTATCGATGAATATCAAATCAGGGTCTATTCCAGAATCAAGCAGAAGATGCAGAGTCGCTAGAGAATCCTTACCTCCACTGTAAGCTACTGCCACAGGTAGATCATGTTTTTCAACTTCTTCATCGATGAATTCTACCGCTTCGTCTACACGATCTTCGATATGATGTCGATTCGCTTCGACGACTTCATCCCAAGTTGGTTTTTCTTCATAGGGCGAGTAATCATTTATCCTCCATCTGTTTTTGACACCTCTTCCAGAGGAAGCTTCGATCAGCTCCTCACCAGAAAGTCTCGAAGAGCCAGAACATATGACATTTCCAGATGGATCGGTGACGATCACTTCGTCACCTTCCACGATAGAGGAAGCTGCGTCTATTATCCCTGGAACAAGGACACTGCCGCCGTCGAGTACAGGCTTTACTGCCCCTTCATCAACTTCAACAAAACCCTCCTCAGGTTTATCTAACTTTTTCCACGGTCTTAAAATAAATTCGTATGGCTCTTTCTCTTCCAACTTTCTTTCTGGATTGTATCTCAAAGCTCCGATAACTTTTCCATCCACTATAACTTCGTCCATCCTATCTCTATATGGTATCCCGTTGAGAATCACCGGTTTCCCATCAGATAAAATTTTATAAGAATAACCCTCGCCCCATTGGCGGTCTATAGTTTCTCTTATGAGCTGGATGTCTTGATCGAAAGCGGGCCTTACATCTCCCGGAGGAGTGATTTCGACTTTCTCGGCCTTAGAACCGCAAAGACTGCATTCTCCTTCTTCTGCTATCGGTACATTACATCTGTTACACCAATGCAGATGTAATTTTCCAAGTCTTACTATTGACATTTTCCAACCACTAGATGTTTTGGATGCCCCTCGACTTTAAATCTTTTGTCCAAGAGATCACTCTAATTCTGTAACACCCTCTTCCTCAAATTCTTCTTTCACCCTTTTCTCTATATTGCCCTTTGCCAATTTTTCGAGGATATCTCTATCACTATCTTGGATTATTATATGGTCGATCTTCATCTCTTCAGATTGCTCGATTATTTTGTCAGCTATCCTTTCAGCTTTTCTCAACCTAACTTCAGTTGGTATCTCAAACTTTTTCGTCACCTTTAAAACATCTTCAGCATAACTATCAACTTCTTTCCTTTTTTCTTGAACAACCGTTTCCAAGAACTCTTCTTCTGATTTTTTCCCTATCCTAGTATCGATTACATTTTCTATATGCGGTCGTTGTATTATCTTCAATATAACTATTTTAGATGGTTTTTCTTTTTCTATAGTCGCTTTTATTATCTTTAGGGACTTTTCAGAATATGGTGACTCATAACAGACTATCATCAATATATTTTTTTTATCATCATCTTTTTTATGATTTTCTTTATTATTTTCCATTAAACATCACCTAAATCTTGTTTCACCAATAGCCCAATAACCTCCACCAACCGAGTCCTATAGATAAGAATACGATCAATCCTATGATATTTAATATTAAACCAGGGATCAAAAAATCTTTTTGGTCTAAATGACCAGTAGAATAAACGAGAGCAGAACTAGGTCTTCCAACAACTAACATGAAAGCAAAAGCACTAGGGAACGCTACTAGAAATACCGGTAACACATCTGAATAACCTAAGACGATCATCGCTGAAAGTGCGATAGGAAGTACTACACCTGTGGTGGCCGAGCTACTCATCAAATTTGCAAGTATGACTGTCAATAATGCAAAAAGTATCAGCAAGATAAGGGGACTACCACCTCCAGCATCCAATATCAAGATGGCTATAAATTCTAAAGTCCCGCTTTCTCCCAATATAAATGAAAGCGATACCGCCCCTCCAAAAAGAAATATAGCTCCCCAAGGTAGTCTTTGAACTATGTCATCCCAACTCACGGTTCCCGAGATGGCTATGACGACAGTAACCAGAACCGAAATAACTGCTAAACCGACATATTGTCCGACGATAGTCCATGCAACAAAAGCAGAAATCAGGAATCCTAAAGCCTTGGCCTCGCCCATAGAGAAGCTCCCCATGACTTCTACCTCTTCTCGCAGTTTGAAATGAATCTTATCCATATCCACTTCATTGATTTTAAATAAATTTTTTAGTACAAAATAAAGGATCAGTGTCATAATAATAACAATAGGTATGGCGGCAACGAACCAATCTACAAAGGAAAGATACTTTCCGGTTTCACTCTTATAGATCTCTACAGCTAGGATGTTTCTCGCGCCTCCTAAAAAAGTTCCCATGCTACCTATACTAGTTGAAAAAGTTAGAGCTAGGAGAGTAGATTTAATAAAGTTCGGATCAAGTTCCTCCTCTTCATAAATTGAATATATGCTAAGCAGAACTGGTATGAATAGTGCAGCCACACCATTACCAGGCATCATCATGGAAAGAAAGGATCCTATTAGGATAATACCTAATAAGAACTGCTGAGGACTTTCCCCAAACCTCTGTAATACCTTAAGAGCTATCCTTTTATGGAGACCATGTTTTTCGACAGTAGAAGCCAAAATAAAAGCACCTATCAAGAAGAAGATCGAAGAAGAGGCAAAACCTGTAAACGCTTCTTCAGGTTCTACGATGCCGAGGATGGCTGACGAAGAAATCAACAAGAATGCTGTGAACATGTAAGATATCGGGGTTAATGCCCAGAAATAGATAGCCAAAAATAGGAGAGCTAACCCATAATACTGGTGAGCTTGAGTAACGTCCGTCGCTAAATGTTCAAATATGATTATCATGAATGAAAAGATAGCAAGGCCTATAATGGCCTGGACCTTATCGTTCCTCAAAAGGTCCATCAATCCTAGCTGAGATTCATTTATGTCTTCGTTGACCACCTTAGATGTATCTGGACTATTCATGTTAATATCCTCACTTACTCGAAGACATATCTATTTTCAATCTAATTGAGTAACTTCATCGTCATTTAATGCTTTTTTGACTTCTCTAGATACACTTCCCTCTATCGTCCTATCTAGAGGACTTTTTTTGGAGTATGTAATATAACATGATCTATAGACATATTTACAAATTCCTTGATAATGGTCGAAGCCAGGTCATCGCTTCTCCTCAAGTGGATCTCATAAGGGATTTCAAATTCTTCTATCATCTCGATCAATTCCTTGGTGAATCTATAAGCTTTTTCTTTCTTTTCTTTTCTAAGGAACTCTATAAATTTTTTCTTTTCTCTAAATCCCATACTCCCGTCGATCAACCTGGGAAGTTTTTTTTCTTCTATGAATTTTATAATCATTATTTTTTCAGGAGTTTCATCTTTAATAATCCTTTTTAATTTATCTAGTGACTTTTCGGAATATTTTTGCCTATAACTTGCTATCATCAGATTCTTCTTTCTAGTTTTAATATGTTTCTTTTCATTTTTCCGATTATTTTTACCATTCATCTAATATTCAGACCTCCAAAACTCCATATAAATTAACCTAAATATTTTGTTTACGCTCTCAAGGGTCTATTATTCTTTATGTCAACATCTTTTATAAACTTTTGACATCAATAAATAATGTAAGGTTTTTTATTTATGATTATAGTCAAAGATAAATAGTTTGCTTAATTCTATAGTATCTTTGATTAGTTCTAGAAAATTTAAAAATTTCTCCTATCAATCAGTCATATCTTTCGTCATGTAGAGGGCATAACGAATTTATTAGGATCATGAGAACATTGTTCAAATGGATGTCAGAAAAAGAGTCTTCTGCGAAGTTGTGATTTCCTCTATAATATCACCAGTACCCGAGCAACCTCCACCACCCTAATCCTACGGTGAGGAATATGGCTAACCCGAGTATATTGAGTATCAGACCTGGGATCAGGAAGTCCTTTTGATCCAAATATCCTGTCGAGTAGACTAGGGCAGCGCTAGGTGTGCCTACTATGAACATGAAAGCAAAGGCGCTAGGCAGGGCGACTAAAAACACCGGAAGAATATCTGGAAAACCCATCACTAGCATCGTGGAAAGAGCGATTGGTAAAACTATACCTGTCGTCGCGGCATTGCTCATCACATTTGAAAGGAAAGCGGTCATTATTGCGAACATCGCTAGCAAGAGAAATGGGTTTTCTCCGACCATTTTGAGCAGAGAAATAGCTATGAATTGCAGCGTTAAAGACTCACTAAGGATAAATCCCAATGATATCGCCCCCCCATAAAGGAATATAGTACCCCAGGGAAGTCTCTCAACGATGTCATCCCAACTGATCGTACCAGAAAGAGCTATAACAACAGAGATGAAAACCGCTATTACCCCCATACCAAATACTTGACCTAGGACTGCCCAAGTGATGAAAGCAGAGATCAAAAATCCTAGTGCCTTTGCTTCACCCATCGAAAATTCTCCCATCTCTTCAACCTGGGAACCCACTTCGTTCAAAATCTTTTCCATGTCTACGTTCTTGATATCGAAAATTTTCACCAATATGATGTAAACAATAAAAGTCATCAAAAGTACCATTGGGATAGCAGCTATGAACCATTCGACAAAAGAAATAGATTTGCCAGTTTCGGCAAAATAGATCTCTATAGCAAGAGGGTTTCTAGCTCCGCCCAAGAAAGTGCCCATACTCCCAATGCTGGTAGAGAAAGAAAGACCTAGCAGACTAGCTTTGATAAAACCAGGATTGAGTTCACCTTCCTCATATACTGAGTATATGCTGAGCAGTACGGGTATGAAAAGTGCCGCTACACCGTGAGCCGGCATCGTCATGGAGAGAAATGAACCAAGAAGAACGATCCCCAATACGAAACGTTTAGGGTTTTGTCCAAACCTTTTCAGCACCTTCAAGGCTATCCTTTTATGGAGACCATATTTTTCTATAGTAAGACTTAATATAAAAGCACCGATGAGAAAGAAAATCGTCGTAGAGGCAAAACCTGTGAATGCATCAGAGGGTTCTATTATGCCAAGCATGACAGAAAAAGAGATTATCAAGAAAGCAGTAAACATATAAGAAACTGGAGTTAAAAGCCAATAATAGATCGCCAAAAATAGGAGGGCCAACCCATAATACTGTTGCGCCGTTTTTGGATCAACGGCGATCCAATTGAATACTAAAATAAGTACACCGAATATAAGTAGACCTATAACTCCTTGTACCTTATCGCTTCTCAAACCCCTTAACATATTGATTCTATGTCCGATTATTTTGGATCTTAGCTCACTAGCAACTATTTTCATTTCTGATCACTTTTTCGATTAGGAAGCCATGAATTATGACTTCCAATAGAAACGCTGGGTGGTACAACTACTTATTCAAGTAGGGTAACCTTTTTAGTGTCAACCCCTTTTTTAACATTTTCCGATATACTACCTTCCATCACTTTTCCTAATGGTCCCTTTTTAGGTTCGTGGATTATAATATGGTCAACTTCTTTACTTTCGAACTCATCTATTATCTCCAGCGCTACGTTTTCACCCTTCCTAAGATGTACTTCTGATGGGATATCAAATTCCTCCACGAGACTGATGATATCTTTAGCGTATCTATCTGCTTGTTCTTTCTTTTCCTCTTGTACCGAGTCAAGAAAGTCCTTTTTGCTTTCAACACCGATGTTAGCGTCTACCATCTCGGGAGGTGTCTTCTGCTCTATAGCTTTTAAAATAATTATCTTTTCCGGTTGCTCCTGTTGGATAATCTGTCTTATAACATCTAAAGACTCATTAGTGTAATTCTCCCTATAACTAGCGATCATCAAAGTTTTTACAGCCTCCGTTCTTTCTTCGTCTTTTCTTTTCATCACTTTTTTCTTTGGTTTACCCTCTTTTTTTCCCACACTAGAACTACCATCCATCATACCACATAACATGAAAAATGATACCTCCAAATAGTCTATTCTTCCACCAGTTTGTTGAGCTTATGCTGGCATCATACATCTATCGGACTATTAGTAATATCTATTATAAAACATTTGATGTTGAACATCTATAAGATAACCAATGATAGCTATTCCGATGGGTTGAAATACCTCGAAGAGAATGTTATGACTGTCCGAACTTATCGGACACGGTCCTGATGGGTCCCCTTGTGATGTGGATGGAACGTCCCGAAAATGATCAGGGACCAACCCCAGGGCTGGACATACCCTTGGCAGAGTCAGGGTGGGGAGTTGGACGCACCAAACTATGAACCAACCCGTTACAGCTAGGGGACATTTAAACAGATGATAAAATGAAAGGTCAAAGAACGATACTAGAGTGTCCCAAATGCGGGAGCAGAAAGATTTTCCCCGAAGCCGGTTTCATAACAGGGTATAAGTACCATTGTAAAGACTGCGACTATGTAGGGGCTTTAGTTATGGAAAGAGATCTCGATGAAGAATAGTAAATTAATGGGTTTTAAGAAAATTTAAATTTTTTAGGCGTACATCACTTGTTTCTTTATTTTCCTCTCTGGTGAATCCGAAAGTACTTTTTCAAGGGCGTCCAGGAAGTCCTGGCTTTCTACCTTATCCCCTTCTCCTCTTCTTATGGAAAACATGCCGGCTTCTGTACAGATAGCTTTTATATCCGCTCCACTGGCCTCTTCGCTCTCTGATGCTAATAAGTCTAGGTCTATATCTTCAGCCACATTCATGTTCTTCATATGTATCTTGAATATGTCTTTCCTAGCTTTGTAATCAGGTTTTGGAGTTTCTATTATCCTATCAAACCTGCCAGGTCTGAGAAGAGCTTTATCTAGTAACTTCGGTCTGTTTGTGGCGCCTATTATCTTTACATCATCTAATGGATCGAAACCATCTAGTTCAGATAAAAGCTGCATCATCGTCCGCTGAACTTCCCTATCACCGGAGGTTGCCTGTTCCTGCCTTTTGGTAGCTACAGAGTCTAGTTCATCCATGAAAATAACTGAAGGAGATTTTTCTTTAGCCATGTCGAACAATTCTCTGACCATCCTAGCGCCTTCACCGATATATTTCTGCACCAACTCTGAGCCTACTAATTTGATGAAGGTGGCATTAGTACGATTAGCCACCGCCTTAGCCATCATGGTCTTCCCCGTACCGGGAGGACCGACCAGTAAAACAGCTTTTGGAGGATCGATACCTATATCGGAGAACTTATCAGGATAAAGCAAAGGTTCTTCTACAGTCTCTTTTACTTCCCTTATCTGATCCTTCAAGCCACCTATATCTTTATAAGTGATTTCAGGCTTGTCCAAAACCTCTGCACCCATTATATCGGGATCAACAGGAGATGATAGAACCTCCACGACTGAAAGGGTTTGTTTGTTAAGAGCCACTCTAGTTCCTGGTTGAAGATTATTATTGGGTAAAAAGTCCGCGACATTGACGATGAAATCTGGACCCGTTGAACTCTCAATGACCGCTTTGTCTTCCGGCAATAGTTCCTTGACCTGCCCAACTAGAAGAGGTGGTTTTTTCAATCTTGCTACTTCCTTTTTTAGTTCTTTCGTCTCTTTTTTGAGTCTTTCAAGTTCATTTCTGACGTAGTCGTCTCTCGTTGAACTAGGATACTCGTCTGCTCTCTTTGCATGTTTCTTCTGAAGTTCCTCGATCCTTTGAGTCAGTTCTTTTGATTTTCCACTCAAGTCTTCTTCGTCCAAATGACCACCGTCTATTAACTAAATTACGAGAGGACTGCATTATAAAGGTTGTGTTGGTATACCCGTAAGTACAGAGTTTAATAATTCATCTATGCCAAAGTATATAAAATATTTATTATAATTAATAGAGATTAGTTTTTATATCTACTAATCTTTGAGAAAAGAACTCAGTCGTTGGAGAGCTTTCCTTTTATCTTTCTCAGGGACCTCAGCATTTTCTATATCTTCTTCAAGCGTGTTTAGGGTAGTATCATAAACTTCTTTATCTACGGGATAAGGTGTTCCATCCTTACCTCCATGGGCGAAACTGTATTTGACGGGATCTTCCCAACTGGCCTCTGATCCGTAAATTAGGTCAGCTACCAGGGCGAGGGCCCTGATCTTTTTTGGACCCATGCCTTCTAGACTTACGAGTTCTTCATAGTCTGCAGGCTGGGTCTCATAAGCCCTTTCTAGGGTTTTCCAGCCCCTCTCAGAGATATCCGTGTCTAAAACGGCATGGTGCGAAGGCATCTCGACCTCCTTTCGTCCAAAATCAGTCAGTGCAGTCTGACCCCCTTCATCCAAGTACTTTCTTAGATGAGAAGGCCCATCGTTCACGAGATCTAAACTTACATCTTTCGCTTCACGACTCTCCTCGTCGGTCATATCCAATACCTCCCCTTTCTTCCTATCACAGCAAATACCTTCGTGAGGCTCTTCAACCATCTCATCAACTGTTCTAGACAACCACTGGTATCTCCGTGCATAGCCTTTCTCCTTTTCCATGCCCTGCTGAATGACACCCCATTCTGAATCTTCGGAAACTAAAAAACAATGATGGTAGAGTTGATAATCGTCTTGAACACATGAATTATCGACCTTAGCGGAAAGTTTTGAGGCCTCGACTAGATAATCTATCCGAGAGGGTTTGATAGAGAATACATCTTCTAGACCCTCTATTTCATCGGGAGTCTTTCTACTTACCTTTCCTTTTCCCCCAGTTATCGCTATGCCGTGTTGAGATGGTTCTAGTGCTTCCTTTAGAGCACCACAAGTGGTCGTCGTCGTTCCGCTCGAATGCCAATCAAATCCGATAGTGCAGGAAAAAGCCTGAAACCAGTGAGGATCAGTCAACCTATTCAAATATTCTTTCCGTCCAAAATCCTCTATTATGGTCTCAGTGATGCCTCTGCTGAGACGGACCATCCTTTTGAATAGCCATCTCGGGGCGCTTCCCCCATGAAGGGGAAGATCTGTTGTTCCTCTCTTTTTCATATTAATATCTAATTCACTCACTAAAGTAAAACTTTTACCCCCCCTCATATTTAATTAAAATCCTCCATACGGGAAAGGATCAGAACTAGTCGAAATGTCTATCTTGAAATTTTTTAATATCGCGTTTGATAGCCCGATAAAAAGCAGGAAAATAAACGATACTAGCCAATACAGCTATCACACCTATGACCACATAAAACACCTCAGTATCCCCTTGATATGGTTTCATACCCCCTATGATGAAACCCAACTCATCAACTATAAGCCCCAGACCAAGACCGTATAGAATAGAACTGATCCGGGCCATATTTTTACTCCAGTAATTTATAGCTAGCCATGCCGATACTGAGACCAAAACTACCCCATAAGTGATGTGATGTATATGATAACCACCCAATAACAGGTTTCTACCGACTGTGAAAGTGACCTCCGGCCTGACAGAACCAGCAGCTTTAAAATAGATGACCCATAACCGAGCTATCAGAAAGCTTGTGAGAAACGAGATCGATATCAAAAACGGCGTAGACCTCCTGCGCTTGAAGATCTCTCTTTTAATCTTTTTTAATAAGTAGTCCTGGGCCCCTTCAACTTCCTTTTTTCCATCCATTTTTAACACTCAATCGTGGCTTTTAGATTAAAATGTTTTGATGTATGCTATCGTAAAATATTGAGTAATTGCTATCGAACAGCATAGATAACACATTCTTCGCTCCTGTATACCAGATAAAGATTTTCATGATAATCGTTTTTGAGTGTTTTGTTTATGGGCTTTGGATTACTACCCAACTCTATCGCGGCCCCTTTTTGCATCTCTTTATCCCACATTATATAACTGACATTATTGGCCTCAAGGTCCGCCAAAGCCCGATCTAGATCGGATGAAAAATACATATCGTAGCCATCTCTCCAAGTCAGATTTTGGTTACCGGCAGAAAACAGAGCGCCGCTCAGCCTATGGTCGGTCGCTATCTTTTTTTCTGTGGAATGACTAGCCCAAAATGCGGCTTCCATATCTTCCGATTCTATCCCTTCGGTATATCCTCCGGCCCTCTCTTGAGATGGAAAAGATAAAGGAACAAGTGAAGAAGCAAGGAGTATGATCAAAACACCCAGAACCAAAGTCTTTCGGGGATTTCCATTCGGATTGAAGATCACCCGATGGAAGTGAAAAAGACCGATACCGAACAACAGTGAAACTGTGAATAATAAAAAAGTGATCTGCCTCATAGGCAAGAGAGAATCGCTGTTGAAAATCACACCGACAATTATTGAAAGAACTATGAAAAAGAACCAACCGATGATCATCGGACCTTCTTCAAGGGCCTTTATTATCTTCCTTGCTCCAAGAGCAAAAAGTGAGAGGAACACTATAGGTAAATAAAGTAATACGGTATACCCGAGTTCTATATCCCGGACAGGCAAAGTCCCTAACGCTATGTTGACAAGGATAGGGATCACGATCATAAGTCCTGATAGGAAGAAAACCATAAAGGACCCAAGACTTTCTTTATGTAAATTTATAGGTATAGAAAAATCAAATTTTCTCCTGAAAATTACCAGGATCTCAAGGATAAGGAGAAAGATAAAAGGAACGGCTAGTACCGTAAAAGAAGGAAAAATAAGCGCGTCTTTTATCCTATTTTCCCTGAAAGGTACAGCGTAAAATACCCAGTAAATCATGGTAGCGACGATGAAGGCCGTCAACAATTTTATCCTGAAGACATCTAGATATCTTCTTTTTCTTCTCCACAGCTTCGATAAAGCTATACCGCCGAAAAAAATGAGTATGAAAAAGTATGTGGATAGATGATGGGTGACGATTAGGGACGATAGTGCGAAAAAAACCGGCAATATCATCTTTTCCCTATCTTCAAATGATCGTGTAATGAAAGAAAGGATCAGCACCATAAAGAAAAAACCTAAAGTCTCTGGACGAGGGTGAGAATATCCATATATCAAAGGAGGTAAAGTTGTGAATAAAAAAGCAGAGAGTATCCCCGGCCTCCAATCGCCCATCACTTTCCGGACTATGAGAAATACAAAAAGAGGTGAAAAAGCGGATAGAACTACGGGAACAAAAACCATCGATCGGATGATATCTACACCAGATAAAATATGGAATCCTCCTCCAAGTATGAACATCCCTGGGAAATAAGGATAGGCTTTTGCCCACCCATCTATAGAGAGATAAGCCCCTCCAGTATCCACCCATTGAAAGGTATAATACAGGTACTCTCCACAATCTATACCCCACAGAGTGTACTCGTAAAGGGGGACGGTACTGATAAGTACCGAGAAGCTCATTATGCTCAGCAGCGCGAACCATCCCGATTTTCTCATCTGTACATCATACGTGTAGGAGTTATAATATTTTTTCAAAACTTAGTAAACTTTTAATCCCTTTTCGAAATTTGTTAGAATTGATGAACAGATATGCGAGACATTTAGTACTACCGCAAATAGGTGAGAAAGGGCAGTCCAAGCTCCGAGAGAGTTCTATAGCCGTTTTTGGTCTAGGAGCCCTCGGTTCGCCGATAACAGATGCGTTGGCGAGAACAGGTGTTGGAAAATTAAAACTCGTAGATAGAGATCTGATCGAAGAATCAAACTTGAATCACCAGATACTTTATGATGAATCAGACCTTGGCAAACCTAAAGCGGAAGTCGCTGAGAAAAGAGTGCGGGAGATAAACTCCAGTATAGAGGTCGAAGGCGAAGTAACCAATATAGATACCAGGAACATCGAGAGATTGATCAGTGATGTAGACCTCGTTATGGACGGGTCGGACAATCTAAAAGTCAGGTACTTAACCAATGATGCGTGTGTCAAAAATCAAATTCCTTGGATATATACCGCAGTTTTAGGGACCTACGGCATGACGAAAAATATAATACCTGAAGAAAATGCTTGTCTAAGATGCTTTTTCCCAGAAAAACCTTCAGCTGGTAGTCTTGAAACGTGCGAGAGCGCTGGTGTTTTGTTCACCTTACCAAGGATAATGGGTAATATTGCCGCCACCGAGTGTGTGAAGTTTTTGACCAGTCAAAAGATGAGAAAAGGGCTACTTACTTTCGACGTCTGGGAAAACGATTTCGAAATCACGAATGTTGAAAGAAGGGAAAAAGAATGTATGACCTGTGGAAAGCACGAGTTTGAGTTCCTAGACAGCGAAGAGGACTCCATTACAGAACTCTGTGGAAGGAACTCGATCCAGATCACTCCTGCTGATGAGGTCTCACTAGATCTAAATAGACTAAACGAACGCTTCAGAGACGCGAGGAAAGTTGGTGATAAGATGATCAGGATACCCACTGGAGAATATGAACTGAACATCTTTAGGGACGGTAGGGCCATAATAGATGGAACTGAAGACCCCAAAAAGGCACAGAGTTTATATACGCAGTATGTCGGAAAATAATATTAAAAAACGATCTCTTCATAGGTCATATCCTGTAAGAGATTAGGTACATCCATATTTTTTTCCTCAGAGAGCAACTCTTCGACTTCGCTCCTCACTCTTGGTTTGTCCGGAGTCAGCATACAACAGATGGTCGGCCTAGTAGATATCTCGTAGGTTCCGATCTCTTTTGAGATGCCAATTATCTCATCTTTATCCAGACCTATCAGAGGTCTATCTACCGGGATATCCACCACCGAATCGGCAGATGACATGTTACTCAAAGTCTGTGAGGCCACTTGGCCCAGTGATTCCCCGGTAACTAGTGAATCAGCGTTGATTTTTTTTGCTAGTTTTTCACCAGACCTGAACATCATCCTCCTGCACAAAATACATCGAAAACGATCCTCTGTATATTCTGCGATCTCTTTTTGAACATGGCCAAAACTACCTGAATATGTTTTTATTATCTCTTCATGGATCTCTTCCAACCTTTTAGAGAGATCTTCCACGACCTTTATGGTCTTCTGATCGGTAAAAGGCCTATTATCGAAATAGAGTAAATTCACCTCAGCCCCGGTCTCAGCCATCATATGTGCAGCGACAGGCGAATCTATACCACCGGATAGCAGAACTAGGGTTTTATAGGGCATATAACGGAACTTAATGGATCTCGGTAATAAACGTATCGATGATCACCCGCTGTTCGGTCCTAAAATGAGTTCCGCAATTTTTATAAGTGTGTCCTACCTTAGAACGAATAGTCAAATTTGCCGGGATTTGAGGTAGGTAACAGGAAAAGATTTATAATTCAAATCTTTCTACCGGAAAAGGCTAAAGGAATATGAATAGGGAATATACCCGTTTCGAGAAGGCTAGGATAATCGGTGCACGCTCCATCCAGTTGTCTATGGGAGCTCCAACTATGTTGAAAGCCGACACCGGAGGACCAATCGATCCGGTAGATGTCGCTATAAAAGAATTTGAGAAGGGTGTTATCCCTATAACTGTAATAAGAGAGGATGAACAATGACTGCCGAAGACGAAGTTGAAGAAGATGAAATGTTGGTGCCGGAGGATACTTATCTAACCGCCGGAGTACATATAGGAACTCAACAAAAAGCTAAAGACATGGAGCCGTTTATCTTCAAAGTGAGGGACGACGGGCTTTTCGTACTGGATGTTGATCAGACCGAAAAAAGGATTAGAACTCTAGCCAAGTTCCTCTCCCGCTATGAAGCTAAACGAATACTATTTGTCTCAGCAAGACAGTACGGGAAAAGACCTATCGAAATGTTTTCCGATGTGATCGGAACTTCAAGCATAGCAGGTAGATTCATTCCAGGTACTCTCACCAATCCTTCCCTCGAACACTTCATCGAGCCAGAAGTACTTGTCGTTGTAGATCCTTCAGCCGATCGTCAAGCTGTCAAAGAAGCAGTCAATGTAGGGATACCTATCATCGGTTTGGTCGATACTAACAATATGCTGAAAAACGTGGATTTTGCTCTACCGACAAACAACAAAGGTAGAAAATCCCTAGCTCTAGTATTCTGGTTATTGGCTAGAGAGATAAAGTTTGAAAAAGGAGAGATAGACGAGAGAGACGAATTCGATTACGAAGTCGAGGACTTCGAACAGAGTCTCTAGAGCTTTTTCCAAATCCAAAATTAAATTTTTATTTAATCTCTTTCTTATTAGATTTATATGAGCAAACCCAACTACAATGGAGAAATGTGAAGGGAATAAAATTGTTTTAAAAGTAGGATCCTTCAATAAAGTCTCACTGTTTCAAGATTTCTAGGAGCTCTTGTTTTTATACCGTATTTTTTGTAGATAGTACTAGCCAAATTTCGGGCTTTGCTCTCTTCACCGTGATTGATCAGGACCTTTTTCGGATTGGGTTTCATCTTGCTGATGTAATGAAGTAATTGCATTCTGTCGCTGTGACCAGAAAAACCTTCACACGTGTATATATTCAAATTCACAGGGATATCGATCTTTTCGCCTTTCTCAGTCATGGTCACCTTATCGTATCCTTTCTGTATCTTGTTGCCTAGGGTCCCTTCCGCCTGATAACCAACGAATATCAATGTTGCTTCGGGTTCGTCGCCCCAAGCTTTGAAATATTCAAGAACTGGTCCTCCGTTCATCATTCCCGCCGTGGCGAGAACTATCGCTGGTTCGTCACTGTCACAGATATCCCTCCTGTCATCCATATTGCCGACTTCTTCAAAACAATCCGCCAAGAAGGGATTTTCATCCTCGTGGAATATCTTGTTTTTCAACTTGTTATTCAAATACTCTGGATAGGCGGTGTGGATCGCCGTAGCCTCCCAAATCATACCATCCAAGTACACAGGGGTTTCTGGTATATCGCCTTCCCGCATCGCCTCTTCGATCACAAGCATCACCTCCTGAGAACGGCCAACTGCGAACACTGGGATTATCACCTTTCCGTTCCTGTTGTTAAGAGCTTGATTCAAGATATCCTTCAACTGTTCTACCGCGTCTTTCCTGCTGGGCTGAAGATCGTCATATCCTCCATAGGTAGATTCTAGAACAACTGTCTCCACCCTTGGGAATTTATTACTAGCTTGATTGAAAAGCCATGTATCATCGTATTTGATATCGCCAGTGAAAGCGACGTTGTAATCCCCATCGCCGATGTGCATATGAGCAATTGCAGAACCGATTATATGCCCTGCGTTATGAAGGGTCAACCTTATGTCTGGTGCGATATCTGTAGTTTCCCCGTACTCCAGCGGGATCGTTCGCATCACTTGTTCCCGAACGTGTTTGGACTGATAGGGTGGGTCTCTTGCATCGCTCACACTGACTTTGATGTAGTCGAGCTGAAGTAATGCAGAAAGGTCTCTTGTTGGTTCTGTTGTATATACCGGACCCTCAAATCCGTATTTGTAAAGCGAAGGAATTATACCACTGTGGTCGAGATGTGCATGTGTTAATACTATACCGTCTATCTCTTCAAGAGGGTGAAGCTCAGGAGCATTAAGATATGGGGTTCCTTCGTCAGTTTGACTTTGAGCTGAAGGGTTTATCCCACAGTCGATCAACACTTTACTATCCCTTGTCTGAAGGAGATGTGCGGCCCTTCCCACTTCTCGGTAACCACCTAAAGCGGTTATCCTTGCAAAGGTCTCGCCTTCTCTAGTGTCTCTATTGATCTTTCTCCCAACTTCTTGAAGGAAGTTCTTTCTTTTATCTCTAACTTTTCTCAAAAATTCTCTAGTATCCTTCACAGTTTTCGATTCTATCGGAGGGGTCCTTATCACGTCTACAGCCCATCCCGTTTCTCTTTTTATCTCGTTTAGTAGTTTCCCCTCTTTTCCTATGGCAATTCCGGGTGCCTTAGCTTTGATGGTCACTTCACCTATGTTTTCATTGAAATACATATCTGTGATCTCTGCTTCGTCGGGAACGATCTCTTTTATCTTTTTTTCTACCTCTTTGGGATCATCTAAAAGAGACGGGTCTGGCCTAACGGTGACTCTTCTTTTAAGCATTTCCGCTAACTTTTTCAACGTATCGGCATCTTCGGTAAATTTATCCATGTCCTTCGTGTAAATTACGATCACTGATCCCTCAAATTGTATGTCCGTTATCCGTACGCTGGCCGGAAGTATTTCATCGATCGCTTCTTTTGCTTCGTTTAAAACATCCTCAACACTCATAAAATCCACTTTCTTTAAATTTGTTTATTTGTTTTCTGTTCATCAAACCATTGATCATCATATATATCCATAAGGCAAATGATAATTTCTCGATCGCAATATCCATCAAGAGCTTTTTTAAATTAAAGGATAACAGTTTTTATAATGCGGGAAGATTTTTCTTATCCCGTACCTTTGAAATCAATTCTTCGACTTCTTCCTCTTCGAGTCTTTCGAATCCCTCCTCATGAGTAATCTTTGCGACATTGATCCCGTCACCCGATGCAGAATCACGGCTGCTCGAGACAAGGAGGGATAAAACAGCCAATTCAATGCCGTCGTCAATATTCATACCTTTCTCAAAATGATCTTCGAGCACTCCGTAAACGAACTGTGAACCAGAGCCTTCAGCTACATATTCATCGGAAATAGCTCCTCCCAATGCATCTATAGAGTAAACTTTGCCTGTGCCGTCGGGATCTACACCACCCATGACAAGGCCCACATAGTATGGCATCATCCTTCTCCCCATCATTATATTGGAGAGTAAAGTGGTCGCCGCCTCGACGGATATATCCTTATTCCTTTTCAATTCGTAAAGTTCAACCTCGGAACTCAAGTACCGGGAAAGCGCTTGACCGTCTCCTACTAGCCCTGCTATATTAAGTCCTATATTATCTGTGATCTTGAAAAGTTTCTTCGTATCCTTGTGAGATATCATATGACCTTTCGTGGCTCTTTTTTCTGTTGCGAGTACTACGCCGCTTTCACACACCAGACCTAGTGTGGTTGTACCTTTCTTGTTGTTTTTCTCATCCATAATTTCACACTCAACCCATTATTCTGGAATAGTTTTCAAAGAACTTAGATTTGGTAATCCATCACGATAAAACCTTTTCAGCGTTCATTCTTAAACCTGCACTCCTATTTAGATGTTTCCATCTGACTTAATTTTT
>JBKHFH010000021.1:0-27587 GCA_046540335.1 Thermoplasmata archaeon | reverse complement strand
CACAGCCTGTTTAAGAGCAATTTCGGTACGCCTCAAAAAAGTTATAATGATCCATAAGTAAAAAAGGTCAAGATATTAAAGCACTCTTTATCGTCTATAACTAGTGCATGAACTGGCAAACGAAGATTTTCTATCGAACCTCTTCTCCACAAAAATAAAATACCTTATATTGATTAGATAACAGTGAGATACTAACTGTATGGGAGTGTGAAAGAATGGATGAAAATAGTTCTGAATCAAACCTCTACAAGATGGAAAATCCGCCTCACTTACATATCGGGTTCGAAAAAACGGAACTGATGTTGAAGACTTTCTTACTCATGGGCATAATAGCCGTGGCCTCCGTGATAGTCATGGGGTTGGATGCCCTCATCCATATAATGATAGCCTTGGGGACCGTATTGGTCGTGCACGGCATAATAAATTCATATCAGATAATGAAGGGTATTAAACCCAGCTACGAATCACCCGCCTCGCCGCTAGTGGTGGGGATGATAGTTGGACTCTCGATCGCTATCGCCAGTCCATTCTGGGTGACAGCAGCCGTGGCTCTTTTGGCGATCCTCGTTTTCAAATACGGCCAGGGAAAGTATTTTGAGAGAAAGTACCTGAATCCTGCGGCAGCTTCGAAAGTGCTACTTCTTCTGCTTTTAACTCTAAGGAGTTTAGACTTCGGTCTTTTATTTCATACACACCATCTCGACCTGAATATAACCACGGCGGAAGGTTTACAGAGTTCCATGTGGATATTCAGTAGGGAAACGCTGCCTTTACTGGGTGACCTATCTCCCGCGCAAAGTCTTTTCTTATGGCAGACACACGGATGGGTCGGCGGAGGGTCCAGCCTGGTCGTTCTGATAGTAGGCGCTTTAGCAGCTTACTGGTTGAGGTATAAATGGCGTATCATACTCTCAACCCTCGGAACGATGACCATTTTAGCTGCTGGTTTCGGGCTCTACCTTGGAGGCGACCCTATCCTCAGGATAGCCTTCCACGTATTCACCGGTAGCGTCATCTTCCTCGCTTTCTTCATGGCTACCGAACCTCAGTCCACTCCGATGCCGGAAAGGTCACAATATATCTTTGGCATTTCGCTGGCGATCTTGACCTTCATATTCCAGCTTTTTAACGTCCTCGGCGGTTCAGTTATAGCTCTGGTTATAATGAACTTCGCAACGCCATACCTTGATAAAATAGGTATTAAAACGCCATACGGACACAGGGAAACGAGAGGAGGTGATTGACCTTGCCTTCAGATGATGAAGACCTACGTAATTTCAAGGAAAACGGCGGATTCGAGATGGACATAAGCATGAAAGCCGAATGTCTTGACAAATCTTTCACCGAGATCCCTCCCGCTGATGAGATGCGAGTGTTCCTCAGACACCATATCGGGAAAGTAACTGAGCCGCTGGTCGAAGAAGGCGATTACGTGAGTTACGGACAGAAAATAGGAGATGATGAGGAAGGCGGTCCTATGGTCGTACCCGTTCACAGCCCGGTGAACGGTACTGTAAAAGAGATAACGAAATTAGAACATCCGATATCGCAGGAGAAAGAAAAGGCGATAATAATAGAGACCAAGGACGAGGGGAAAAAGCCATTCTATGATCCTATCGATGTAAAAAAAGCTTCTAGAGAAGAAATGATCGATAGAGTTCGGGAAGCGGGAGTGGTCGGGCTTGGTGGAGCTTCATTTCCCACTCACCTTAAATTGTCCGAGGAAAGAGATATATCTCACCTGATCATCAACGCCAAAGAGAGCGATCCCAACATCACTTGCGATATCAGGCTTATCATGGAAAAAGGAAAGAAGATGATGAAAGGTATAAAATTGATGGGTAAGATGTTGCAAGTAAACCATATTATTTTCGCTACGAGAACTCAAAAGGGTAAATTGCCCAAATTCGAGAAAATGCTGAAGAAAAACAACATCGAGATCGCAAGGATAGAACCGAATTACTCGGTAGGTAGCGAAAGACTTCTGGTCAAAGAGATCCTTGGCAGAGAAGTTCCGTCCGGTGATTTTCCGCCGGCTGTTGGCGCAGTGGTACATAACGTCGCTACTGCACACGCCGTCGCTAGAGCCGTTCTAGATGGAGAATCGTTAGTCTCTAGAGGCATGACATTCTATTCGAAGGAAGACGGCGGTGACAACCTATGGGCTAGGATGGGAACACCGGTGAGTCATGTCCTCAAACATATCGGTGTTTCGCCGGGAAAATTCGAAAGGATAGCGATGGGGTCGATAATGATGGGGCCTACAATACCTGATCCATCAACTCCTCTGCTGAAAGCTACTTCGGGTTTGACCGCGTTCACTCATTCTGAACCCAGTCCTTACGAGAGAGAAAAACCCTGTATCAGATGCGGTTACTGCAATACCGTCTGCCCTGTAGATATCTATCCGCAGATGATAATGGAAGCGGAGAAGGAAGACGATGTGAAAAGGCTGAAAAAACTGCATGTCGAGGACTGCATAGATTGCGGGTTGTGCTCCTATGTCTGCCCTTCTAACATCAAATTGACACCGTATCTCAGAAGAGGCGTGTCCAAGATAAATGAGTGAGTACATCTCTCAAGAGTAGACAACATCTTCTATGTCTTTGGTGACCATCCATGCCAATACTACCGTGGCAAAAATCAGTATCGCGCTGATATAGAATAGGACTGAATCCGAAAATACTTCTCTGACGAATTGACCGCCGAAAGGCACCACCGCAGCTCCTAACAATCTCACGAAGTTTGTCATCCCCAGGGCTGTTCCCCTGGATTTAGGTGACAGATCGAGGATGTAAGTTACCAAAGGAGCGGTACCGAGTCCTATGCCGACGCCGAACACCATGAAGGATATCAGCAGGAAATAAGGAGAGGCGCCTATCAACAGAGCGAACATCAGAGAACCGAGACCCGCTATAGAGGTGCTTACTAACAATATTCTCCTGGGAGTGAATCTATCAGATATCTTTCCTCCCATGAAAACTGAAAATGAATCCACCATACCGTAAAAAGTCAGAAAAAGTCCGACGTTGAAAGGTGTAAAGCTGTATGTCTGGTCGAGGATGAGTGAAAAAAAGAGATTGAAGGAAAAATAGGTTCCGAGCAAAGCGAGACCCAAAAAGGCTACTGCCGAAAAGTCCAGTCTTTTGAACATCGAAAGTCCGGAAAGGACTTTTCGAGGTTCGGTATTTGTTCTATCCAGTGTTTCAGGCAGATAAAGTGCTATCAAGACGAAGGAAATGAAACCCAAGATCGCAAGAAAAAAGAAAGTGTGTCGCCAGGAAAAGTACTCGCCTAGAAATCCGCCTATGAAGGAACCTATAGGGGGAGCGAGAAGAGGGACCGCCCAGAATATACCCATATATCTACCTATCACCGATCTAGGGACCACATCACTCAATATTATCGCCCCGAGTATGTATCCCGAGGATATAGTCGCTCCCTGCAGAAACCTGAAGATTATGAGTGAAGTACCGCTCCATGCGAAATAGCACAGTATATTGGCTACTACAAAACCGAAAAGAGCCGGGATGAAAACTTTGTAGCGGCCGTATCTGTCGGAAAGAGGACCGTAAAAGAACTGAAGCACCGCCTGCCCGACCAAATAACCCGTTATGGTTAAAGATATGAAGCCTGGAATGTCTCCCAGATCGCTCTCGATCAATCCAGCGTTCGGCATATAGATCGAATTGCTGAGAAATAACAAGAAGAGCGGCATTATCACCAGTATAAGTATCTTCTTATTTTTCATCTATAGGTCGTAAGATGAGCTTGATTAAAAACGTTATCGTAGCATCTAGAAAAGCTGGATAAATTTAAATACCTTACCCGATGATTACGCTTTTGGAGCGAATCGATCGTTATGGCTTATGATGTAGTTATGATTGGGGCAGGTCCGGCCGGCATGTTCGCCAGTTACGAGTTGAGCGAGAAAGATATTGAAATTTTAGTAGTGGATAAAGGAAAAGATATAGACGAGAGGAAAGAAGATGACATAATGACCGGTATCGGCGGAGCGGGGACTTATTCAGACGGTACGGTGAACCTTAGACCCGATATTGGAGGAAATCTGAGAGATTACACCGACAACGAGAGAGAGGCATGGGACTTGATAGAGTATATAGAGGAAGTCCTTTCCGATCACGGGATGCCGGAACCCAAGAAGGAAGACAGCAAACAGGAAGAAAAGCTGAGAAGGAGAGCCGCTTCCGTAGGAGCTAGGTTCTTCCCGATACGACAGGCACATATCGGCTCTGATAACGCACCTGAGGTTATCAGTTCTTTCAAGGATGAGCTTGAAGATCGAGGCGTCTCTTTCAAGACCATGACTGAAGTGAAAGATATACTGATCGAAAATGGAAAATGCAAAGGTGTGATCACGTCGGAAGGTGAAGAGATACGTGCAGAGACTACTGTACTAGCGCCGGGAAGAGTGGGTATCGACTGGGTGCAGAAACTAACGGATAGATTGCCGCTGAAAGCGGAGTTCGCGCCTATAGATATAGGAGTGAGAGTGGAAGTCCCAAGCATCATCATGGATCCAGTAATAGAGGTCAATAGAGATCCTAAGTTCCATCTTTACACGAAGAGCTACGACGATTTCGTGAGAACTTTCTGTACCAACCACAGAGGATTCGTGGTCAAGGAGAAGTACGACGGTTTTATAGGAGTGAACGGCCATTCTATGAAGAAAAAAGAGTCAGAGAATACCAACTTCGCGTTCCTGGTCAGAACTCACCTTACGGAACCTTTAGAAGACACGACAAAATACGGTAAGGCTATCGCGCAGCTGGCGACGACGATAGGAGGAGGAAAGCCGATAGTACAGAGGATGGGCGATCTGAGAGACGGACGTAGGTCTACACAATCTAGGATCGATAGGAACCCCGTTCAGCCGACCTTGAACGATTACACGCCAGGAGATATCTCCATGGCCTTACCCGAACGAGCGGTGATCGACATAAAAGAAGGTTTAGATATGCTTAGCGATATAATACCCGGAGTGGATTCTAGCGCGACGCTGCTTTACGCCCCCGAGATCAAGTTCTACGCGAATCATTTGAGAGTAGATGACAACCTTCAGACTTCCATCTCAAATCTATATGCGGCCGGGGACGGCGCTGGATTGTCGCACGATATCGTAAATGCGGCGGCAACAGGCATCCTGGCGGGAAGAAGTATAAGGGAAAAATACAGTTGAAAGGTCACTTGACCAGCATCTTCCTTCCGACCAGATCGGAAAGATCCAAAGCTTGAAGACCGCTGTTCTCATATATCAAAAATTTTCCTTTGATCCCTACGGTCTCGCCCGAATGTCTTCCAGGTGTAGGTCTCAATCTTGGCTTAGCTCTTAGAGGTAGAGATATCGGATAATCGTTTAGAAACTTTAGCTCTCCAACAGGGACTCGATTCTCGACTCCTCGATATTTCCTCTCGATGATTATCTCGTCGAGCTGTCTTGACAACCGTTTGAGCTTCTTTTCGGAGGATATCCTCTGCGATATATCCAGCTTTTCACTCAATCTCTTTTCTTCTTCCCTGGCTTTTTTTCTATCTTCAACGGTGAGTAGAAGCGCATAAGCGTCGGCTCCCTGCTCTATCAATCTTTCCTTCAACCTTTCTTTTCTGGTCATGCCTATCTTCGGTAGGGTCCCGTGGAATGCCAGGTAGACCGCATGAGTCTCCTCGCAGAACCCGCCTACACAGCTCTCACAGTCCTGCGGTTCGAATATGCATTCCAACCTCGGTATACTTTCAGGCGCGCACTCAGTGCACTGCCTGAACTTATCCACGTTTCTAGTCTCGGGGCAGGGCGTATATCCACCTTCGAAGTTACCGACGCATATCTTCTCCTGAGATATGTTAAGATCTATCACATCGATTTCTAGAGTTTCAACCGAATCACCATCGTAAACTTTGAGTTCATGCTCAAAATTTTTCCACTTCGAAGAGATAACATGAATTTCTCGAGGTTCCTTTTCATTCCCTTTTTCACTCAATAGCTCAGCGGCTCTTCTATACACGGTTAAAACACTTTCCTCCCGTAATATATCGCTTTCGGGGGAATTTACTTAAGTTCCTTCGAACGTTTAAAACCGATGACCTACAAAACCATTCAGGACACAGTCCATGGAAGCGTAAAGTTCAGCGGTCCTTTCCTCGAGCTTATTGACTGTCCCGAGATACAGCGTTTGAGAGGGATAAAACAACTCGGCCTTACCAATCTCGTTTTTCCCGGAGCGAATCACACCAGGTTGGAACATTCTATCGGCGCTTATCACGTGGCGGAAAAGATGGCACAGCAGCTTCAACTGGAGGGAGAGGAAAAAAAGACCGTGAAGGCCGCGGCTCTACTGCACGACGTGGGCCACGCACCGTTCAGCCACACGCTCGAGTTCATACTGGAGAACGAAGACGGGAAGGACCACATGGACGTAACGCAGGAACTCATAAAAGGCGAGAGGAAGATCGAAAATAGGGATTATCCAACGATTCCGGAAATACTGGAAAAGCATGAGATCAACCCGGAAAAGGTGGCCGAACTGATCAAAGAAAAAGAGGACCATATCAAACTCACAGATCTCAACGTTCACGAAGGACAGAGCTATTTCGGCGAAGAACGGTATATGTATCAGATGATACACAGCTCCCTTGACGTGGATCAGCTCGACTACCTTTTGAGGGATTCTCACTACACAGGCGCCGCACACGGCGTGATCGACCTGGAAAGATTGATACAGACTGTGGAAATACACAACGGCGATCTAGTAGTGTCCAAAGGTGGTGTTGCTGCGGTAGAGGGTATGCTGGTCGCGAGAGGTCTGATGTACTCATCCGTTTACTTTCACAAGACCGCCCGTATAGCAGAGCTGATGTTGGCTAAGGCGGTCGATAAGATGGAGACTATACCGGATGACTTCTTCTGTATGTCAGACGATGAGTTCATGGCTTATCTGAGAAACCAAGGAGGTTTCCAGCAGGAGGTAGTTGAAAGGTTGAAATACAGGCGATTGTACAAAAAATGTCTCAGCTTGGATAGAGACCAGATCTCTGAAGCAAAGGGTGTGGAATTGGACGAGATAGGAAAGTTGAAGAATATCAGAGAACTGGAAAGGAGGATAGCCTCCAGAGCGAACGTGGATGAGAACGATATATTGGTAGATGTTCCTTACGAAGAGGTGAAGCTTTCCGAGCCAAGACTGGCAAAGACAGGGATCAAGATATTAGATGGAAATGATCTAGAGCCTTTATCCAAATACAGCCCTTTAGCCCGTGCACTCCAAAGACGTCCGCCTCAACCGTGGGCTTTGATGGTATCTTGTCTGACGGATATGAGAGAGCATATCGGTAAAAAAGCAGAAAAAGAGATTTTAGAAGGAAGATAACCCCATTTTTTACGAATTGATGTTAAAAAAGCGAAAGCTTTTAAAACTAATCATCTCTAATAGCTATATGGATGGGACAAGTCTGACAGAAGCAGAATTCGAGGAAAGCACTCTGACCGAAGAGGACCAAGCTTATGGGCGCGTGGGAGTGACTTTTGGAGATGTAGGTACGACTTCTTTAAAATTCAATGTCTCTTCACCGGTTGACAAAGGTGAGTATGTCCAGATAGCACATCCTAATGTTGACTGGGTTTTGGGTCAGATAAGCAAAGTAGAGAGGAAGAGCGATCTTTCCGTTGACAAGGCAGAAAAACTGAACGAAGGTAAAGATATAGAGATCGACGATACCGTCATAGCAGAAGTGAATATTATCGGGTACAGAGATGAGAACGGCCTTCTCAGGCCTCCCGGAAATCCATTCCGTGCCGGCGAACCCGTGTATCTTGCGGAGGAAGAGCTCATCAGAGACGTATTAGGTCTCAAAGAAGATAAACAGGGAGCATTTATCGGAAAGTTGAGAGGGCACGATATCGAAGTCAATCTAGACATAAACACAATCGTTCAGAAGCATCTCTCCATCCTGGCTAAGACTGGAAGCGGTAAAAGTTACACCGCGGGCGTGATGATCGAAGAGATGATGAAGAACGATATAACGATGGTCATTTTGGATCCTCACGGCGAGTATTCTTCTTTAGCGAAAGCTGGAAGAGGTTCAGATTCGAAAAGATTCGAGGTCGAGCCTAGAGGATACGGCGATAAGATGACAGAATTTTCACCTAACCCAGATATAAATAAAGACGCACAGCCTCTCAAGTTCACGTTCCGGACGATGGATACTAAAGAAATACTAGAGATGGCTGGTATGAGCAAGAGGCAGACTTACGTTAACAGCTTGGAAAGTGCGATGTCCAAACTAGCGACCCAGCAGGGCGAATTCACCATAAGCGAAGTGATAAGAGTTCTTAAAGGTAATGAAGAAGATAATTCTACCTCTCTGATAAGAGGACTAGAAAATTTGAAGGAAAAGGGTATATTCGCCGGAAAAGGAACGAGTTTGAAGGATATAGTGAGTGAAGGTAGGACCTCGATAATCAACCTTAGAGGAACTGAACCGGACATGCAGGGATTCATCGTTGACAAACTGGCCTCGTCCATCTTCGAACTGAGAAAAAAGGAGAAGATCCCGCCTCTCATAATGTTCGCGGAAGAAGCACACAATTTCTGTCCGCAGAGAGGAAAGGTCGAGTGTTCAGATACATTCAAAACATTGGCCTCCGAAGGAAGAAAATTCGGTTTGGGCTTGGGAATAATCACACAGAGACCCGCTAAAGTGGACAAGAACGTTTTGAGTCAGTGCAACACACAAGTCATCTTGAAAGTCACCAATCCAAACGATCTCAAAGCTATAGAAAAATCGGTCGAAGGGATGAAAAAGGGTATGAAGGAAGAGATAAAGCGTCTTCCCGTAGGAGAGGCCCTTGTCTCCGGGGGAGACCTTTCAGAACCTCTGTTGGTCCAAGTGAGACCTAGAGAGACCCAGGACGGTGGAGAATCCATCACCGTGATGTGAAGGTGTAGATCATGGTCTCAGAAGATAGAGTCGAAAAGTACATCTCTATAACTGAAGAAGCTCTGGATAAGATGGAGATCGCTCCTCCCGAAAGATCACATCTGAGGAATGTGGCGGAAGATTTTTTGGAGATGGTAGAGTCGTATCATGATGATGCCCGCCATTTTTACGAGGAAGGTGAATTGGATACAGCCTTCGCTTGTATAAATTATGCCCACGGTTGGATAGACGCAGGAGCTAGAATAGGACTGTTCGATACCAAAGGTGATGACCAGCTCTTCACGCTGGCGGAGTGAAAATCACAGAACTCTAACGCCTTGATTATCTATACTAGTTAGATATACGTTTTCTTCTCCGACCTCGTTCTCCAATACCTTCTTCAACTCGTCAGTATCACCGAAGAAAAAGACGGAATTCCCTATCATCGCCATGCTGCCTTTCCCTACGTCTTCACAGGCTTCGAAAAGTCGTTTCACGCCCTCTTTAGGAAATTCCGTTTCATCGGCAAATCTTCTTGAAAATTTTAAAAATCGATCAAAACCGTCTTCCGGTAAAAATTCATCCATTATGTCCTCTCCGACTGCATTGATCCATCCTGCCATGAAAGGATCTCTTAAGATGTCTGGAGTCGATAGTGGATTTCCCGCTATTGCTAACACAACCTCTCTATCTATCTCTTTCACATCTATCTCTCCGTGCGGAGGTAATCCTCCCTTTTTCCTTATCTCGAAGCCTCCGTGGTACTGAGCTAGAACGTCGCCCATCCCCGTGCGGCAGAACATCTCAGCCTTGTGAGCTGCTGAAAGTGCTTTCTCCGTGTCTTCGCCCAATTCTTTCAACAAGGCAGTACCGGAAGCTAAAGCGCATGCTCCGCTCATCCCGAAGCCCTGACTGAACGGGAGATCTGTTTCGATCTGTATAGTGCCTCCTTCAGCGAAATTGTAAACTGTCTTCTCGACGACCATGAAAGAGGTCGTTTCTCCATTCACCACTATCTCCCATCCTTTTTCTCCGACTTCGACTTCCGCTGTCGCTCCGAGTTCTAAAGAAAATCCAGCTCCTCTTGAACCCTCTTTGTCCCCCATCTCTTCGCTGTCCAGAGGTAAGCTGAAGAAACCCGTTATGTGAGCGGGGCAAAAAGCTTTCGTACTCATCTCAATTCCCTTTCTAATCTATCCAGTATTTTTTCTGCTATCTTCCTTTTGTTTCCTTCGACCCACTGATTCTCTCCGGTTATATAGACGCGGTTCTCCTCGAGTGAAACATCTTCTAAAGAATTCGCTACGACGAGATCGGCTCTTCCTTCATCTACCATCTTTTCCGCCTTATCGGCAGCCTTCTCTCTGCTGTCTTCAGCTTTATACGCGATCAAGAATCCGACCTGATCCCTTATCTCATCTATGAATTTTGGAGTTGGTTCAAGTTCCAGATTGAGAGTTTCCGATGAAGAGATCTTCTCCTCTCTTCTACTCATAGGCTTGAAGTCGGAGAGTGCAGCCGGTACGATGACCGTTCCTTCAAGCTCGGATGACATCTCCATGAGATCATCTATTGACTCGAAACTCCGGTTCGGTATCCAATGAGGGACTTCTGTCTTAACTTCACCGTGCCAAATTTCCACTTGAGCTCCTCTACGGTAAGCTTTCTTCGCCAGCTCTACTCCACTCTTGCCCGATGCACGATTAGTCAAAACTCTCATACTGTCCATTGGTTCAACGGTACGGCCGGTGATAACGGTGATATGCTCACCTTCGAGTTCATCGTGCAATTCTCTTATCACAGCATCGACTATCTGATCTCTTTCCGCCACTTTAGCCGCGCCTTCTTCGATCTTCGGACCTACTACCGTCACGTCCAACTTATCCTGCAGTTCTTTCAGATTGTCCATCACTATCGGGTGATTGTACATGGTCTGATGCATCGCCGGGACAACCATGATGGGTATATCAGAACCGACACAGGTCGTCGCGAAAGTTGTCACTGGAGTATCGTCGATCCCCTTAGCCATCTTCGAGATAGTGTTCGCTGTGGCGGGAGCCACCAAAAAAAGATCGGCTTTGTCGGGGACGTTGCCGCAGTGGCTCACATGTTCGACCTGACCGGAAAGTTCTGTGATCGTTTCGTTCCCTGAAGCGAACTCTAGGGAATTAGGGTGTATTATCTTTGAACCCCAATCCGAAACAACACAGTGTACTTCCGCTCCCTCTCTGATCAACTCTCTCACGAGTTTTACGCTTTCGACTGCGGCGATACTGCCTGTGACGCCTAGAATAATCTTTTTGTCCGAAAGGTCCGAACCTTTAGAACCTCTTAACTCTTCTGAAGGATGCATTGTAAGTTTATATTCCGATCGCTCGTTATATTCTTTTCCTTTTATCTCTTGCATTTATCATTTAGGTGGAACTCGATCTTTTACATCGCTTTTCTCATTTGAACTTATCGCGTAGACAACCGTCGAATACATAGCCGAGTCTAACTGGAATGTGGAAAAATCGAAGATTAGAGCACTTTAATCATCAGCTTAGTAAGTCTCATAGATTCCAGCATGAAAATTGGCCCGGTCTTCCTCGCTTAAGATATTTTGGCCGTCATTCAAATCTTTCACCATCACCCTGTACCACAGGTCCTGATGCCACGAATAGCCCATATCCTCCAGTAACCCACGATAAAAAGGATTCACGTAGGAGAGTACGATGTAGTCTCTCTCGCTTTCAGCTTCGAAGGCGTGAAGAAGATCAGTCTCTTCACCCTTTTCAGCCGCGAACTCTTTCACTGAAAGACTGTTCCTTGAAGTCTCGTACATCGCATAACCTATCCTTTCGCCGTCTTTATAGGCTGTCTTCACGTTATCATTGTCGGGCCAGCCTCTCGCTTCTGCCATGTCGAAAAAGTCCTCTTCTCTCACGACTAGACCTGACAGACTTTCCACCGAATCAGTGTACAGCGACCGCATGTACTCAGGGTCAGCTTCATCACTGAACTCTATTTCCGTATCTCGTTCTACTACTTCTTTGTAAGCTTTAGGTGGAACGTGAACGGTATCATACCCCAGCTTCTTGTAAAGATTGTAAGCGACGGTAGATTTTGAAGTCATCAAAAAGGAGATATCGACTTTCTCTTCCATCCGCTTATGAGCTTTTTGGAGCAGCTCTTTTATAAACCCGCTTCTTGACTCTGACGGTCTTGAACAGACGTTCCGAATACCGCCTACTTTCCTAACCTCTCCAGATATCTTCGCTCTGGGATAAAGCATGCCAACACAACCCAACAATCTACCGTCTTCCTCTGCGTAGAGTTCACCGCCCCAGCTCGGCATCCTTTTATCCGAGCTGACCAGATTTTCGATATGATCTTTTGAGTAAGCGTGGTCGAAACACGCCAGCATCAATTCCGTCATCTGGGAGTCATCGACCTCGTCGAAATGTAGCACGTTCATAGACGTTAGTATCAGGTCTTAGAATAAAAAAGTTTAGTTATCTAATCATAAACTAAATAAACTTGTGTTCTCATACAATGCCGAGATAACATGTCTGAAGTATACTTCACTGATCTAGTCTCAGATAGTAAAGATGACAATTTTTCCTCAAGGATAAAGAAGCTATACAGAGAAGTCAGCGACGGAGTTGAATTTGAAGACGATGAACTGATAGCTCTGAAACTCCATTTCGGAGAAAAAGGGATCGACACTTTTTTAAGACCGGTGAGAGTCGCTCCAGTGGTGGAAGCTGTAAAAGAGTCGGGAGGAAAACCTTTCCTAGCGGATTCCAACACGCTATACAAAGGGAGTCGATCGAACGCTGTAGATCACCACAGGACCGCACAGGAGAACGGGTGGGTGAGACCGGTGATAGACGCGCCTGTGGTTATAGCGGACGGGTTGCACGGAAACGAGTTCTATTCTGTAGATATAGACGGAAAACATTTCGATGAAGTGAAGATCGGAGCGGCGTTCTACCAGTCCGATCAGATCTTCGCAGTCTCGCACTTCAAGGGTCACGGTATGACTGGATTCGGCGGAGCTTTGAAGAATCTCGGTATGGGTTGCGCATCTAGAGCGGGAAAACTGATGCAGCACTATAACGTGAAGCCGGAAGTGAACATCGAGGAATGCATCGGATGCGGAGAGTGTGAAATATGGTGTCCAGAAGGAGCTATAGAAGTAGAGGGATACGCGGAGATAGATTACGATGAATGTGTCGGTTGTGGGGAATGCAGGATCGTCTGTCCAGTGGGAGCCATCGAAGTCGAAGATTCCTCCTCGGAAGAAGGTATACAGGAAAAGATAGCGGAGTTCGCCTACGGCGCCCTTAAAGGGAAACAGGATAAAGCGGTGCACTTCAATTACGTGATGAACGTCACTCCAGAGTGCGACTGTCCTCCGTGGAGGAAAGAACCGATGGTCCACGACATAGGTGTTGTAGCCTCTAGGGATCCAGTTGCTCTAGATCAAGCTTCTTTTGATCTGGTCAAAGAAGCCGAAGGTAAAGATTATAAAGGCGACGAGGATAAATTTATGGCCGAACACGACGTTGACGGCACTTACCAGCTTCAGCACGGGGAAGACATCGGCCTTGGAGAAAGAGATTACGAACTGATAGATATAAACGAGTAAGATGTGAGGTATCGATATGAGCAAGAAAATATTCGTCACAGGCGCCTTCGGACAGATAGGGTCAGAGCTAGTACCGGAACTGAAAGACCGATATGGAAAAGAAAACGTGGTCGCTTTGTGCCACACTGAGAAGCCAGAGGATTATGACGGACCACTTGAGCAGGGAGATGTCAGGGATGAAGAGTTTATGGAATCGCTTTGGGATAAGTACGATTTCGACGAAGTCTATCATCTGGCTTCTTTACTCTCTGCAACCGGTGAAAAGGAACCAGACCTCGCGTGGGACGTGAACATGGACGGTCTAAAGAACATTCTCGATCTGGCGCGCGAGCATGACAACAGAGTTTTCTGGGCAAGTTCCATCGCGGTCTTCGGTCCAAATACACCTGTTAATAACACTCCACAACACACCATACTTGAACCGGTCACGATGTACGGCGTGACAAAAGTCTCCGGTGAACTGCTATGCCAGTACTATCACGAAAAATACGGATTGGATGTCAGGGGAATCAGATATCCAGGGCTGATAAGCTGGAAAGAAAAACCCGGGGGCGGAACCACTGATTACGCAGTAGAGATGTTCTACAAAGCGATAAAAGGTGAAGATTACACCTGCTTCGTAAGAGAAGACACGAAGTTACCCATGATGTACATGAAAGACGCTATAAGAGGAACACTACAACTGATGGATGCAGATGAGGAATCGATAAACATACGGACGAGTTATAATCATTCTGCGTTGAACTTCGAGGCTAAAAAATTAGAAGAAGAGATAAAGAAACACTATCCAGATTTTAATGTTGAGTACGAACCCGACGAGAGGCAAAAGACGGCGGACTCCTGGCCCAACAGTGTCGACGATTCCAAGGCGAGGGAAGATTGGAATTGGACACCGAAATACGATCTAGAGAAGATGACCGAAATTATGTTAGAGAACTTGGAAAGAAAGCTCAACGCCTAGTATCGAAATCCTTTACTTACTTTAATTTTTTTTAGTTAGTTCTTCAGCATTTACTGGACGAAATAAATACTACAAAGATTGTATCAACTATTGATCTGATAGTATGTGTGGAAATTGCTGCGAAAGCGATAGAGGAAGACATCCTGGAAGCCATAAACACCACGGGCACGGCAAAAAGGGCCATGGAAAGGGACATCATCGTGGACATCATAGCAGGGATAAATGCCGATGCGTATGCGGATGTAACACTCAGTGCCATTGTTCCTGCGGACATCAAAAAAGTTCATGGAGACGTTTCCGGTCTAAAGAAGAAAAGAGAGAAGGATTAGAGAACTACAAAGAAGAACTCGAAAAAGAGCTACAGGCTGTCGAGGAAAGACTAGAAAAATTATAAAAACTGTTTCACTTCTTTTCTATTTTAAAATAAAAAATAAAGGTTTTTGATCAGCGTACCTTTTTCTTCACCGCATAGTAGGCAGCAGGTACAGCGATCACTAGTAGTATTAAAGGAACGCCCATGAAAGGCAGAAGACTCTGTGCGGATACCTCGATCCACTGAGTGCTGAAGTGATCTATCTGGAAAACATACATCGCTCCTCCACCGGCACTCACGTTCGAATTGTCCAATCCGTCAAAATTCACCGCGTCGCTGGTCTCAATATCCAGATCCCCTTCTGAATCAGCCAGATGTTCGTCCGCGAAATCCTTGTTCAACAGTATGGTTACATGATTGGTGGAATTACTGTCTTCAGCCTCTATTCTAAGGGTCTCATCTTCAAAACTCACTGTAACAGCATCCATACCATCTGGATCACCTGCATTTATCACTAGAGCGGCCCAAGGTTCGTATCCTTCGACTTTTAAGAATGTAGCGGCACCATGAGCTGCGGCGTTCTCTGCTCTATCTGTGAATGCTTTCCCACCTTCAACAGGTGGATCAAAAGCCGGGGTGTTCAATTCAATAGTTTGAGTGCTAAAGTGATCGATATGGAAAACGTAAACTGCACCACCACCCGCACTCTCGTTTGAGTTCTCGATTCCCTCGTAATTCACCGCGTCGCTGGTCTCAATATCGATGTCACTCTGGGCTTCGCTCAGATATTCATCAGCGAATTCTCTATTCACGAGTATCGAAACATGGTTACTGTGGTTTTCATCCGTAGCTTCGATGATCAACGTATCATTCTCAAAATTCGCTGTTACTTCGTCAGCACCTCTAGGATCTCCCGGGTTTATCACTAAGGCGGCCCAGGGCTCGTAATCTTCGACCTGTAAAAAGGTAGCTGCGCCATGAGCAGATGCATTTTTTGCTCTATTTTTGAACATTTCTCCGTTCTCAACCGGCGGATCGATCGGTTGATGAACTTCAGATTCTTCCTCTGGAGCTGCGGGAGAATGTACACCTGCGGATATCACTATCCCAAACACTGACAGGACTAGTATCGCTGTCAAACCAGCTGCCATCATCGTACGTATTTTTCTTCTCATTTTGATCACTATTCTAAAGAGGGTGCTTATAAACATATAAACCTTATTTAACAGAATTCGAATTAAGAGATTCAACTTATCGAAAAGAAAAAATTACAACTCTAGGAGTTCACCAATTTCGTCAAAGCGATCAGAAGAGAAATCATCACACCAAAAACGATTATCAATAAGATAGCGAACCGGATGTTTATTTCCTCTATCAAGCCTGACGATACTTCATCTTCTGGGACCGCTACTGTGACTGATCGTGACATGCTGCTTTCGCCAACTTCGTTTTCCGCGGTCACACTATAGGTGTAATCGGAATCTGATGAGATAGAATCATCGAGGTATCTAAAGGTACCGTTTTCCGTCTCACCGATCAGTTCGAATTCGTCCTCCTTACCGGTCTCATTTCGGTAAATATTATAATTTATTATGGGTGATCCTCCATCCTCCAGTGGTTCTTCCCATCTTATTTCCACGCCCTCATCTGTGAGTTCAGCGGAAATTTCCTTAGGAGAGGTAGGTTCCGTCAAGACAGGCTCGAATGTTTCGGGCACCGGTATCGATTCAGTGAGGGCAGGTTCACTTTCCCCGACATCACTTTCTGCAGTAACACCATATGTATATTCCTTCTCTGGGAGGACTGTCTCATCAAGGTAAGTAGTTTTTTCCTTATCGACCTTACCTATCCATGTCATCTCCTCATCATCTGAAGTCTTCCTGTAAATATTGTAGTTCGTGAGGTTAGAGCCTCCATCATCGATGGGATTTTCCCAGGTCAATTCGACTCCTCCTTCCAGTAGTTCACCTGCAACATCTCTAGGCTCCGAAGGAGCTACCGGTTCACCCCTGGGAGTTGCAAGGACCACCTCAGATTCAAGACCTTCCCCATCATCATTGATAGCTGTAACTTTATATTGATAAGTGAGATCATTTTCTACAGAGATGTCTTCATAATGATTTTGTTCGGGACCGACCTCTTCAATCATTTCCATCCCCTGTTCATATTCACCTCTGTATATTCTGAAACCATCAATTTGTGATGCTCCTTCGTGCCATGGGTCATCCCAGCTCAGGTTAACAATGGAATCCCCTGGATCAGACTCCAGTCTTTGAACTGAAGTGGGCACTTCACCACCTGCCGCGCGGTAGGCGTTCACTAGACCGTGTCCGTAATACTGTTCATTTCCCAGATCGATAGCTGTATCCTGCATAAAGTTCCTCACGTCTACATTGGTCTCACCGGGTTTTGCGCTGAATCTCAAAGCCGCGGAACCCGTAACGAAAGGACATGCCATCGAAGTTCCAATAAGATTCCCATAGGATTCATTGGGAAGGGTCGAGTAAACCCTTTTTTCGGTACCTCCTCCAGGGGCCGCTAGTTCTATCCAGTCCCCGTAGTTGCTGTAATATGCCTTCTGTTTGGTCGAATTGACAGCTGAAACGGATATTACTTCCTCATAGCCGGCGGGATAGAATTTTTCTGACTCGTTATTGTTCCCTGCGGCCGCCGTCAGCAGTATACCCTCTTCATATGCGGCGCTTATCTGCATCTCTATAAGTCGACCTAATGTAGATTTCTTGGAGCCCAAACTCATAGTTATGATATCCGCTCCATTATCTCTAGCATATTCGATAGCCTGAGCGAGGTCAATCCAATCGCCTCCCTGCTCTTCGATAACTCTCAGGGCCATGAGTTCTGCTTCTGGAGCTATACTAGAGATGATCCCGGCAACATGAGTACCATGACCGTGTTCGTCCATAGGATCGGGATCATCATCTACAAAATCATAGCCATGATAATCATCTATATACCCGTTTCCGTCGTCATCCATTCCATTATCTGGTTTCTCATCAGAGTTAGTCCACATCTTATCCTCTAGATCAGGGTGTGTATGATCTATGCCAGTGTCTATAACTGCTATCCGTACGTCTTCACCGGTCTCATTTATCCTATGTGCATACGGAGTTCCTATCATCTCCCAGGCCCAATCGTCTCCCGGATAAGGGAATTCCGCAGTACCGGATACCTCTTTGACTTCTAGAGATTCAGAACCCACCAGGGGAAAGAATACCGCAGATGATGTAAGTATAAAAACGACTAACAAGACTTTCGTGCCATTTGATGATGCAAGGCGTTTCTTCATGTTCTTATCTCCTCTTTATTTTTAAACAATGTTAGTAAAAGTGATTTATATCTTTTTTAACAGAAATCGAAGAGTTTTCTTTAGGAATCAAAAAATCATACTTAGAGAAAGAGATTCCCACAGATCTATGAACTCGTCAATCACATCTTGAGGAGGTTCGTACTTGACCAGGAGGGCCGAGACCTCTTCAGGTTCACTCAACCAATATTCTCTCCCTTTTTGTGTTAAAAGTCCCTTCTCTCTCATTTTTTTCAGATGATAAGAGAGCGTAGACGCCGCTATATCCAATTCTTCTTTGATATCACTGTGAGAAGCAGGTTTTCCGCGGCTCAAAAGATATACGACCACATTCAGTGGTATCTCTTCTCTCAACAGAGCTAGATATCTTTTATCTTCAAAATCAACTCTCATCTTTCCTTCCTTAGGATAATACCGCTTATATTCATCCTCCTCCACCTCTTCGACGATGTCGTACTTCTTCAATTGGCCGAGATGATATCTGACCAGATTCACGCTCATCCCAGTTCTTCTCTTTATCTCCCTCATATGGAGTCCAGGATACTCTTCTATGACCTCATATATCTCTTTCCTGTTCTCTACCTCGATCTCTGGTTCAGACATCTAGTTACCCCTTTACAATCGAGAGATAAAGAAGGATCAGTATCAGACAATCAACTACTGCAACAGGTATGAGAAAAGAGCCCCAAGCCTCTTTAGGTATATCGAAAAGAGCATAGCTTAACCACAATCCTTTAACGAAAAACAGTATGAAAGCTATCGAAACTAAGATGAGTTTCTTTTTCCGAGAGCGACGATACGCAAGGATCGATATCACTGACAGGACCAATGCAAGAACAGTAAGAACTGCAAAACTCAGATTGTATATCAATTCTAATGGCATTTGATCGACCTTAATAGTTAGGGCAAGGAGGTGTTTTAATTTTTTGGGGGAAGCTTTTAATTCTCAAGTTCTGAAGATTCGCTTTTATTTCTATCCTCTTTCTTTTTCGAAGACCTATCCATCGGGACTTTTTTATCTTTCTTCCCATGTTCTTTTTTGAAACCTCTATGCAACAGCCCTAAAGTGACCAGTCCAGAGGTGACAATCGCTGTTAGGCCATAATATTGCAAAGAACCCAGATACTGCTCGACCTCTTCTATCAAGTATTCAACCGTTATCGAATGGGTGGAGAAATGAGGAACGTTAACTATCAATTGTGTACCCTCATCAGCAGTGACCAGTGTGTAAGAAGGGCCGTCAGACTCACCGATCTTCGAGAACTTATCCACAAAAGAGGCTGTTTCTCCATCAAAAGATAACTCAAGGTCTTCTTCAGAGGAGATGTTCATGACCTCAGATGATATATCGAAAAGCAGGAGAGTTCCTTCATCGCCCAGTTTCTCGGATGAAACCAGCATCTCGAGAGTCCTTTCATCTCTCATCCTGGCGTTCATCTCTATGTCCCGATAGGAAAAGGACATATGATCGTATCCTTCATCGTTTGATTGTACTATGACCTCACCGCCCATCCTTCCGGTTCTGATCTTTTCTCTAACGAAACCAGATATCTCTTCCCCGAAGGCTTCTCTGTTCATCCTAAATATGAAGGTGGTTCTTTTTTTAACCGTGAAGTTGATTGATTTTTCATCCTTTATATTAAATTCATTTCTCTCTACTGGCGCATTTTGATCCTGTCTAGAAAGGTTTTGGTAGATCAAATCGCCTGAGAAATCTTCACGACCGATCTCAACCATTCCTGTTTCATTTTGTCCTTTCACTTCCACATCTCCAAATTCAAAGCCGACCTCACGATCAGAAGCATCAAGAGGGTGGACTTCCAATTTCATCATTGTAGAAGGGGTGTCGAACAATTGAAATTCAGCACCGTTGCCTCTCAAAAAACACGTATGGCCCATTTCTCTTTCCTCGTATTTGCCGAAATCGTCAATAGATATCTTATCAAAGATGACCTCTCTATCCCCGTCAAACTGGAAATTCTGAATGCCTTCATCTATAGGTTGAAAAGACACAAAAGAACCGGTCCCTCCATCAAAACCTCCTATCCTGTCTCCAGGATCAGGAACAACGGGGCCAGGATTTCGATCTTCGCCGTCATTCAGCGGGCTTATAGAAGAATCTGCAGTCGCATTGAACACTGATGAAGTAGCGGATATCATTAAGAGAGAGATCAGTGAAATGGTAATTAGGATTCTATATTCTTTATCCATCGGAATCCCCACTTAAATCAACAAAACAGATACATATAAGTCTTCTTTAACAAAATTCGAAGAATCATCGATCTAAACCCTTTTCTCTCCTGTAGAGGGCAAGGGCGAAAAGGATGAAAAGTAGAGATCCCGAGATTATTATCACGGAAGGTATTATCGGGAGATCCCACTTTGTCAAATTGCTAGGAAGATCTCCTTCGACCTCCAATTTCAACGTGGCATTAACAGGCTGTGTTTTTAAGCTTTCACCCTCCTCATTATATGCTGTAACCGAATAATAAGTTGTATCGTTTTCTACTCCACAATCTTCATAATAAAGCTGATCGGGTCCGACTTCTTCTATAGGTTCAAGGTCGTCTTCCTCGGTTCCACGGTATATCCGGTAGTGGTCCAATTGAGAAGAACCAATGCTCCAGGGTTCCTCCCAGCTGAGGTTCAGTGCAGCCTCTGAAGGATCCACCTCTAAATCTCGAAGCGGAGTGGGTACTTCACCACCCGCTGCACGGTAAGCATTCACGAGTCCGCTGCCGTAATATCGGACTTTTTGGTCTGACATGTCTTGTTCGTCCATGGGATCGGGATCATCATCTACAAAATAATAACCTATTTCCTCCCACATCTTATCCTCCAACTCGGGATGATTGTAATCTATTTCAGTATCTAAAACTGCTATCCTGACACCTTCTCCATACTCATCTATTTCATGAGAATATTCTGTTCCTATCATTCTCCAAGCCCAGTCATCACCTGGATATGGGAACTCTACTTCTTCACCATATCTGTTAGAGCTCTCAGTCGAAACAGCACATGGAGAAAAAACGCTGAACAAAAGAAATACGATTACCGCACAAGTACATAATCCGTATACGTGCTCTCTCGACATCTATATCGCCTGAGATATGATCACAAGATTGGACGACCCCAAAAAATACTTTTCCTCTAAAATCAGCTTGGAAGAGCCTGCATAACTGTTATTATCATGTAATAACAATGGGTAGATATGTACGGTAAAGTTATCCTCCCTACCGACGGGTCAGATCTGTCATTAAAAGGGGTTAAAAAGGGACTAAAAGCCGCAAAACACTATGATGTCCCAGCTTTAGCGCTCTATGTTATTAAGCCAGACACGCTCTCAGGGATCACCTCCCACAGATACGAAGACCTGAACAAAGAAACCTTCGATATACTCAAAGACCATCGACAAAAAGAGGGAGAAAAAGTACTAGAAAAGGTAAAAAAGATGGCAGAGGAGATGGGTGTGGATATCGAAACGGAGATAAGAGAAGGGGAACCATATGAAGAGATCACGAAGGTCGCGAACGATGACGACATAATCTATATGTCCTCACACGGCAGATCAGGCATATCCACATTATTCATAGGCAGTACTACTGACAGGGTGATAAAATATACGAATGCGACGGTTTCAGTCGTCAAAGCCTAAAGTAAAGTAGTTTGAAAAATATGAACTGCATCGTGATTTATTACTCAAGAAGCGGAAATACGGAACTCGTGGGAAGATACATCGCCGATTCTCTAGGATGTGGAGAAAAACGGATCTACGACCGAAGGGATCGATCCGGGATACTCGGATTTCTAAGAGGTGGTTATGATGCCTGGAGAGGTAAGTCCACCGAGATATACAGTGAAGAAGGGTTAGATACTACCACCACCGATCACCTGATAATAGGTACTCCTGTATGGGCTAGCAATCCTGCTCCAGCGATAAGGACCTTTCTTGAAAGGAAGAAGGAGAAGATAGATGAAGTGAGTTTTTTCTGCACCATGGGTGGGAGTGGGGCCGAAAACGCTTTCCAGACGATGGAAAAACTGAGTGGGAAAAAGCCAGTGGCGACGCTAGCTCTCACAGAAAAAGAGTTGGAGGAAGAAGACTTCAAGGACGACATAAAGGAGTTCAAAAATAAAATAGTCTAAAAAAGGGTTTTCCCGATCAGGGTGCGTAAGTACCTTCGAGGACCGTCTTCTCGATCACGTGCCCTTTCATCGCTTTCTCTAGGTCTTCCTTATCAGAATTCCTTCTTAAGTCGAGTACCGTGTCTAGAGCATACAATTTGAATTTGTAAGTATGTTCCTTGTCAGGCGGATTAGGTCCACCGTAGCCCCATTCACCATAATCATTCTTACCTTCTACAGTCCCGGGTGGAGTCTCGTTTTCGCCTATCTGACTGGTATTCGGTTCGATATTCCAGACGACCCAATGATCCCACACTTTTCCCGCGGGCTCTACTGCGTCGGGATCATCCATCACCAGAGCCAATGATTCTGTTTCACTGGGAACACCATCTATCTCCAATTGGGGATTCACGTTCTCTTCGGTATAACCGTATTTTCTCGGTATCTTTTCCCCGTGAGAAAACTCAGGGCTGCTCAATTTCAAACCTGCCATATCATCACCTCATCTCTCAAACTCAACAATAGATTGGTCTAGTATTTTAAAAATATTTCGAAGAGGGTAGGTTTCACAGCTCTTCTCTTATACCTCTGAGTTCTTCCTTTATCTCCTTGAGTTCATTTGTCAGTTTTCTCACTTCCTCAGCAAGTCTTTCCTCTCCAGGCTCTCTTCTTGAGGGAGTTCCTCTACCTCTTCCTCCCATCATTCCCTGCATCATCTGAGCCATCGGGTTCTGACCTCTAGCGCCGCCGCGTTCTCTAGGTGAACCTCTAGACATCTCTTCCTTTCTCTCTTCCATACGCTCACGTATCTTCTCTCTAAGGTCTTTCTCTTCTTCCTCTTCCGTCTCTTCCTGCTTTTCTTCGTCTTCTTCTGCCATGATATCAATACAGCATTCAGACAAGGGTTTTAAAAAGTTGTTCATATTATTTTTAATTCTATAAAAAATTACTGACGTGATCTTCTAAATTTTTAATGTCACACCTGACCGTCTTTTCATCGGTATCATAAACTGACCCAGTTTTCAGACCAGATCCGGTGATTATCGAGACCACATCGGCCCCTTCTTCTATAATACCTTTATTTCTGAGTTCTTTCAGAGCGGCTACACCCACCGCGGATGAGGGCTGACAGAATACACCTTCCCGGGCTATTTTCTTTTGTGCCGCGGCGATCTCCTCGTCCGAAACGCTCGTACAGATACCTCCAAGCTCTTTGAGTTTTTTCAGAACGTCATTTCCTCCGGGTGGAAATGGATTCGATATAGCTTTCGCCGTAGTATCCGGTTCCGACCATCTCTTTATCTTTTCTTCGCCGGATTCGTAGGCCCGACAGATAGGAGAACATCCCTCTGCCTGAACGCTCACTAGTGTAGGAAAATAATCGATAATTCCACTCATCTGAAGCTCTTTGATTCCTTTTGTTATTCCGCGGAAGAGACCTCCTGAACTCGTAGGTATGATCACGTAATCGGGTTTTATCTCCTCGAAAATCTCGAATGCCATGGTCTTATAACCCTCGACTCTGAAGGGGGAATTAGAGTTCGTGAAGTGAATGCACCCCTCAGCTAGGTCGAAACTCTCATAGTACAGTTCGCCGTAATCTCCATGCACCTTTATTATGTTGGGTCCGTAACTTGAGATTTGAGAAACCTTCTTTTCAGATATATCTGAAGGTACTAGAACGAAGGTCTCCATATCTCTACGGGCTCCATAGGCTGATACGCTGGCTGCCATGTTGCCGGTCGAAACGGTGCCTAGTTTTGTTTTTTGAATGTCTAAAGCTCTCTGAACGCTGAGTACGGTACCTCTGTCTTTGAAGCTCCATGTGGGATTCATAGTTTCATTTTTCAGATAGAGATCCAGATCCAAACTCTTGGAAATCTTAGGTGCCCTAGAGAGAGGGGTTCCTCCCTCACCAAGTTTCAGGTCATCTTCGATTTCTAAAGGGAAAAATTCAGCGTACCTTTCCCAAATATCCTCTCCCTTCTTTATCTCGCCGGTGAAGAGATCTAGTCTCAGCGGTTCCCCACATTCACAGATCTGGATGTCAGTTTCAAGCTCATAACTGTTCCCACAATCATCGCACTCGAACATGGTTGAAAAGAGTGAAGAGGTGGATTTGTATGTTTCCGTCATATCCTTACGACAGGATGCGGGGAAAAAACAACAACATTTATAAATAACCTTGAGCACTCGAATGAGACACTCTTGATTAAAGAACGGTAAGGAAAATCGTAAAACATTTTCCTTTCCCATGTCGGAGGAGTCAGATATGTCGATAGAAGATAAAACGAATCCAAACCTGATAAGCCTGATAAAAGAACTGAAAAATCAGGCGAGAGAAAAAGACGCACCTATCTGGCGAGACGTCGCGGAAAGGTTAGAGAAGTCCTCTAAACACTGGGCAGAAGTCAACCTTTCCAGCATCGAGCGCAATGTCGAGGAAGGCGAGACGATCGTCGTTCCTGGTAAAGTGCTCGGAGCAGGTATACTTAAAAAAGAAGTCACCGTCGGGGCGTTCAAAGCCAGTAACAGTGCGGAAAAGAGCATAGCGGAAGCTGGCGGGGAACTTTTGGATCTCCGCGAGCTGGCAGAACGAAAACCTGAAGGCAGCGGTATAAAGATAATGGGGTGAACAATATGAAAGTGTATGATGGTGAAGGTAAGATAATGGGAAGACTGGCTAGCCAAGTCGCGAGCGAGATACTTGACGGCGAAGAGATAAGGATTGTCAACGCAGAAAAGATATTTATAACCGGGGACAAAGGAAAGATCCTAGAAGACTATAGAACAAAGAGAGCAAGAGGTAAACAGATGAACGGGCCGAACTTCCCAAGAAGACCTGAAAGGATATTCAAGAGAAGCGTGAGAGGTATGATACCTCATCAAAAGCCCCGGGGGCGAAAAGCATTTAAAAGGCTTCGTGCGTATATCGGTACACCTTCAGAACTAGAAGACGAAGAAATAATAGATCCCGATGTGAAGGACTCCACCGGGAAGATAGGTCTGACCCTTGGAGAAATATCTGAACATCTTGGGGCAAAATTCTAGGTGTTAAATCATGACAGACAAAGAACCTATAACCCGAACTGGTAAGAGGAAAGAGGCGATAGCTAAAGCCACCATTAAACCGGGCAAAGGAAGAGTTAGAGTCAATACTAAACCTATAGAGATATATGATCCGGAGATGGCTCGTCTCAAGATAAGAGAACCGGTGACTTTGGTAGGCGAAAGAGCGGAAGATATCGATATCAATGTAAATGTCAAAGGTGGAGGCGTGATGGGTCAAGCCGACGCCGCGAGAACTGCCATAGCGAACTGTCTCGTGGACTATCTCGAAGATCCAGAGCTTGAAGAGCTTTTCAAAGAATACGACAGGAGTTTACTTATATCAGATCCGAGAAGAAAATTGCCCAAACAGCCCATGGGTCCGGGCGCTCGTGCAAAGAGGCAGAAATCTTACAGGTGATATATGGATGATTGTCCCAGTTAGATGTTTTACCTGCGGAAAGGTAATCGGAAACGTTTACGAGAACTACAAGAACAGAGTCGATAATGGAGAAGATCCAGAAGAAGTGATGGACGATCTCGGCATCGAGCGGTACTGCTGCCGAAGGATGCTGCTGAGTCATACGGACCTGATAGACGAAGTGATGCAGTACTGAACTCTTTTTTTAATTTTCACCACGGGGCCGTAGGGTAGCTTGGTCGATCCTTCTACCGTGGGGCGGTAGGCACCCGAATTCGAATTTCGGCGGCCCCATCCAAATTCTCTTTTAGAGTATAACATCTTTATTTTTCTGTCTGACATTTTATAGTATTATGTATGACAAAAATTTCTGAAATGGATGAATTTTAGTGAAAATCGTCGGACACAACGTCATGTAAAAAATTTAGAATATCACTCCTTTTTAGAGGTTTCCAGAAAAAATAATAGGAAAGGGGGTGGGAGGGTGTTATCGTCAACGTATGATGCTTGATTTATGACATTAGTGTTAATGAGGGGTTACTATATATAATTTTCGCCTTTTCAGCGGTACATCATCTCTCTACTCTTCTCTGACCCTCTATCGTCTTCTTCTTTTTCCTGTTTCTTTTTCTTTATCTTTTTTTCTTGGGTGGGATTAGTACCGTGGAACTTTATATCCGTCCTTTCAAGACGCAGGTATTTCTTGTCCGGTAACTCTTGGATGTTTATTATGCCTCTAGAAGCCAGTCCTTTAACGGCTCTCTCAACACGTGAAGTTGAAACCTTCAGTTCCTGTGCCGTTTCCTCCACGGTTAGAGGACGGCCATCCATCAAGATTTTGATTATCTTCGCCTCAAGTGTATCTGCGTCCATCTCTATCGACATCTTTTATCACCCAAAGTAATTGCTCTTTTCGGATTTATCAGTCTCTTCAGATTCGACCTCTTCGATTACATCTATTTGGACGATCGTATGATACGGTATTATCCTAACCATTCCTTCATCCTCTTGAGATTCATCCAGCTCCATCCTCAGGGCGTGATGATTTCCGATCTGAACATAGCCTTTGAAGTACCCATTTGTCGTTATAACTTCCTCTCTCGTCGTGAAAGACCTCACCTTGTAGTGGGATCCTTTAGTCAGTTGATCGCTTATATTATCCGGCATATTCAATCACCTCCTGTTGTAGTTTCAATGCTCTCGATATCTTCTCCACAATTAGGACAAGTATGACTAGTTATTATCTTTTCCCCGGAGGAAAGTGAAGTGATCCTTTCTATGGTCTCTCGATACCGCTTCAAGTTCGATTCGATGGTAAGTTCCGTGATATGCCACGCCTTCGTCAGGTTCCCCTGTCTCAGTTTGTGGCCTTTCTTTTTTACTTCACCGTCGTCCTCAAGCGTAAGTTGCTTCTCCTCTATCAGAGATAGAGCTTTCATCTTATTTAGATGTCGGTAAACGGTAGGTTTTGTAGTTTCCAGTATTGTAGCCATCTCGTCCATGGTCCAGTATTTGTCGGGCTTTTCCAAAAAAATGTCAGTCCATAACCTGAAGGGTACGCTGTCGTAAAGTTCCTCATCACTCTTCCTGCCAGAAAGATATCCAATGTCTAGTAAGAAAGCTTCGAGGACCTCCTCTAGATTGTTCGAAACTTTGGGCTTGTGATCCGTCACCTGAATTTTGAATTCCATCAGATATAATGAAAGAACATGAGCATATAATTATTTTGGAAGAGAGAACGTGTTCCTAGTTATTCCCATGATGCATAAAAGTTTATATATAGGAGTGCAAAAATGAAACCATGATGTCTGGAAAATCAGAGGTCAT
>JBKHFH010000020.1:0-27831 GCA_046540335.1 Thermoplasmata archaeon | reverse complement strand
GAGCCATCGAGATGATACTAGAGGGCAAAGAGCACGCCACGGTCTACCAGTTCCTGGAGGGCAAGAGAGAAGATATAAAGATCAGGGACAGCGGATTCTATATAGAAGAAAACCGCTAGAGATAGACGTTTTATCTCCACTTTCACTCGACCCTGCCCAGAAAGTTTATCAATACCCAGTGATTTATCGGGGCGATGGGAACCTATGGCCTCGATAGCGGAAGAACTAGCTGATAAGCAGCAGGAGATATCGGTCGGAGAATTTTTTGAAGGGAACAAGCATATACTCGGATTTGACACTTTAACGAAAGCTTTAGTCACCACTGTAAAAGAAGGAGTCGATAATTCTCTCGATGCTTGTGAAGAAGCTTCTATTTTACCCGAGATCAAAATAGAGATCGAAGAGGTGGACGAGAACGAGTACAGGGTCGCGATAGAAGATAACGGACCGGGTATAGTCAAGAGAAAGATACCGGAAGTCTTCGGAAAGCTCCTCTACGGCTCCCGATTCCACGAGATAAGCCAAAGCAGGGGACAGCAGGGGATAGGTGTCTCTGCCGTAGTGATGTACGGTCAACTGACGACCGGCCGAGCTACAACTGTACGTTCGAAAGTCAAAGAAAAGGACTACGCGAACGAGATGGAGATAATATTGGATACTAAGAAAAACGAACCTGAAGTTCAGGATCAAGACGTTGTCATTTGGGAGGGGAAGGAACACGGGACGAAATTCGAAACGACGGTAAAAGGTCTTCTGAGGAGTGGAAAACACTCTGTTTTCGAATATCTGAAGAACACCGCTATCGTGAATCCGCATGCAAGGATCGTTTACAAGAGGAACGGAGACAAGACCGTATTCAAGAGAGCGACGGATCAGCTCCCCGAGGAAACGGAGGCTGTTCTACCCCATCTCAAAGGTATCGAGTTGGGGACTCTAGCCAAGATGGCAAAGAACTCAGAACGGAGGACGGTCAAGTCCTTCCTAAAACATGACTTCAGCAGGATAAGCTACAGCAAGGCGGAGGAGATCTGTAAAAAGGCGGGTATAGAGGAGAAGACAAATCCCGGAGAACTAGAAGTCGAGGACTGTAAGGCCATACTGAACGCTGCTAAAGAAGTGAAGCTGATGTCACCCAAGACCGATTGTTTGGCTCCTATCAAGAGTTTACTGATAAAGAAGGGTCTGAAGAACGTCCTTAAAGGCGATCATCCGGAATATTATGCACCGCCGACCACTAGAGATCCAGAAGTCTATTCCGGCAATCCGTTCCAGGTAGAAGTCGGACTCGTATATGGTGGGGAACTCCCGAAAGACAGCCCGGTCAGAGTGTTGAGGTTCGCTAACAGAGTCCCTCTGCTCTACAAGAAAGGCGGCTGCGCCACCACCACCGCAATAAAGAACATGGACTGGCGTATCTACGGTTTGGATCAGAAAGGCGGTAAAGGGATGCCCTCCGGACCCGCGGTGATACTCGTACACGTCGCGTCCACGAGAGTACCTTTCACTTCTGAGGCAAAGGAAGCCATAGCGGATATTCCCGCTGTAGTGGATGAGATCGAGCGCGGCCTTAGAGAATGCGCTAGAAGTTTGAGGACCCACCTCAACAAGGAGAAGAAACGTAAGAAGGTAAAAAAGAAATTCACCGTTGTGAACGACATATTACCGATGATAGCTCAGAAGTCGGCCGATATTTTGGGCAGAGAAACTCCTACACTCGACTCTTCGATGACTAGGATAATGGGCGTGGTTTACGTAGAAAAAGAGTACGAGTGGAACGACGGTCGATGCGAGATAAGTATAGATATAATGAATTATACTCCGAAAGATCGAGAACTGAACGTATTCTTTGAAAAACCTTATCCCGAGACCGAGTTGCTCTCTTCGAACCTCACTCCGGAACACGACGGCGATCACCTTGAATGGAAACTTGAGAAACTCAAGTCGTCAGAGACCACGACCCTAACTCTAGAGTTCGACGGCGGTCTGGAAAAAGACGATCTCGACGGAACGGACGTGTATATCGAAGGTGTCGGCGAAACAAAACTAATCGGAGCCGAGCCGCTGCCAGACGATTGGGAGATCGAACTCGCGGAGATAGAGGAGGTGGATTGAATATGCAGGAAAGATACGAAAAGGCTCTGGAAAGACTTGAAAAAATCGCGGAGACATTTTATGAGCAGTTAGACGAGGGAGAAGTCCCAACGATGGAAGTGCCCACCAGATCGAAAAGCAATATCCAACTGGATAGAAGAGAGGGCGTCTGGAAACTCGGCGACTCGAAGACGACCAGGTCCGCAAAAAAACTGAAGAGCGCCCGTATGCTCCTCAGGACTCTTTACATGATGGAACTGATTCAGGATATGATCGAAGAGGGTAAATCCTCAACTCTTAGAGAGATGTATTACATATCTGAAGGATGGGACCAGGCTAAATTCAATAAACAGGACGAGTCCGACAGGTTGGCTGAAGACATGGAACTCGTCACGGGCTCCCTGAGGGAGGATTTCAAACTCAGACCTGAAGAGGACGGCGCCCGTCTCATCGGTGATATCACAGTCGAAGAGGTCAACAGAAAGGGCGATGTGAGAAAGATCAACTGCAGAGACGACGTCGGTGATTCAGGGTACACCATACCCTACAATGTGGAATCCGATAAAGTAAATTTCGCCGAAACGAACGTGGACTTCATGATAGCCATAGAGACCGGAGGTATGTTCGACAGGTTGGTCGAGAACGGTTTTGACGAGGAAGCTAACGCATTGCTGGTCCACCTAAAGGGACAGCCCGCGAGAGCGACGAGAAGAGTGATCAAACGACTGAGCGAAGAGGAAGATATCCCTGTTGTGGTCTTCACCGATGCTGATCCATGGAGCTTCAGGATCTTCGCGTCAGTAGCCTACGGTGCGATAAACACTGCATACCTTTCCGACTTCCTAGCCACCCCTACGGCGGAATACGTGGGCATAACCGCCAGCGATATAATGGCCTATGACCTGCCGACTGACAAGCTCTCAAAGAACGATAGAAAGGCGCTCGAGCAGGAACTTGAAGATCCCAGATTTGACACGCAGTTCTGGAAAGAGGAAATAGAGACGATGCTTGATATAGACAAGAAAGCGGAGCAGCAGGCTCTTGCCAAGTACGGTTTAGATTACGTCACAGAGACCTATCTGCCGGAAAAGCTGGGCGAGATGGGGTTGATGTGAATCATAGGATATCACACTTGAAGATCACGGTACCGCCGTCGGTGTATTCTTTTCCCGGATCGACACACTGCAGGAAGGCGGTATTTTCATCTGACTTGCTCAGCCCTAATTTCACTGGACTCACGCCGTTTTCCAGTGCGGTAGAATAATGCAGTATCGTTTGGAGCGCGTGGGTGCATACCGCGTCAGTATCTTTTAGATCCAATTCTGGATCATCTATCACTATACGGTCACCCTTTTCGAATACCGGACAGTACCCTTCGATCTTATGGACTTTTATATCTAACATATTCTACAACCTCAAAACTTTTCTTTGATCAGACGCATCGCTATCTTGAAACCATCGCTGGTCACAAGTTTGGACTTTCCTTTACGCTGCTTATAACTTATAGGGATCTCAGAGATGTCTTTTTTTGAAAATATGGAGTGAAGGGCGGCTTCTAGTTCGAATCCCTCCCCCGGTATTTCCTCAGCGTTAAAACCATTGAACTTGAACCCTCTCAGACCTGTACATAGGTCGGAAACTTTCGTGCCATACAATCGATTAGCGAGCCCGGTGAGTATCTTGTTACCGACCATATTTTTGGTGGACATCGCTCCATCGTTCATCTCACTCCCGAACCTGTTTCCCAGCACCATTTCACTTCCATCTTCGAGGTCTTCCACCATATCTATGATCTTCTCCGCGGGATAGGTCCCGTCACCGTCTATCAAAAAAATGTAGTCGCTGTCAGTATTTTTCAGTCCTTTTTTGACCCCTTCCGTCTTACCGTCTCCAGCATGTATAAGTTCAACATCAGAATCTTCGAGCAGCTCGATAGTACCGTCGGAGGATCCTCCATCCACCGCCATTATCTCTACGTTATAATCTCTATCTTGAAGTTCTTTTTTAGGGATATCCTTGATCACTTCCTGGATAGCTTCTTTCTCGTTCAATGTAGGGATGATAACGGTGATCGAAGTCATTTTTCACCTCGTATAAAGAGTCTGTTTTATCAAAATAATCATTCCAGATAATATTTGATAAGGTTCTCTTCTAGATCGGGCCTGTATTTTTTTACGATGTTCACGAATTTTTTCTCCTGAGTGGTCGCAAGAACGCCATACAGATCGGTGAATACTTCCTCGTCCTCCATCTCCTTGACGATCAACCTTTTGTGAACTTCGGTCAGTTTGCTCTTATCTCCCTTTGAGGCTTCTTTCTCCAGATATCTCTCCAACTCTGATAGCTTGTCCACGTAGTAACCGAGTTTTCTCGGTCTGTCAGGCCCTATGTTTCTCACTAAACCGCAGTCCTCGCAGTACGGGTGGAGGGAGAGCGTGAGTTCTAGGTCTTTCTGAAGAAGAGGAAGCCAGTCATCGTCAGTGGATTTATGCGCGCATTTTAGATCGTTATCGCCCTTATCCTCCATATTGTCGAATTAAATATGGTGTTTCTTTATTTATAAATTTTATGTCGGTTTTTTTGTCATCGGAAAAATTAAATAAATCGCCGCACCTGTAAAAACGATGGAAGATCTGTTGGTTAGATTGGAGGATGAGGAGTTCCCGATAACATTCGAGGTACCTTCTCCCAGAGGAGGCAATGTTGATAGATATATCGAGAGGATCAAGGATTACGATTTCTTGGGATCCGTCACAGCTCTTAACGTGTGTAACAATCCGGTAGGGATCGTGAGGATAGATCCCGCCCCATACTCAGGAAAGATAATCGAAGAGATCGGGATAGACCCTATCGCACATCTGACCTGTAGAGATTCGACTCTCAGCGGCCTTCAGCGGTGGCTTTTAGGTGCTCAAAGCTTAGGGGTGAAGAACATACTCGCCATGACCGGTGACTACGCCGTGGGTGACTATCCCGCCGAAGAGAAGGTCGATCATATCAACTCGTTGGAACTCATCACCGGCATCAAGGATTACTTGAACGAAGGCAAGCTCATGCCGGAGCTGTCAGCCGCACCTTCTAGAAAGAGGAACCGATATCTTACTGAAGTAGAGGGGCTCGAAGAAAAGACAGAATTCCGCGTTGGCGGGGTCGCACTCCCGGAGAGAACCGGCGAGGAAAATTATGCAGCACGAAAGGTGGAAGCCGGGGCCGACTTTTTTCAGACACAGATAAGTTATGACGTCTCGATGGTGTTGGACTTCATCGAGGGACTGGAGGAGAGAGTTGAAAGACCTCCTCCAATTTTGGTCGGTACGACCCCCTTTTCTTCCGAAGAAGATATGAGAAAACTCATCGATAACGTGCCCCAGGTGAATATACCTTCGGAAGTCAGGGACAGATTGCTCGGTGCAGAAGATACTAGCGAGGAATCTATCGAGTTCACGACAGAGTTTTACGAACGTTTAAAGGACGGTTCTCAGGAAAGAGGGCTAAAAACCAAGATAGGAGCTCATATAATTCCGGTGAGATATGAAGGTGTTTCCGGAGAGATAATCAAGAGGATGAGTGAGATATGAGCGAACTCTATCCATGGCCGGGTGATTATGAGCTCGGAGATCCAGAATCTCCTGTGGCTGTGGTCACTCTGTCGGATGAGTTTGAATTCGATGAGAAGAGGGTCGCGATATGGGGACCGATGAAGACGGAAAATCTAGGGATAGAAAAGGTGATAGCCAATGTCGTTTCTAATCCGAGTATAAGGTTCGTGGTGATCTGTGGTGAAGAGATAAGAGGTCACCGATCTGGTCAGACTTTCGTTGCGCTTGTAGAAAACGGACTGGAAGAGAACGGGAAGATCGCTGGCTCTGAAGGGGCTGTTCCCTACATAGAGAACATTTCAGAGGAGGCTGTAGAACGCTTCAGGGATCAAGTCGAGGTCATAGATCTTATCGGAACAAAGGACCAGGAAAAGATCGAGGAGGCTATAGAAGACTGCGTGAAAAGAGATCCGGGCAGTTATGGAGAACCTTACACAGCGGTGAAGATAGAACAGAAAGAGGAAAGCGCGTTCGAGGCGGATTTCGCCCTGCACTCTTCACTGAAAGTCTCGCCTTGGGGTAAGATATCATCTATGGAGGAGAAATGATGTTCAGCTATACCCAAGAACAAGAGTATTATGAGATCGATGATAAAACCATAGGAGGACAGCCTGGTGTGAACCCCACGCTCATGGTGGGCACCATCTTTTACGAAGACCAGTTCAAAGATCCGAAAGGAGAGAAGGAAAAAGCCGTGGAATTTATCAGAGAACAGGAACATCTCTCAGAAAAAACGTCGATCCCTTCTCTAGTGGATATCTTCATCTACGAAAAGGGTGAGATCGAGTGGAAGATAGATTTCGCTTTAGAACATATCGATGGCGTTTTTTCACTTGATATGCCGGAGTCCGAGGTCAGGATTGAAGTCTTGGATCATCTAGAAGAGATCGGAGCTCTCGACAGAGTGATATACAACAGTCTTAATCTAGGACTCACGGAAGATGAAATGGAAGCTCTCGATCAAAAGACTCCGAAGGGTTCAGTGATTCTAGGGTACAACCCTCAGAAGAACAATACACAGGGCAGAGTGGATATCATAAAGAACGGCGGGGCGCTGATGGAAGAAGGCCTATTGACCATCGTGGAAAACGCCGGTGTAGAATACAAATTTTTAGATACGGCAGCAACCCCTTTTGGAGAGAAGGCATGTGAAACTTTGAGAGCGGTGCCCGTCTTCAAGAACGAATTTGGATTACCTACGGGCTGTTCCCTTCACAATACGGTTGAATCCTGGAAATGGTTGACTGATTACGAGCAAAAAGATAAGATATTCAAGTGTTTGGATTCCTCTATAGATAGTCTCCCAGTTCTGCTTGGAGCCGACTTCGTCTATTATGGACCGATAGAGAATGCAGATCTAGCGTTTCCCAATATCGCTATGGTCAATAAACTCCTCGCGGAGGGAGCTGAGGATTACTTCGGAATGGAAGTTAGAGGAGACCATCCTCATAAGAGTCTTTAAAACTTCGAGTCTGCCAATTTTTTAGCGATCTTTGATCTTTCATACGTTTCTGATATTTAGGAGTGAGTCTGACGAACATTCCTTTTTTTAAGTCTACGATATCACTAAATTATTGACACACTTAAAACCTTAAATTTATATATATTAAACTAGTTTATATGAAGGGTATAAGAATGGAATATACACAACCTCAACAAAAACCAAAGGAACGGCCGACAGCTGTAACTATAATAGCAATACTATATGTTGTCTCAGCAATAGTTTGGTTCGGTATGGGTGCGATGTACGGCATAATAGGACTGGAATTCTTACCAGTAGCCGGTGCGATATGTTTTGCCATACCAGCCATATTTGGTCTGCTTTATCTGGGGATCGCATATGGACTTTGGACTGGTCAAAACTGGGCACGAATGGTGGCTATAGTTTTTGCAGTGATAGGATTAATAGGGTTCCCGATCGTAACGATAATCAGCATAATAATGTTGATATTCCTCTTCAAAGACGAAGTAAAAGCCTACTTCAAAGAAGGAACCCAGCAACAACCCTCACAGCAACAGGGATGGCAGCAACAGCAACAACCACCAGGACAACAGGAAAAAAGCGCCTGTCCCGACTGCGGAAATCCCCTGCGGTATGTAGAGGAACACGACGGGTGGTACTGCGATAACTGCCAAGAATACAAATAAAAATCATTCTTTTATTTTTTTTATTAACTCAAGGAAAATTTTTATTTGAAGATGTAAACTTTTTAATGACATCGACGATATAGATGAGTTATCGATTTTTCTTTAGAAGATCATATGAGTTTGATACACTCGAAAACTCCGATATACTTTTTTATTACCACCTCTATATAGTCTTGAATGAACCTCGACAAAGTACTCATCACTACAGTCGTGGGTAGTTACCCCTGCAGTCCTGCTAAAGAGTCGTTGATGAACTCTTACTATGAGCGGAAAGACCCTTATCTGGAAAGTTTGAAGAGAGCTGTGGAGTCGCAGATCGATGCTGGGATAGAACTGCTCACGGACGGAGAGACCAGGGGAGGGATGATCGAAAGATTAGCGTTTGGCCTCAAGGGCTATAGGGTAAAGGAAAAAGTTGAGATTATTTCCGATATCTCTTATGATGGGGAAATGACCGTCGAGGATGCCGAAAAAACGAGGGAGTTGATCCCCGACTCCACCGGGCTGAAGGCTACTTTGACCGGTCCTTGGACCATGGTGGAAGGAGCTGAAAACAAGCACTACGATTCAAAAAAAGAGGCGGTCATGGATACTGCATCGGCGCTTAAAGAGGAAGCCGAAGCACTCGAAGAGTACTGTGATGTCATACAGATCGATGAACCCTATTTATCATTGGAGTTTCCAGAGTATGGAAAAGAAGCTGTAGAGAAGATAACCGATATCAGAACGACTACAGCTCTCCATGTTTGCGGAGATATAGGATCGATAGTCCAAAAGATAATCGAGATCGATGTAGATATTTTGGATCATGAGTTCGCCGTAAATCCACATCTTTACGAGATATTTGAAGATCTCTCGATAGACCAGAGGATAGCAGCAGGTGTGATTACTACCGAGCCTGAAGTGGAAAAGATCGAAGAGATAAAAGAGAATATAAATAGAGCCTACGACATCTTTGGACCTGAGACTATGGTCGATCCCGACTGTGGTTTGAAAAATTTGGATGAAGCGACTGCAAAGAAAAAACTCGAAAATATGGTCATAGCTAGGAACGTGGTCTTGAATGAAAGAAATAGAAAGATTAGAGGCTGAGGAAGAAAAGGAGATGGAATTCGACGAGAGTGGATTTTTCGTTATCACCGTCAAAGATGAGATCATCGTGGAGCATTATTTGAATGTCAAGAAAGAAGGAAAGTTAGAGATCGAAACGGGCAAGCTAAATAAGATCATAACTGGAGAATCCGCCAAAGCTGTATGCGACACGATAGTCAGGGAAGGATTGGTTTCACGATTAGACCATGCCGCATATCTCGGAAGAGAACTGCAGAAAGCGGAGATAGCTTTAAAGAATGAAATAGAATATGAGCAATGCGAACCTTTAGACCTCTAAAAAGGAAAGGCTTTATAAAATGTATAGATAATCATAGGTTGGGAAAAAATTTGAAGATAGTGATAAAGGAAAAGCCATGGGACCTTGCTATCGTAGTGGTCTTCACGACCTTACTGTTGTTAGCGATATTGTTGATCCCTAACAGCTTGTTCAGGACCGTATTAGGTCTACCTTTCTTACTTTTCTTTCCAGGCTATGTTCTCATCTCGACCCTGTTCCCTGAAGAGGAACCACTAGATAAAATAGAGAGGATCGCACTTTCTTTTGGATTGAGCATCGCGATAACGCCTCTGATAGGTTTGACTTTGAATTATACTTGGGAGATCAGCCTTGTTCCGATAATTTACTCTCAATCCTTATTCATTTATACTTTTTCTTTATTGGCCTATCTCCGCCGAATCTCGATACCGAAAGAAGAGATGTTCAGCATCGAATTTGAGGTGAATCCACCCGATTGGGATAACTATGATTGGATCGATAAAGCTCTGGTCATAGCCACTGTCGTACTCTTGATAGCGTCAGGTGGTTTGGCTTATCACATAGCGACAACTCCGAGGACAGGTGAAAGGTTCACGGAGTTCGGTATCCTGGGAGAAAACGGTACGGCGGATGATTACCCGACAAATATGACCGTGGGTGAACCCGGTACCGTTTCAGTTATGATCGTCAACAGGGAGTATGAATTTGTGAATTATACTTTAGCTATAGGTTTAGGGGAAAGTTACGGGAATATGTCAGATACGGGTGAGATCCCTGACAATTATAATTTTACCTTATCTGCGAACAATACCTACAAACATACTGGTGTCTCGCTTGGCCACGAAGAGAGATGGAATCAGACCATGAATTTTACCATAGCCACTTCTAGTCACTTTAAGTTATCCATGTTTCTCATAAGAGATGGAGAAGTCTATAGGTATCTCCATCTTTGGGTTCAGGTCAGACAGCCTTAGGAGGGATGATTTGGGAGAGATAGAACTGAGTTCAAGAGGAAAATTCTTCTTGATCTTGATCTTTGTTATGGTAGCGATCTCTGTATTTCGCGAACAACCATACCTTGTAGTCACTGCCGCATTTCTTTTCACCATCTTTTTTTATTCGAGGTTCAAGCTTTTGAAAAGCAGTGTGAAGATAGAAGATAGGGTCTCGGAAGGCAATAAAACGGTGGGTGAACCTTTCAGAGTCGAACATGCAGTTAGAGGAGAGAGAGGATTCGACCTAGTCCTTTCAAAAGCACATCCAGAAGAATTTGAAATAGAGGATGAGAATGAAGGTGAGACAGAACTCACTACCGATTCTGAGTTTTCTTACAGGTTGACGCCTCTGAGTAGAGGGTATCATCGTCTCGGAAAACTCGAGGGTTGGCTGCACGACCCTTTGGATTTTTACAGGAAGCAAATAGAGCATGAGATCCAAACTGAAGTCGTAGTCCAGAGTTCGAAGGAAGCGATAAGGAAGGCTAAAACCTACTCGAAGCATAGTTATACTGAAGAATTCATCGAAGAACCGTTCGCTTTTACAATCCGATCTAATGAGATCGAAGGTATCAGAGAATTTCAACCCGGCGATTCTTTCAAAGATATTCACTGGAAGTCTTCCTCTAAATTTCAAAAATTGATGACGAGAGTCTATGAGAGGATGTCTCCTATGGCTACCCAAATACTATTAGATTGTTCACCATCGATGAGAAGGAGGTTACCGAACGGTACCACTAAACTGGATCACACTATATACGTGGCTCTTCAGATCCTGAAAAATTTTGATCTTTTGGACCACGATATAGGTATGACAGCTTATGAATATACTGATATCTTATTTCATCAAAAACCCGACTCCGGAAAGGCGGTTTTCAGAAGATTGTACGAGAGGGTCAGCGAGCTTCCAGGCTCCATCGAACCGTACAAACTATCGATAGAAAAGTACGAATCTTCTGTAGACACGGGTGAACTCGATGAAAAGGAAAAACGATTTTCTCAAAAGATAAGCCAGTTCTCTTCCATTCCACGTAGAGATCATATCTCCGGTATCCTTTCAGCAGTGGATCATATCAGAGTTCAAGGAGGAGAAAAAAAACTTGTTATAATCATATCTGACTTGGAAATGCAGCCCCAGTCAACTCTTAAAGCGGTGGAACATCTAAAAAAGAGCGATGATGAAGTCTGGATAATAGTACCTTTCAGTCCCTGGTATGAGACAAATGAGATCGATGAAGAAACTCTAGAGAAGACTTACCGGGAGTATGAAAAATTGGAGAATATGCTAGCAAAATTGGAACGTTTGAGCTGTTCGATATTCGAACTCTATCCGGATAAAGAAGGCATAGCGATCTTAGAAGAATGGGGGGGGAGAAAAATATGAAAAGGAACCAACTATACATCCATATACTTTCTTTCCTGCTTATCCTATCGACTCTCTATCACTCTTTCACTATCTATTCTCTTTCAGTAGTTATCCCTTTCATCCTGATCTCTTACACCTTCTACAAACGAAGAGAGAAGGCTTTATTTCCACTGCTTATTATTGCCACTATCACATCCTCCTTATTCATCACAGCAGAATCGATGAACGAGATATTTTCCCTGCTCGTTTTTTCGGTTACTTACGCCCTTCCTCTTCTCCTATACTGGCTCTTAGTCTTACTGGGAGATACAGGCGTAGATCGGAAACCTTTCGGAGTAGCACTCTCTTACGTGGTATTTACCAGTTTGATTTTTTACTTATTACCAGAGTTGCTTGGGATATCTGAGTTTATATTGTCTCCTGAAAACAGAGCTGTACAGATATTGATGTTTTTCGGTGCCGGTATGGTGGTGGCGGTCCCCTTTCATCTTACACTTCGAAGCAGAGACGGGAGCTAGGAAAAATCGCCTTTCGGGGCGCTCACTCTCTCTTCTATCACATCTCCCAATATTTGAGAGGTGTCGAGTTCTTCCAATTCCGCTTCTACTGAAACGATCATCCTGTGGGGAAGTACTCCCTTCGCCATCTCTTTGACATCGTCGGGTATAACATAGTCTCTGCCGTTGATCAGTGCATATGCTTTTGAAGCGTAGAGCAGGTGTTCTCCGGCTCTAGGTGAAGCACCCACGACTAACTCTTCTATATTACGCGTCTCCAATATGATATCGCGGATGTATTCGATGACCACGTCGGAAAGATAAACCTGTTGATGAAGACCTATTATCTCATGCCCGAAGTCATCTCTCACCTTTTCGGCCCTATCGATGCGCCATCCAGAATTTTTGCCCTTCAACATGTCTAGTTCTTCGTCCGGTTTAAGATAGCCCATATCGCTCTTTATCATGAATCTGTCGAGCTGCGCTTCAGGGAGAGGATATACCCCTTCAGTCTCTATGGGATTTCTGGTAGCTATGACAAAGAAGGGATCTGGAAGTGGGAGGGTCTTACCTTCGATGGTGACCTGTTTTTCCTGCATAGCTTCTATGAGTGCGCTCTGTGTTTTTGGAGGCGCTCTGTTGATCTCGTCAGCCATCAGGACCTGAGCGAACACCGGCCCTTTTCTAAGTTCGAATTCTCCGGTTTTCTGGTTGTAGTAATAGTGACCGGAGATATCGGCGGGAAGCATATCCTGGGTAAATTGTATCCTTTCGTATCGCAGATCTACCGCTTTCGTGAAGACTTTGATCAATGTCGTCTTGGCTATCCCTGGGACACCTTCAACCAGCAGATGGCCCCCTGTCATAAGGCATATCAAAAAATCCTCGATCACCTCCTCGTTTCCGGTGACGACTTTGTTTATTTCTTTCTTTACCCTTTCAAATTTTTTCTCATACTCTTCTAACTCTTCCAATCTAACCAACTCCTTTTCAGCCCTCATCAAATCTCTCGTAGATCATATTGAGTTTATCTTTATCCCAGTCGGGATGATTATTTAACACTTTTCCGACTGCACCTTCCTCTTCTTCCTCCTCGCCCAATATATGGAGGATCACATTCCTCAACTTTTCGAATAGATCCTCGCCCCTCATTGATATTGTGGATTCTATTCCTATCCCCACAGCTATCGATAATAAGAGAGCGCCAATGAGCAGGGTGGGAACATTTCCAGTGTAGATTATCCTGTAGAGAAAACTCATCTCCCGATGGCTTTCATCGAATATTATATTGGACCTTCCTTTGGAGATGTATCTCAGAATATTTTCACTTAAAATCCGGTTGTCCTTCTTATCCTGCATCGAATTGATAAATATATCTGGATCGGAAACTAAGATGAGCTCTCCTTCACCGTAATCCTCGGTAGTTATCAGAGGATATTTTTCGAAAGACTCGCCTTCGTCTTTAACTCTATTTTCATTGGTATCTAGCCATGAAGCCTCAGAACTGCTCATTATCGTTGTAGCATTTGGGTCTTTCTCTATCGCTGTCGGAGAATTGAGCATCACATTCGATACGTTCTCGGTAATGTTATGTTCTGTAAGATTGTAAGCCACTCCTAATTCGGGTTTTTTCTCGAAGGCTAAGTCCAGGAGGGGAGAACTCTTGAATGAAGAGTCAGTTTCCAGTGCTTCTAGAAGATCATTTCCGCTTCCAAAATCATCAGATAAAACCATGATACCCCCGTTTCTCAGAAAACTGTCTACATAATCGGTATCGTTCTCACTGAATTCCTCTCTTGGACCTAATATCATCAGACCTGAATTTTCGGGCTCAACATCATATTCCGTCAATTCTTTCTGAGAGACTTCCGTATGCTTACCCTCTACTAGTTCGATATTTGGAGTGAAACTTCCTATATTCCTAGTTTTAATACCCATCTCGCTACAGCCGTTCCAATCTGTGTTATATATGCTGTACTCGCTCTCGTTTACAACGATCGGAGCTGAAATCGATAAGATTAATATAAGGAAGAAAACAGCGATGGTGATGATGTATATGGTTACTTTGTTATTCATGAGTTCTCACCCCCTTCATCAATTTCAAAAGGGATGAATTGAATTCTTCGACCTCTGATCCGGATATGTCTCTATCAGTGAACAGAGCTTTCTCGAACAGATCGGTTACGAGGCTCGCTTCTTCTTTGAGTTCTTCGGTCTGTGGATGTGAGTTGATCTCGCGCTCTATCTCCCGATGGGTTTTTCCTCTCGACAGTTCTATGAAGCCCATATCTTCTAAAATCTTCAGAAATCTCCGATAAGCGCTCGTGATATCTTCTTCAGCCCCAACTGAGGGGATGGATCTGTCTGAGTAGGTCTCTCTCTTGCTCTCACTAATTGAACTCTCTTCGATCTCCTCCTTCTCTTCTTTACCACTGAATACATAGACCAATCCAAGGGTGAAGACTATCGATACTGCTAATCCCCCTATAATGAGTGGGTTCGACCAGAAGGTTTGCTCATCGACCACCTCGAAATGGATATCCTGGCTATCAACATCTCTATACATCTTGGAACCTTCAAAAGAGAAACTCAAAACGTTTTGACCGGTATCTAGCTCATGATCAGTAGAAAAAGAAAAATTGAAAAAACCTTCTTCATCCGTTTGAATCTCATCTATAAATTCTCCATTGAGATAGACCCGAAGATCACGATTCGACAATCCTTTAACATCGTTCTCTTCGCTTGAGCCGTTGATCAATCTACCTTTCAATTCAAAGTTGTTCACATCATTGTACCTCAAGGTCTCGGTGTAATCTGTGATGTTTATTTGAGTTGGGATGCTGACTTCAAAAGTAACATTTTCAGAAGAGGGAGATATCGTTTTGTTCTCTGCTCCCTCGTATATCACTAATACTTCAGACTGCCCCCATCTGAATTCTTTCGAATCGAATTCAAAAGTGAAAGATCCGTTGGCTGATGCGGAGGTTTTCTTATCAGAGGCCTGCAGTTCTATCTCAGACAGATCGATTTCCGCTTCGGTTTCGAAAACGCCTTGAATGGTTATGGGTCCGTCGTAGTAAGCTTCCTTTTCAGTTTCTAGTTCTATGTTGGACGGATAAGGTTGGATCTGCACAACCAATTCCTCAGAGAGAACGCCATTAAAATCGACTTGAGCTTTGACCTGAAGTTGTAACCACAATTGTGCACTCCAATCCACTTCATATCTGAAGAGATAACTGCTTCCATCGATACGATAATCGTTCTTTGTTCCTTCCCCATCGAGTAAAATCGAGATATTCGCACTCGTATTGAACTTTTGACCGTCGAAGTAGCTGACTTTTATCTGAAATTCCTCACCAGGATAGACGATATCGGGTCCATTTATATACAGTGCGGGAGGGATTTCGAGTTCATATCCTATATCCCCTAACATATCTCTGTATCTTTCAAGGAGGCGCTCATTTTCATATACCGAACGCTCTAATCCGGTAAGATTGATGTTATCCCTTTTCTCTTCCTGAACGGTTTTGTTTATACTTTCGAGGTTTTCCTCCATAGCGTCTAAATGATCATGGGTATTGTTGAAGGCTTCTTCCAGATCATAAGCCAGATCTTCTTGTACTGAATGATTATCCATTATCACGGCGGAGATATTAGAGATGAAATAGCTGTGCCTTCTAGAGTAATGTGTCAAGTTCAGAGATATGCCGTAAAAAGGAACAAAGTATTCTTCTAAAAACTCATCACTTCCGATTTTTCCTTCTATCTCAGAGAAAACTGAATTCGGTTTGGAGAGCTTTTCCTCAATGGTCAAGGCGGACTCCTTAGACATATTAAGTTGTTCTTCGTCATAATCATAAGATAAATTCTCGTCAAGAGTAAAATTAACATCAATAGCTCTATCTAGAGAGTTCCCCATCTCTTCAGCGGTCATGTTGAGAGTTTCAAACAAGGGACTGAGATTCTCTTCAGCCTCATCTGGATTATCTCCCCTTCCTGATAAAGTATTTAAGGTCAGACCAGAGGATAGGATCATCACAAATATGGCAAGTGAGACGGCTTTTTCGATATTCCTCATCCTAACGGACAATTAAAAAAGTTATAGCCCATTAAAACTTTTCTCTTTAGATAGGGTCAAAATTCGTTCTGCTCGGTCCTTTCTATGATCTCGTCCTGCAGGCCTTTGGGAAGATTGACAAAGTAATCACTGTACCCCGCCACTCTAACCATAAGATCTCTGAAGTCTTCTGGATTCGTCTGAGCTTCCCGGAGCAGATCCGCACTTACAACATTGTACTGTACGTGATGGGAATCCATCTTGAAGTAGCTCCTCATCAGCTGAGCGAGTTTTTTCCTGGTCTCTCGATCCTGTACTAGATCAGGGGAGAGTTTTTGGTTCAGCAGTGTTCCTCCAGATTTCACGTGATCGAGCTTACCGATAGATCGAAAAACTGACCCTATCCCTTTTCTGTCGCCTCCCTGGACCGGAGAGATCCCTTCAGACAGTGGTTTTCCGGCTTTCCTGCCGTCGGGGGTCGCGTCACACACGCTACCGAAGTACACGTGTACAGTGGTGGGAAGCCCGTAGATTCTTCTAGATGCTCCTCTCACAGGCGTCGGTGGATAATCTTCTACTAGATCTATACATTCGTTGAACACTTTCACAGCTATATCATCGGCGTAATCATCATCGTTCCCGTATCTAGGTGTTCTGTTCAGGAACATCTGCCGTATCTTTTCGTGACTCTCAAAATCATCTTTCAAAGCTTTCAATACTTCATCCATATCGAACAGTTCTTCATCGAAAACATTGTATTTCAGTGAAGAGAGAGAGTCGGTTACAGTCCCGAGACCGACGATCTGGATGTACTGGGTATTATATCTAGCTCCTCCGCTGTTGTAGTCTTTACCCCTATCCACACAATCTTGTATCCAAAGCGAAAGGAACGGCACCGGTAATTCATCGTGATAGATCTTTTCTATCCTATCGTTTCCCTCCTCCTTTACATCGATAAAATATTTTAATTGTTTTTGGAACGCTTTGAAGAGTTCTTCAAAAGAATCAAAATCTCTCGGATCTCCAGTTTCAAGGCCGACTTTTTTACCGCTCTTTGTATCTTCACCGTTATTCAAGGTGATCTCTAAAACTTTCGGCAAGTTGAAGTATCCGGTGAGGATGTAACTTTCTTTTCCGAATGCGCCGGACTCTACACATCCGCTCACACCCCCCGCTCTTGCATCCTCCAATGACTTTCCCTGCCTCAGCAGGATCTTTATTATCTCATCATGGTTGAAGAAAGGCGGTTCTCCGAATCCGGGTCTTACGACCTCAAGAGCTCTATTCAAAAATCGGTCCGGGAGTTTCTTGCTTATCAAAACCGCGGTATTGGGCTGAAGGGTACGCATCTCCTCCAAAGTCTCTAGTAAAAGGTAGGAGACGTCGTTGACGCCGCTAGAGCCGTCCTTCCAAACGCCTCCAACATTGATTTTAGAAAAATCATTGTAGGTGTTGCTCTCCTGTGCGGTGACCCCCACTTTTGGGGGCGCGGGCTGATTGTTGAATTTGAGCCAAAAGGCCTGTAGGAGTTCTTTCGCTTCTTGTCTTTCTAGATCATCTTCGTCTTTATAAAACGAGATCAAATGCTGGTCCAATCTACCGGGATTGAAAGAGTCCCAAGGATTCGATTCACTGGTTATCCCGACATGAATGAACCAGTAGTGCTGCAGCGCTTCCCAGAAGGTATCTGGCGAGTTTTTCGGAACCTTCCTGCATATACTGGCTAGCTCTTCGAGCTCCGACCGTCTCTCGACGTCGCTTTCTTCATCCACCATCTTATCGAGCTTTTCAGCGTATCTCTCAGCGTAGGTTATCATCGCTTCAGCTGAGATCTTCATAGCTTTCAGTTCCTCTACCTTTTCCTCGCCGCCATTTCTGCTTGACTTCAATCTCTCTATCTTATCCTCTATATCTTCTATGATTTCGAGAAGACCAGTAGAGAATATCTTCTCTCCTCCGGAGGTGTGGCCGGGCACTCTCTGTTCCATGAATTCCGTGAAGACTCCAGCGTCATAGGCTTCTTTCCATCCTTCACTCATCTCTTCGAATATCTTTTCACGTATGGTTCTGTCCTTCCAAAAAGGCGTGATCTCTTCACTGTAGATATTTTCAGTCTTCTTATCGACTCTATACGGGTTCTTCTCTCTTGAATCGAGTACCTCTAGGTCCCCTTCATCATGACAGCATACTTCCGGATAGGTCGGGACTTCTTTTACACCAGTCCCTCTGATCCCCACTATCAGTTGTCCCTTTTCGACAGGTAAACTCACGTTTTCCATCAGATATTTGAAGGCTAACGCTCTCTGAACAGGCTTTGATCTGCCTTCCAGATCTTCATCTTGATAAAATTTGGTAACGAGTTCTGCTCTCTCAGAAGATATCTCTACCTCTTTTCCCACGGATTCCACCCTCAGCTTTTCGATACGCTCGTTGAGGGGATCGACTGAGGACCTCCTCTGTTTCATCTCATCTTCTAGCTCGAGATCGCAGATCCCTACATCTTCCAATCTATCCACCTTCTTTGACTTTATATCCTTCTTCTTCGAACATCTTCTTTATCATTTCGATCTTCTCTCTAGCAGGTTTTTTGTTCCTATCCATATTGTATTTCACTCCGAGTTTATTATACTTTTCTTCTACGTCGTGATATGGCAGTAAATGTACCTCCTTTACCCCGCTGAAAGGAGCCAAAAATTTCAATATCGACCTTACATTTTCCTCAGTATCCGTTATACACGGGATAAGAGGAAATCTTAAGATGACATCAGCCGCGCCTGATCTTAACAGTCTCTCTAGATTATTCAGGATATTTTCGTTAGAGGTCCCCGTGTACTTCCGGTGAAGTTCTTCATCGATGACCTTCAGATCGAATAAAAAAAGATCGATCTTATCCATCAACGACTCGAACTTTTCTCTCTCGACGTCACCACATGTATCAACAGTAACATGGACTCCTCTCTCTTTACATCTATCGATCAGTTTTTCAATGAATTCGAACTGGAGGAAAGGTTCTCCTCCGGAAAGGGTGACTCCACCGCCAGAAGTATCGTGATAGATGGTCGAATTTTCTATCTCATCCATCACCTCCTCGATGGTGACCTCATTTCCCGCGGTTTTGAGAGCCCCGGTAGGACATACTTCCGTGCATCTCCCACAGCTATCACATCTCTCTCTATCGATAGTCACCACTTCGTCCCCATACTTCAAAGCGTTCTGTGGACATTCCTCTATACAGCTCCCGCATCCGATACACTTTGATTGATAAAAGAAAAGATCGTTTTCGTAGTCTATACCTTCTGGGTTATGGCACCACCAGCAGGCCAAGGGACAGCCCTTGAAGAACACCGTAGTCCTAATACCCGGGCCGTCATGTATGGCGAATTTTTTTATATCGAATATCTTGCCATATACCATCTGTTTTACCTTTTAAACAAAATCCTTTTTTCCAGTATTTAATCTTTGATGATATCTTCCAAAGCGTCCATAGTTTTCCTGACTTTTTCTTTTTCAGCGTTGTAACCCATGTGGCCCACGCGGAGTATATCATTTTCTAACTTCCCGAGTCCGGTGGCAAGGAGGATCTCCTTTTCTTCTCTTATCTTTTTCTGTATATCCAATGCTTCTCCCTCAACGTGGAAGGCTGTGACTGTTGGGGAACAGAGGTCTTTTTTCGATGGATAGAGTTCGAGACCTATCTCCCTGCCTCTCTTTCTGCAAAATTCACTGACTCTTTCGTGCCTCTCAAAAACATCTTCTAAACCTTTTTCCAGGATCATGTCGATCGATTCCTCTAGCGCGTAAAGATTGGAAACTAGATGAGTGTAGGGAAATCTCCGGTTCTTCAACCACATATCTTTCCATACTTTCAAACTGGTATAGAGGTGGTCATCTTCTTTTTCCATTATGGTATCCCAGGCTTCGTCACTCACCGACAAGGTTGTCAGACCGGGTGGTGAACTGAAACACTTCTGAGACCCGCCATTACAGATGTCCATATTTTCCGTAGGCACCGGAGTTCCGCCTAGAGAAGAAACAGCATCAACAATAGTGAGTATATCGTTTTCTTTCAAAAGCTCTAGTATTGGACTCAGTTCGTTCAATGTTCCGGTAGGAGTCTCACAGTGGACCATAGTAGCGACTTCGAAATCGTCTTGTTCGATTATATCTTTCACATCTTCTAACTCTATCGGGCAGTCATAAGAAAAGTCAACAATCTCCGCCTTACCTTCATACATCTCAACGAAGTCCGCAAATCCATCTCCAAATATACCGTTGGATATACACAGAACTTTGTCTCCCTTCTCGATAGTAGAAGCTATGCTAGCCTCTAAACCGAGTATTCCCTCTCCACCGAGCATCAGAACGTCGTCCTTTTTTCCATAGACTCGCTGTAGTTTTTCTTCCAAAGACCTGTAAAATTCAAAGAAATCTTCATCTATATCCGGATTCTGGATGGGTTTACTCATCCTCTTTCTAACTCTCCTGGAGATCTCGGTGGGTCCCGGTGTCATCATAAGCATTTTTTCACAAGAACTCAAGCGTCAACACTGGACTAAAATTTTGCGGTCGAAAACATCCAATAATTTATATGGATTTTACTAAATTTTTAATCTTCCCTTCAGAATAACCAAAAGGGGATAGAACTTCTTCCACCACGCGGTAGAGGTAGTCCACATAATACTTTGTATCGTAAAATTCGGGATCTTTCTCGATGATCTTCACTTTTTCTTTGGCGGACCCGCTGTCAGAATTATGGATCACATACTTTACGGGCTGACCAGGAGATCTTGTTAAATCTATTTCTCTGTACTGGATCAGTGCGCTCTTCATCTCGGTCATATGGCTGTAATCTTCAGCTCTCTTGGAAGATGTCTTTGTGAAGGACAATCTTTCCGGCTCCACTTCTCTGTTCTTTAACTCCTGTCGTTTATCTCTCACGAGACCGAGTATCTCATCTATCTTCGATCCGATTTCTTCCTTCTTCACGATATCTCCCAACATCTCTAGTATCTTTTTCTGCACCTCTTTAAAGTAGCTGGGCGTATCGCTCCTTCTGCTGTACAAACCCTTCACTTCCATCTCATCTTCGAATACACCATAGTAATGGTTCAATGCTCCCACCCCGCCTGATTTACTCTCCAGGAAAACTACCCAGTTGTAAACGCCTTCTCTTTCCAGATTCAGCTTGGTGTTATTTTTTACCCTTTCGATCAGTTCTGGAACTTTTTCTTCGTTCCCTTTCAACCACAGAGAATCTACGATGCCGTGTATAACCTCGAATCCCATCTTCTCGGCTATTCTAGCGGTTTCTATGAGGATCTCTCGGCCGTAGGCGGTTATGCTTTCATGCACCTCTATACTGTTGAATTTAGCCTTTTTATAGCCGGTGTATCCAAAACACGTCACGAGGAGCCATTTCAGCACTTTAGCTCTTTTTTCAAAAAAATCGTTCTTATCTTTTTTCTCTTTGTACTTCTGTCTTCTCTCGATGAGAGGGGCTACAACTTCGGGGATGATACCTCTCTTATCTTCACAGACCTGATAGCTCAACTCAGGGACTTCATGGTGATTATCACATTCACGACCGATAGTTTCAGGAGAAAGATTGTATTCGTCTATTATAGAGGGGTACATGCTGGCAAAGTCTAACTTGACCACGTCTCTATGGAAACCGACTTTAGGTTCAAAGATATGACCCCCTCTATCTGCTTTCAATAGATGCAGAGCATCTTTGAAATCTTCCGATATATTTTTCTTCCAGGGTACGAGATAACCCCTCTCTAATGCTTTATCCACTTCCATCGCATTTATCAACGATCCTGGACTCCTTCTGCAGAGGCGCTGGATCGGCACCTTTGATAATCTAGAGGCTTCTATAAGGCCGTCTATACCCCCTTCTTCATACAGAAATGAATTCTCGATATCTATATGGATACGTCCTTTCAGAGGATAGGCCGGCGGCTTGTAGATCACTCTACCGTAGGATTCATACCAGGACCCGTTCTTAGGAGGATGAAAAGCCTTCTCCCTCCCAAGCTTCAGATCTATGCCGTTCAACTCCGCTTTGCGGGCAAGATAAGGTATCTTGAAGGTATCTCCACCGGAGGTCAACAATATATCTGGATCTTTTCTTTCTATCATCCTGTTCAATTCTTCCAGTATCCTCGTCTCATCCCCTACGATCTTTTCATCGCCTAATTTTACAGCGCTGATATTTTCTTCCTTTCTCCGAACTCCATCGCTTTCGAACTCAACATCTAGAAGGGCCTTCCTGAGATCTGGTTTTGAGTAGTGGATAGTGGATGTCGGTTCTAGCCGCTTCCAGTTCTCCTTTTTTTTCACCAGGGAGATAGGTGCTATACCGTTCTCGATCAGATATCTTTGAGCTAGGGGTATATCCACATTGTAGAAACTGTATTTATCGAAACCCTCAAAGAACCTGATACCCTCCAATCGATCTTTAAAATCGAATAACCGCTCAGGTTTGACTGAAAGAAGCTTTTTTTCAGCGTCTGAATAGATATCTGTCTTTCTTTTAACGATCTGTGTCGGAAATGACTTGTCTAGATAATACTCCTTCATTTTTTTGAGACTTTGATCGTCGGATTCGACGTAAAAAGTTGGCCTGTAATCTTCTCTGATCCTGTAGCAGTCCTGTTTTGTCCTAAACCAGATGACCATCTTTTCTCTTTTGAAGTCAGGATAAAGATCCAGTATCCATCCTTTCATGGCATCCCATATCTACCGTTAAAGGAAGACTTAAAACCGGAGGCCAGGGAGAGGGAGATGAAAGTGAAGGGAATAGAGCGCGTACAGCCGTTTAAATAAAGGAGAAACAACTATATAAAGGAGCAGAAAATAGGTTGCACCATATGAAAGTATCAGTTGTCATACCCACCATGAACGAGGAGGAGTCCATCGGAGAAGTCATGGACGAGATAAATCAGGCTCTATCCGGTAAGGACTATGAGGTTCTTATCGTTGACACTGAATCTACCGACCGCACAAGGGAGATCGCCCGATCGAAGGGAGCTAGAGTGGTAGAAGAACCCAGGCGAGGTTACGGAAGAGCATACAAAACCGGTTTTGAGGAAGCTGAAGGCGATATTATAGTGACTTTGGATGCTGACTGTACTTACCCCGCCTCTAGGATACCGGACCTTCTAGTGATGATCGAAAAAGAGGGTTATGAGTTCATCACCACCGATAGACTGTCTAACGTATCTTCTGATGTGATGGGCTGGACACACCGCTTCGGAAATTGGGTGTTGAAGACCACGATGAATCTTCTGTTCAGGATGGATCTGAACGATTCTCAGTCCGGGATGTGGGTGTTCAAAAGTTCCGCTCTCAGACACTTGAACGTTACCAGCGATGGTATGCCTTTCTCAGAGGAGATAAAGATAGAAGCTAAAAAGAAAGGTATAAAATTCGACGAGGTCCCTATAGATTACAGGAAAAGAAAAGGCGAGGCGAAGATCCGATCTTTGAAAGATGGCTTCAAAAACTTCTTTTTCCTCTGGAAAAAAAGATTGGGATTGGTTTGATCAAAATGAACGACGTGATAATATCCCCATCTATACTATCCGCGGATTTTTCTAATCTAGAAAAGTCAGTCGAAGCTGTAGAAGATACCGAGTGGCTGCATCTGGATGTGATGGACGGTCATTTCGTACCCAACTTGACTTTTGGCCCATGTGTTATAGGATCTATCAGAGATAAGAGCGACCATGTTTTCGATACCCACCTCATGATATCGAATCCTGGCAAATACGTCGAAGATTTCGCAGAAGCGGGCTCTGATATAATCACCTTCCATACTGAAGCAGTCGAGAACGTTGGAGAAGTGATAGATGATATCAAAGCTACAGGAACGAAAGCCGGTCTGAGTTTGAAACCCGGTACCGAATTCTCAGCTGTAGAAGAATATTTGCCCAAGATCGACCTTATACTGATAATGACGGTAGAACCAGGCTTCAGCGGGCAGGAATTCATGGATGAAGTGGTTCCGAAGATAAAAAAGGCTCGCGAAACAATCGATAGACTCGGTTTGAATATCGATATCGCCGTAGATGGGGGTATCTCTCCCGAAAATGCTGGAAAAGTGGTGGAGAACGGAGCTAACGTGCTGGTCTCGGGATCGTCAGTCTTCAGAGGAGATACGGTAAAGAATTTGAAAGAGTTGAGAGACTCCTTTTAGTAGAGAGACCATCATCGTTCCCAAGGGAATCTCCTGTCAAAGAACTCAGTGAGTGCTCTTTTTTCATCTGAGACCATATCATCATTACTTAGGAACTCGGTATTCTCGGGTAAAAATCCGCTTATATCGCTTCCGAGGTCGATTTTTTCCATTATATCTGTTACTGCTTTTTTTACATCGGAATATTCTCTATCTCTGTCTACCCATACTCTGTCTCCTTCTAGGTATACCTCTGATCCGTATTTCTCTATAAACTCTTCGGTATTACCTACCCATACGGGTGGACCTCTGTGCTTCTCCATCTCGGGTAGCTTCCCGCTCACTAATTCTAAGATCAGGAGCAGGGTATCTTCCTCAACAAAATAGTCCGAATGCAGTATTTCGAAATCTCTATGGGATAAATGGTGGACCAACCTTCTCTCACATTTCTGGATCTGCGGGTAGAGGTTGTCCTCGACCACGTCCGGTCTGGGAAATCTCAACCCGAGAAGTTCCGTTCCCCTCTCATCTATCTTATCGATCAATTCGTCTTTCTCGAGTGTTTTGATCTCATTCGGAAAGAAAAAGTCCAGGCTGGGATCATCGAGGAAGAGTTTTGACGACAGGACAAAAAGGGAGAAATTTTCCTTCGAAACGGGAGCTGCAACGTTCCTCCCCGGGTCTACGGGATCTATAACTACGAAAGGGTCTTTGGAATCTTTCTCGCCCTCGACCATCTCGATAGTATGTCCGATTTTCCACCCGCTCGCTTCTTCGAGTGTTTTTTTGAATGTACCGTAGTAAAGTATCAAGAGTTCGCACAGGTAACCGGAGAATCCCCATACTTTTGCTTTCGCTCCATAGGCACCTATCCCCTCTAGAAAAGCTTTCAACAGCATCGCTTCTTTTTTCTGTTTCTCTTCAAGGTGTTCTTTCACGTATTCAGTGTGGAAGGGTGTTCTATCCACGGCGGACTTCATCTGGGACATATCTTCTAAGTCGTAGCAGGGAACTATATCTACTTCATAACCTTCGTATTTACCATAGATGTAAGGATGCTCGGCATATTTTTCCTTCACATCTTTTAGGATGTTCCTTCCTGCGTCAAGGATCTTTTTCTCCATAACTTCCCGGGAAGTTATGAGTGGAAACTTTAAAAATACATCTATGTCCGGATCTTTCAGATAGGTCCCCTTAGAAACCGAGCCGACTATCTCAGGTTCGTAATCACCTTCTATCTCCTCTTCTACCCTTACAAGCAGTTCCCTTGAGACTCTTGCTACATTATTTCTTTCCTCATCATCCGGCCTTAACCTTTCGAGGACTTCAGATTCGATATCTTCTACTTTCATCGTACCGAAATTTGGGTATTGAATCGAGCGGATTGTTTTAAAACTTTTGTAATTTCACCTCTTCGACCCTTTGTAGATGAAAAAAGTATTATACTAAATGGTATTCTTTGAGAAATGCAATCCTGATGGCCGTGGTGGTGTAGCTTGGCAGCACGTGGGACTGTGGATCCCTTGGCTCGGGTTCAAATCCCGACCACGGCCTCTCTGTTTTTATATATACCTGGTTCAAGGCTGTATTCTTAGTCATACGTAGAATTATCGATTTATCCTCCGTAAATATTATGTTCAATCTTTATCTTCCTTCTACTCTCGAACTGCTTAAGCTTCGATAGAAGGATTGTAGTAGGTAGAGAGTTTGGTTGTAAACCACCATCTCCTTTAATAGATACCATGGGTAAGAACTATTTTTATCCACTTTCAATCCTAGGAGCCAGCAACATCAGTGCTTTCCCATGTCCGTCAGCAAACATATACTCTATCTCTAAGGCCAAAACTATAAAACCGATTCCATGAAAAAGGGTGGGATGGAAAGTCCTGCAAAAGTTGACGGGCTCGTATGGTAAAGGATAAGTGAGTAAGTGCGCTTATAGGGAGGTCAAGATTAAGAAAAATGCTAAGTTAATCTATTTAATGATTATCTGCATCATCAGAACTTTTTTCGTACACCCCCGCGTCATAATACTGTATCCTTTTGACCACATTCTCTAAATATTTTTCTATTTCCATATTATTTCCAATGGGTGTTTTTTCTTCATTTTTTTCATCATCAAAAACACAGAGTGGTTTCTGTCTTCCATCGAATCTAAATCTATAGATAGGTTGAGTGACTTTATCATCCAACAAAATATTGGTGAAATTTTTGTACGCTCTCACATATACCCACACCTGTGTCTAACGATATGAAATCTAAGGGGTAGCTCCTTATTTAATCAATAAATGGTTGATAACTACATCTACAGAAGCCACGATCTGGATCGTCTAAGGTTTTAGTACAATTTTCATTCGGTAAAGGCATTTTCTTTAGTGCTTCGTCAATAGTAAACACTGCACCATCCATTTTTCTACAACTTTCGCAAGAAGATTCACCGGCGGATAAAATTTTAACGTTAGTAACGCCCTTTTCTTTTTGTTTCAAAAGTTCCATCCTATAAGATTTCCTTAAGGGATCAATGAATTCTTTTTTCTCACTATTCAAAAAGAGAGCCTTGTGATAATATATCATTTTTAAATTATGACGATCATTAGCCCTATTTATGGCTAAATTGAAGAGATTTAATATTACTAATTTCGAAGATGGCTTTTTTCCGAGCTTCTTTTCCAGTTTAACCAGCATTCTTTCATAATCTTCTTCAGTTATCCCATAGCCATCTAATATATTCATCCATTCCTTCCTGATAGATTTATCTGACATGGCATAAGATTAGAAAGAAATATTAAGTATTTTTGTAAATATTCGAAGGTGTGTCACCTGCGGTGAGAAGATGGAAGGGGATCGGTACTTTGGTTGGGATGATATAGAATGCCTAGAATGTTTAGGAAGAAGACGAAATTTCAATCATTATGATCTTTGGGTTACATGGGGTGAGTATTATGTACACTGCCTATCGTTTCCGGCTAATCAAAAACCGTTCCTTGTTCAGTAGTGGGGTGAAGCTTATAATACATCTATTTTCCACTGATCTCCTTAAGACATTCTCTAAATAAGTCGTTTTTTCCTGTTAAATTAACGATGATAAATCGTAGTCGGTTTAGTCGGGTATCGGAAATGAAAATATTTATTTTTGAACTTCTAACCCTTATCTCTCCTTAATGAGGACCGTTTGCTACTCTTCTAGATCTTCCCCTCAGTAGATTCGTCGTCATTCTCTGACTGAAGCTTATCTTCAACTTCATTTCGCCTATCATCTTTTGTCACTATATACACCGCTCCTAAACCCATTATAACCAGCCCCAATCACTTCACAGATACCACCATCAATCGGATCAGGTATTCTCCTCTTCTTCTACGGGTTCAGCTTTCTTGTTCATAGTGAATCCATTCAAAGAAAAAAGTATAGCTAAGTTTTTCTCTTCCTACTGTCCAACAAAATAGAGGGTTGAACGACTAAGAGAGTTGTCTACTAATTTTAGTTACATGTAGAAAAATTGAGATATAGTTGATCAAGAGTAACGCATCAA
>JBKHFH010000019.1:0-27921 GCA_046540335.1 Thermoplasmata archaeon | reverse complement strand
ATTTCATAGAATAGATAATAACAAGGTAGTATAAAAAGTTACGTCTTACACTATATTAATTTCGGGGACCTTGCTTTTAGAGAGAGTAATTTATTAAGATATCCATTCACACTTCAAGATCCCGAGTAGATGCATATCCTCATACTCTCCATCTACGAATCCATGTTCTCTCCAAATTCCTTCTTTTTCGAAGCCGAGTTTCTCAAACATGTTAAAAGATGCGGAGTTGTGTTCGTAGACTCTAGCGTAAATTCTGTGCAACCTCAACTCTCTGAAACCATAATCGATGATGACTTTGCAGGCCTCAGTACCGTAGCCCTTGCCCTGTTCTGAAGGCATAATCCAAATGCCCAGCTCTGCGTTGCCGTCATCTCTATCTATGTCGAACAGGGAAATCAGTCCTAACTTCTTTCCTTCCGAAGATATCAGTAGATGTACCTGGTCGTCATCTTTTTCAACACTATTCTCTAAAAAGTCTCGCTCCTGGCTAAGGTTTTGAGGATATCTGGCACTGAGACCTTTTCTAACTTCGGGATCGTTTATGTTGTCCCTCATCCATTCGATATATTCCTCTTCTATCGTCAGGAGATCGACCTTTTCCCCTCTCAGAAAATCTGCGCCCGGCATAATGATTGAATAGTGATATAGGTATATATTTTTTGACCTGACGGCATGGCATTAAAAGATCAGGATCACCCTTTCAAGTTTTCCATCATGGCTTCATGTATCTCTCTGTTAGAGACTAACATGGAATCAGCCTCAAGTCCATAATCTCCACCATCGATCCTAGTGACTTTCCCACCGCTCTCTTCTGCAAGGAGCCAACCTGCGGCGGAATCCCACGGCTCCAACCCTATAGACCAGAAACCATCGATGGTACCGAGCGCCAGATACGTAAGGTCTACAGAAACTGAGCCGGTCCTCCTGATCCCTTCGACCTTTGTAGCGATACGGTCGAAATACTCAAGATTTCTTTTTCTCTCTTCTTCATCATATGGAAAAGTGGTAGATACAACTGCCTTTTCGATCTCGTTTACGTCCGAAACAGATATCTCCCTTCCTTCCACAAAAGCCCCTTTATTTTTCTCCGCATAGAACACTTCGTCTTCTACAGAATTGTAGATGACACCTGACTTCATCTCACCTTCCACTTCAAGCGCTAGTGAAATACCGTAGACCGGAAGACCGTGCGCGTAATTCGTGCTTCCGCTTATCGGATCTAGATACCATACCCGATCGCTACCTCGCTGTTCCAGATCGCTTTCTTCAGTAACGATATCATCTTCTGGAAAATTCTTTCGGATGGAACTTACGATTTTGTTTTCTACCCGTTTGTCCATCTCTGTGAAAAGATCGAACTTCGACTTGTATTTGATCTCTAAGGATTTACTCAGATTCTTTTTCACAGTGTTTATAATACTCTCGACCGTCTCTCGTGCGAAATCAAGTTCTGTATCAGCGCTCATCTTCCCCCTCACTCTATAGAATCGATCACAAACTCCTTTAGTTCTTCGCCCCCGGTCTGAAATCCCCCTCCTTGAGCGAAGGTATCAGTTCCTCCTCCTCCCCCTCCGAACTCTTGACTCATCTCCTGGATAAGGTCGTTCGCACTAAAGTTTTTAACTTCACCACCGACTCCGATTATCGCACTTAGAGATTCTCTTTCATTGATGATAATCATGACTTCATCTTCACCAACTTCATCCTTAGCTTTGTGTGATAGCTTTTCAGTATCTTCTGTTGATAGATCCTGTATTAGAAGTTCGAATCCATCTTTCTCGTATCTTTCGAACTCCTCCAATTCCTGTTCTATCTTCTCGGATTCCAATTCTTCTATCTTCTCTTCCATCTCATCGATCTTCTCTTGAAGTTTTCTTATCTCCATAGGCAATTTTCGATGGTTGGTCTCCAATCTGTCTATAGCTCTCAGGACGGACCTCTTCTCTCTGTATTCCCTCCTAAGGGCCTCTTCACCGAAAGAAAAAGTTATCCGAGTTACGCCTTCCTGAAGTTTTTTCTTACCTTCCACTCTTATCCTCCCCACTTCAAGGGTATTTTCGAGATGAGTACCGCTGCAGACCCCTCGATCCCAGTCTTCAACTTCTATTATCCTCACCTTTTCACCTTCTGGTATCTCCTTGGCGAAGGCGATCTCGTCGGAGGATTCTACTTCATCTCTATCCAATGTATCCCATCTTACGGGTCTTTCCTCCAAAATCACTTTATTGCACAGTTCTTCCAGTCTGAGGAGTTTTTTCTTGTCGATATGCGCCTCGGTCTCGAAGTCGATCCTGGCTTTTTTCTCGCCGATATCGAAGCCCGCATAGCTAACGTCACCCATCACTTCTCTTCCCGCACCGTAAACTATGTGTGCTCCTGTGTGCCCACGCATACAGGTGTGTCTGAAATCCCAATCTATATCGCCCTCTACGGTTTCTCCCTCGGTAAGATCATGGTCTCCCAGATAATGCACTATTTCATCACCTTCTTTCTGCACGTCTTTTACTTCATATCCGGCTAACCTTCCTTTGTCTGGTGGTTGTCCCCCTTCTTCAGGATGAAAGTAAGTCTCCTTCAATATCACCCTTTTACCTTCTACACTTTTCACTTCACTCTCAAAACCCGTCCTTCTAGGCTCTTCCCAAAATGGTGGATTATATGTCATAAAATAAAAAAGAGGGTTCGGTCTAAAAATGTTTTCGTCTTTAATCTTCCCAAAAGAATTTCCCGTTCTCTATTATCACTTGATCGTCGATCTTGAGAACGCCCTTGCTCATGTCTTTTATCATGTCGACGTGGACGGCGCTCTCGTTCTGTTCTCTATCTTCTCCCACACATCTATCATATGCTCTACCCAGAGCTAGATGTATGGTGTCGCCCATCTTCTCATCGAAGAGCATGTTTTTAGTGAATACGTCTATACCGCGGTTCGTACCGATCCCTAACTCCCCCAGTCTTTTAGCTCCTTCGTCTGTCTCCAGCGTGTCTTTCAGCGCTTCCTCGTTCTGTTCCGCCGAATATTCCACCACTTCACCGTTCTCGAATTTTAGTTTTACACCGTCTATCTCCTTTCCCTGATGTATCAAGGGTTTGTCGAAGAGTATCTCCCCTTCAACGCTGTCCACTACTGGTGCGGTGAAAACCTCACCGCTGGGCATGTTGTGATCCCCATCGGAATTGATACCTATCATCCCGTCTATGCTCATGGTCAGTTCAGTTTCAGGGCCCTCTATGTAGACTTCACTTCCTTCGTCTAGTTTTTCTTTCAATTTTTCCTGCATGTCATGTACTTCCTGCCAGTCTCTAAGGACCGCGTCATAGACGAATTCCTTGTACTCCTCCAAAGACATCTCGGCCATCTGTGCCTGTGCGTTCGTAGGATGCTGTGTTCCGCACCATCTCTTCGACATCTGTTCTTCTCTTATCGGCTGTCTTGCTCTTGAATATTCAGCTAGCAATTCACCAGGAACATCATTCATCGCCCTAAGATTAGGGTCGGAACTTATACCGATAATCACATCTGACTCTTTCATCAAAGCTAGGACGTGTCCCGGCGTCTCGAATTCACCTTCAAAATTCTTCAGATACGCTCTCGAAGCTTCGCTTGAAGAATACAGGGTGATGGGTTTAGCTCCTTTCTTCGCTATCTCCTCTTGTAAGGCGATAACCAGCTCTTTAGCTTCTTCGCCGGCACTGATAACCACGTTATCTCCTTCTTCTACCTCTGTACTCCATTCCACCAATATCTCAGCATGCTCTTTTATCCTTTCATCCATTTATCGTCACCTACATTTGCATTTGTCTGCAAAGAGGAAATATAGGGGAATATAAAATATCTTGGCAAACTTTCCTCTAATAAGGAACAAAAATTGTTTTTAGTTCCCTTCACTTGACCAATGCAGATAAGATGGTCAGAGAGTTACGGGAAGATATCGAAGAAGGAGATAGGGTAAAGATAGAGAAAGAAGAAAGGAGTTATGAGGGCAGATTGATGCCCCATCATCGTTTCAGCGGAGAAGATATCGTTACGCTCAAGCTCGATAATGGATACAATATAGGTATAGAGGTGGAAGAAGATACCAGCATAGAACTCCTTGAAAAGAAGAAGAGGGCCTCCGAAAGGGCGGAAAAGAAAGTTACGAGAGATGAAGGAAAGCCGAATATTTCTATTTTAGGAACCGGCGGCACGATAGCGAGCTATGTTGAGTACAAAACTGGCGCGGTTCACCCGGCCCAGGACGCGGACGATGTTCTTTATTCGAATCCTGAGATAGCAGAGAGATGTAATCCAGAAGTCGACATAGTCTTCAGCAAGCTCAGTGAGGATATCGTTCCTGAAGACTGGATCACCATCGCGGATAAAGTGATAGAGAAGATAGAGGGAGGGGCAGAAGGCATCGTTATATCTCACGGCACGGACACGATGGGTTATACCGCTGCAGCTCTTTCTTTCATGCTCGAAGGGCTTTCCACTCCCGTGGTACTTGTCGGCTCACAGCGCTCGAGCGATAGACCTTCCAGCGACGCTCATCTAAACCTTCTTGGAGCGATAGAGGTGGCTAAAACGGACAATCCGGGCGTCTTCGTTGTGATGCACGAAACGATATCAGATGAAAGATGCGCTATCCATAGGGGAACTAAAGTCAGGAAGATGCACACCAGTAGGAGGGACGCTTTCGAATCCATCAATGATGATCCGGTGGGAAAAGTCGATCCCAAAACGGGCGAGGTGAAGTTTGAGGAACAATTTAAAGCCTCTGAGAAACCTCTAAGACGCAGAGGCGGTATCGTCGACGATGTGTCTCTCATCTATGCAAATCCAGCTGTTGAGGTGGAACAGATAAAAAGGGCGGGCAAAAAAGAGGGTATCGTGATCGCCGGAACGGGTCTTGGTCATATAAGGACCGATCTGGTTTCCGAACTTGAAGAGATAAGTGAAGATGGAACACCGATAGTGATGACCAGTCAGTGTCTGAACGGTACGGTGAACATGAATGTTTATTCTGCTGGCAGGGAACTGCTAGAGGTGGGTGTTATCTCGGGTAAGGATATGCTGCCCGAAACTGCGATGGTCAAATTGATGTGGGCGCTCAGTTTAGATGAAGATACTGAAAGTATCATGGAGAAGAACGTAGCCGGAGAGATCACTGAGAGGAGGACGAGGTGATAATATGGGAAAAGACTACGACGAACTTGGTCTGAAGGTCGGGCTTGAGATACATCAGCAGCTCGATACTGACAAGCTCTTCTGCGATTGTCCTTCTGAGCTAGTAGAAGAGGAAGGAAGAGAGGTCATCAGAGGTTTAAGGCCCACGGAGAGCGAACTTGGTGAAGTCGACGAAGCCGCACTGATGGAAGCTCAGAAAGGACTCACTTTCAGATACCAGGCCCCTGAGAGATCTAGCTGCCTCGTTGAACTCGATGAAGAGCCCCCGGAAGGACCCGACGAGGAAGCTCTAGATCTGGCTCTGACCATGGCACTCTACACTAAGGCAAATATAATGGACGAGGTCGCTTTCATGAGGAAGATAGTGATAGACGGTTCCAACACTACCGGCTTTCAGAGAACGGCGTTGATAGCCACTGACGGCACTCTAGAAGTCGATGGAAAGGAGATAGGCATACCTACGATGTGTCTAGAAGAGGACGCCGCCAGAAGTATTGAGGAAAGGGACGGAGAAAAAGTCTATAGATTGGACAGACTAGGGATACCTCTGGTCGAGATAGCTACCGATCCGGATATGAACAGTCCGGAAGAGGCCAAGGAAGTAGCACAGAAGATAGGAGGTCTCTTCAGAGGTACGAAGAAAGTGAAGCGGGGTATCGGTAGTATAAGAGAGGACCTGAACGTCTCTATAGAGGACGGAGCTAGGATCGAGATGAAGGGTGTGCAGGAACTCGATATGATACCCGAATACGTCGAAAAAGAAGTGGATAGACAGATAAGGCTTCTAGATATAAAAAAGACCCTCGATTCTAGAGATGCTGAATTAGAGGATGAGATCTACGATGTCACTGAGAACTTCAGAGAATGCGAGAGTGGCATTATCCAGAGCAGTCTTGACTCAGGTAAAGGAGTTTATGTGGTCAAGATGATAGGCTTTGACGGCCAATTGAGAGGTGAAGATGGAGAGGCTCTTTTGGGACCCGAACTGGCAGAGTACGCCAAAAAAACTGGAGTAGCGGGTATATTCCACAGTGACGAGCTCCCGAAATACGGTATAGAAGAGGAAGAAGTAGATGCATTGGAGCATGAGTTAGAAATGGGAGAGGATGATGCTTTTGCTATAGTCACGGCCCACGAGGAACAGGCGCACGAATCTTTGGAGAGAGTGATCGAACGGGCTGAAAAAGCTCTCAAGGGAGTCCCGGAAGAGACAAGGCAGGCTCAACCCGACGGGACCACCGTTTTCTTGAGACCACTCGCAGGAGAGGCCAGGATGTATCCCGAGACGGACATACCTCCTAAGGATATTAAGAAAGAAAGGCTGGAGAGGTTGAAGAGCGAGCTTCCCGAAAAACCCGGTGATAAGATAGAGAGATTCCAGGAAGAGTACGGATTGAACGAACAGCAGAGCGAACAACTCTTCAGGAAGGGTTATGACGTTCTTTTTGAGGAATCTGTGGATAAATGTGGTGATCCTTCAGTTGTAGCCAATACGTTCCTACATACCTTCCCTGACCTTGAGAAAGAGGATCACGATACGGAGAAGATAGATCGCGAGGAACTTTTCGAGGTATTTGATAAGTACGACTCTGGAGAATTCGCTAAAGAAGGAATACCTGACCTTTTGAAGGAGATGATCGAAGGCAAGGATGTTGAAGAAGCGATCGAAAGCGCAGGTCTAGAATCCGTAGGTGATGAAGATATAAGAGAGGTCATAACCGAAGTGGTCGAGGACAGGATCGATTTCGTTGAAGAAAGAGAGATGGGCGCCGTCGGTCCGCTGATGGGAGTGGTGATGGAAGATCTGAAAGGTAAAGCAGACGGAGAAAAAGTCAGCAAGATTTTGAGAGAAGAGATCCAGAAGAGAATAGGATAGATATGAAAGATAAGATAGAAGAGTGGAAGGAGGAAGAAGCGATCGAAAAGCTGATCGATCTACTCGAAGAGGGAGATCGTGAAGAGAGAGAGGAAGCCGCTAAAGCGTTGGGCCTTCTAGGGTCAAGAGAGGCACTCACGATATTGATGGAGCATATCAGAAATGATCCCGCTTCAACTGTCAGGGCCAATGCAGCACTCGCCCTGAGTAATTTCGAGGACGAAAGTTGTAAAAAAGCGCTCGAGGACGCTTCACACGATGAAGACTGGGAGGTCAGACACGACACTGCTATAGCAATGGGAGGTTTCGAAGACGGAACCTTTGAAGAGAGACTCTGTTCTCTGATCGAAGACTCTGAGAACGAGGTCAGGAAAAAGGCCATCGAGTCATTGGGCAGGATAGCCGATAAAGACAAGATATCAGAACTGAAGAGATTTTTAGAAGACGAATCACTGAAGATCAATGCCGCAAAAGCTATAAGCGAGATAGGCACGGAAAAAGCGGTCGAACCTTTGAAGGACCTCTATTATGGTGGCAGCCAGGAAGTCAGAGAGATCGCTATTAATGGTCTTGGAGATATCGATAGCGAAGAGACGATAGATGTCCTAGTAGAGGCGCTTAAAGATGATAGTTGGAGGATAAGAGAGGAGACCGTTAAGTTGATCGGTGAAAAAAACGGTGAGAGTCATATAGAGTACCTCATAGAAAGGTTAGAAGATAAGAACAGTTATGTGGTGGAAGCTGCTTTGAGGGCGCTCGGCACGATAAACGGAGATGAAGTCATCCATCATATAGAGGACAAGATCGAAAGCGAGGAGCCGGGCGTTAGGATAGCCGCGGCAGAAGCGCTGGAGAAAATAAACAGTCAAAAGTCAGCCGAAATACTTTTGGAATTTTTAGAATATGAAAACAATCCAAGAGTTTTGTGGTCTCTCTCTGACTCACTTTCAGCTCTGTCCGAAAATATATTGGGGGAGTTAGAGGGTGAGATGGACTCCTTATCTGAAGATAAAAAGATATTCGTCTCAGTTTCGATGACAAAAGCCGGTTTTTCCAATTATGCCGATAGAGTCATAGATCTGTTAGATTCTGAGGGCTGGAAAATAAGACAGAAGGCCGCCGAAGCTTTGATGAGTCTCGACCCTTCTGATCTGACCAAGAAGACTAGAAAACACCTTTTTAAAGCGCTTCGAGACAGATTGAGTGACAATGATAAGTGGGTTAAGGCTAGGTCTATAAGAACACTAGCAGATCTGACCACTCGGTGCGAGGAAGGTATCGATCGGAAAAGCATAAGGGAAGAGATACTAGAGATGAAAAAGACTGAGGTCGATGAAGACGTTTTGGAAGCTGTCAAAGATGCTGAAAAGTTATTCGACCAGTTATGAAATATCATGAAGGTTTTGTTAGAGGCGGTAGATATGGATCGAGAATATATCATGGTGTTGACCACTACGGAAACCGAGGAGGAGGCTGAAGAGATATCTAAAACGTTAGTGGAGCGAGAGCTCGCCGCCTGTGTACAGGTATACGGTCCGATAAAAAGTACTTACTCATGGGGCGGCGAAGTGACCGTCAGTGAGGAATGGATGTGTTTTGTGACGACCAAAAGGACTATTTTTGATTCTGTTGAGAGTGAGATCGAGGAGATACACAGCTATGAAAATCCTGAGATAGTAGCGTTGCCCGTCGTAGAAGGTAGCAAAGAATACTTAGATTGGATAAATGATAACGTCAGAGAGTAGAAGATAAGAGAAAATTTATTTATTCCGTATCTCTTTATTGAGCTGTATGAACCAGGAACTTCTGCTTACAGTAACCGTATTGATCTTATCGGCTTTCATACCTTCTTTGATATACTTAGTCTGGATGAGGAACGCTGAAAAGCACGGCAAAAAAAAGTGGTCTCACCTTTTAAAGACTTTCAGTTGGGGTGCTGGTCTTTCGGTATTGTTCGCTTTATTGTTATCTTATATCTTTGTAGGGGTGATATCTGCACCACAGTTGCAGCGTGAGTATGAGTTTTTAGCCGATGAGACCATATTCAGTCTTTTAGTGGTCGCTGTGATAGCACCTTTCGTTGAGGAATTAACAAAAGTTCTCGGTGTCTTCTCAGTGAAAAACTCCCTGACCGATGTAGAGTCTGGTTTGGTCTTTGGGGGCGCCTGTGGTCTCGGATTCGCTGCAACAGAGAACCTCCTCTATGAGGGTTCGACCTACAGTGCTGAAGGATTCGGAGCCGCCTTCGTAACCATAGTGGTATTGAGAAGCATCTCCAGCACCCTTCTTCACGGTAGTGCCAGCGCGATGGCCGGGTATGGTATAACCAGAGGAAGATTTGAGGGAAAACATTTATTCATACCCTATTATCTAGTAGCGGTCGCGATGCACGGGGCTTTTAACTTTCTGGCCTCGTTGGAACTGATCGTTGCAGGTGATATTTCGCTCTTTGCCCCGCTGTTAGCGGTCGGCTTCGCTGTTATCTCGATGAGATATGTACACAAAAAGATAAAGCGTTTGGACAGAAAGGTTTAGAGAATAGAGGTGTTTTGTTGAACTCCGGTATACCGATCAAAGGAAAAGATGAGAAGAAAATCAAAAAGGAATTGAAAAATTTTAGAGAGAAAGATTTTGATTTTTCATCTGGCAGGATCCTGGGTTCGATGTGCACCGAGTCTTTAGATTTGGCCAGAGAGATCTATGCGGATTTCATCGAGGCAAATCTGGGTAATCCGGGTCTTTACCCTGGTACCAAAAAAATAGAAGAAAAAGTCCATCAGGCAGTTGCCGAGTTGATATGTGCTGAAAGGATGGAGGGGCTTTCTGTTGGTGGTGGAACTGAAGGTAATATTCTAGCTCTATGGAGAGCGAGAGAATCATCGGGTAGACGCAAGGTAGTACTGCCGGAGAGCGCCCATTTTTCCTTCAAAAAAGCCTGTTCATTACTCGATATGAAGCCAGAGTACGTATCGCTCGATGAAGACTTCAGGGTCGATCTCCAAGATATGGAGGAAAAGATCGATGGGGAAACGGCCGCTGTGGTGGGGATAGCGGGAACTACTGAGCACGGCGCGATGGACCCTATCGATGAAATAGTGGAGATATCCGGCGATATACATTTTCATGTTGATGCGGCCTTCGGTGGATTTGTGGTACCGTTTTTGGATAAGATTGGGCGCGATGTAACTTCAATAGATTGCGGAAGCATGGGTATAGATTCGATCTCTTTGGATCCACACAAGATGGGTATGTCTCCAGTACCTCTAGGATTGTTTTATTCAAACGGTGAAAAGGAGATTAAAGTCGATTCTCCTTACCTGACAGGAAAGGATCAGCGGAGTCTGAGAGGCACTAGAGCTAGTGCTTCGATCCCTGCCTTTTGGGCGACCATGAATTCACTAGGGGTAGAAGGTTATATAGACGTCATTTCGGATTGCATGGATAAAACCGAGTATTTGGTAGATAAGATGGAAGAGATCGGCTTTGAAAAAATAATTGACCCTTCGATGAATATAGCATCTTTCCACCACGATGAACCTGAGAAAATTGTGAAGAGATGTGAGGAGAGAGACTGGTATATATCAAGGACCGTACAACCTCCTGGTCTTCGTTTCGTCGTGATGCCGCATGTGACGGAGAGTTCGATAGAGAAGGCTGTGGGTGTATTAGACGAGGTGTTAGAGGATGAAGATAGGCAGCTATGAATTTGATATTAAAAGGGCGAGGTCCGAACTCGAAAAGACCGGGGCGGAGAAAATCCTACTCCAATTACCTGACGGTCTTAGACACAAAGCTGAAAAATTCAGAGAACAATTCGAGCAGGATGTCTCTATCTGGGGAGGATCGTGTTATGGAGCCTGTGATCTCCCTTCAGATATAGGAGATAATGATGCACTTCTTCACGTGGGCCACTCTGAGATCCCTAATCTAGATGTAGATTATGATATCATATATCTACCTGGTAAAAGTGTTAGATTTGAAGGCTCACCAGAAGAATTATTCGAGAAGTTAGAGGGGAAAGTTGCTCTGTATGCTCCGGTACAGCACCTATATCAGTTTGAAAAGATGGCGGATAGGATTTCTAGGAAAGGCCATGAGACCGTCATTGGAGAAGGTGATAATAGAATGAAACATCCTGGACAGGTATTGGGATGTAATTATACCGCTGTAGAGAAAGATGCCGATACTCATCTTTATATCGGTACAGGTAGATTTCATCCTATAGGGCTTTCTTTCGCACTTGATGAGGATGTAGTGATGTACAACCCCTCTACGAAAAAAGTAGACGTGATCGGGAAAGAAGAGAGAGAAACTCTCTTGAGAAAGAGATTCGCCGCTATATCTCTATGCCGAGAAGCTTCAACAGTGGGTATCATAGTGTCTAGAAAAATAGGTCAGGAAAGGATGAAAACTGCTGAACAACTTCAGAAAATGGGCAAAGAGAGCGGTAAAGATATGGTTATGATAGAACTTGAGGAAATAGATAAAAGAGCTATAGATGATCTGAACTTAGATTGTGTTGTGAATACAGCCTGTCCCAGAATCGTTTTAGACGACGCCGATAGTTTCGATACGGTACTATTGACTCCGGAGGAATTCAAAATAGCTATGGAAAAAAAAGATTGGGAAGATTGGGAGATGGATCAGATAAATTAGGCTTCAGTTTCTTCTAGCTCTTCAGCCTCGATGAATCTACCCCTTTCCTTGTAAGCGGTGACTATCATAAGAGAAGTTACGTCATCTACTCCATCCAGATTTGAGATTTCCTCTGTGAGGAATTCTTTCATATGATCGTAATCTCGGAATCTTGCCTTGATGATGAAATCAACATCTCCAGTGACCAAAAGTACATCCTCTACATTTTTGAACTTCGAGATCTCATTGGCTATTCTGTCTGATTTTTTTGTATCAATATCTAATGTGATTAGAGAACTCACACCTCTGTCTTCGTAATAATTGGAGAGTATTTCTTCATACTCCTCTTCGTTTTCCACATTGGCCATATCGATCACTTCATTTTTCGTTATTTCTGTGTTCTAATTATAGTTTCCGGTCTCTCCTATATGGTCGTGCCAAATTCTTCTTGGATGTCCTCGTACACCTGTTGGAGCAAGTTCTCAAAGTCGTCATTTTCATATTCCACATATCTTCCTACACCGCTCTGAATTTTTGCTTTGTAGGAGTCGTTTTCTTTGATTATTTCGATCGAAGCGAGTGTTTCTTCCATCCAGCCACCTCTTATGCACCGGTAGAGATGTATGTTATTTAAATTTTTTTACCTCTTATCCGGATTATATAGTTCTTGATACTTGTTCAGAAAAAAACAAATCTAGAAAAAAAGAATTATGAGAAACAAAGCTAAACTCAACATTTTTACGTTAAATGTTAACTTTAAATTAGATATCGATGGCCATCAAAGTTTTATAGTAGAAGAATCTAATGGGAGAAGAGAAACTTCGGAGTGTTATCAATATGGCAGAGTTTGAAGTGGTTATCTCAAATCCCAAAACTGGAGATAGCTTTCAAAAGAAGGTAGAAGGACAGCACGCTAACAGGTTGATCGGTAAGCAGATCGGCGGAGAGGTGGATGGTATATTCGTAGGTCTCCCTGGTTATAAACTAGAGATAACTGGTGGAAGCGATATAGATGGATTTCCGATGAAAAAGAGTATACCAGGAACGGGAAGAAAAAAAGTCCTAGGAAAAGGTGGCGTCGGTTTCAGATCGCAGTCCGGCGGTGTCAAAAGGAAAAAGTCTTTGCGAGGAAATACAGTCTCCGATCAGCTGAATCAATTGAACATGAAAGTGATCGAATCCGGTCCGAAGGAGATACCTGAATTGTTAGAAGAAGAAAAAGAAGGAGAATAACCGATGAGCGTACCCGAGCAACCAGAAGTAAATATAGGTATGGTCGGCCATGTTGATCATGGTAAAACCACTCTAACAGAGGCTCTGAGCGGTGAATGGACAGATAGGCACTCTGAAGAAACTAAAAGAGGTATAAGTATAAGGCTTGGTTACGCTGATGTCGCTTTTTACAAGTGTCCTGAGTGTGAGGACGAGGAAGCCTATACCCCGGATAAGGAATGTCGAACGTGTGGCGGTGAGGCTGAATTCCAAAGAGCCGTATCTTTTGTCGATTCACCCGGCCACGAAACTTTGATGGCTACGATGTTGACCGGCGCTTCTATAATGGATGGATCGATCCTAGTTATCGCGGCCAATGAAAAATGCCCCCAACCCCAGACTAGAGAACATCTGATGGGATTGGATATTTCGGGGGTAGAAAACATCATAATAGTACAAAATAAGATAGATCTAGTGAGCACAGAGAGAGCTCGAGAAAATTATCAGGAGATAAAAGATTTCATAGAAGGTACTGTCGCGGAGGACGCTCCCATAATCCCAGTCTCAGCACATCACGATGTCAACATAAATATACTGATAGAAGCTATTCAGAAAGAGATAAAGACTCCAGAAAGAGATCTAGATCGCTCTCCAAAATTGCCGATCGCAAGGTCGTTCGATATAAATAAACCCGGGACACCCATCTCTGACCTGAAAGGAGGTGTGATCGGAGGATCTTTGATACAGGGGACCTTCGAGGAAGGAGACGAAATAGAAATTAGGCCTGGCATAGAGCTGGAGGAAGGAGGTGAAAAAGCTTGGGAAGAATTGACCACTTCCGTCGAGACTCTGAGTTCAGGAGAATTGAAATTGGAAAAAGCCAGCCCAGGCGGTCTTATCGGAGTCGGAACGACGTTAGATCCCAGCATAACAAAATCGGATTCACTGTCTGGAAGATTGGCCGGTTATCCAGGTGAGCTGCCTCCTATAAAAGATGACTTCGTTATGGACGTAAATCTATTCGATAAGGTAGTGGGGATGGAGGACGAGAAAAACGTCGAAAAGATAAAGACGAGGGAACCCCTCATGCTGACCGTCGGTTCTTCAACGACTGTCGGAGTAGTAACGTCCGCCCGTGAAGACGAGGCCGAGGTGCGTTTGAAGAGGTCAGTATGTGCCGAAGAAGGAGAAAGGATCGCCATAAGTAGAAGGATCAAAGGTAAGTGGCATCTGATCGGTCACGGTGTTATCAAAAGTTGAGATAAAGAAAATCTTTTACTCTTTTTGTAAATTCAGATAATCAATTTTTTCTTTCACTGCAGAGTTTTTCTATATTCTTTTCAATTTTTATCGAGAAGAAATATTTTGCAGTTTTTGAACTGTGCATCTATATATCATCAGAAAATTAAGGTGAGCAACTGACAGCGGGCCGGGGAACGGTGACCTTTAAACAGCCAGGTTTATCTTCTTCCCCGAAGGGAACAAGACTCCTGACCTAAGCCGTCGTTCCAAGGGTCCACACTATGGGACCTAAGCTTCCCGTGGGCTCGCGCACCACAGTACCACAGAGCACGCTGGTGGACTTAACTTCCGGGTTCGGAATGGGACCGGGTGTTTCCCCACCGCTGTGGCCGTCAGTTGCTCGTTATGATTCTTAAAGAGGGGGAGTATTTATTACTTTCCATAGCGTGCTTTTCGATATCTCGATCGTACCCACTTAATAGAAACCGGTAATCTATCATGCTCCAAAACTTTTATATAACAACCGGAGTTGTGAATTGACAGACCTGTAGGAGGTCTACTTCTTGAGCTTTGTCTCAGGGACCGCGATCACTACAGGAGGTATTAACGTGGCAGATGACGAGACACTTGAAGGAGTTAAGAGAGCTCTGGAGGAATCTCCAGATAGAAATTTCGATGAAAGCGTAGAGCTAGCTATCAATCTTAGAGATATAGATCTTTCTCAGCCTGAAAACAGGATCGATGAAGAGATCGTTCTACCACACGGCCGAGGGAAGGAGATAAAAGTAGGTGTTTTCGGTAGCGGTGAACTTGCTCTTCAGGCTAGGGATGTCGCTGATACAGTGATAGAACCGGAAGAGATCGAAGACCTATCTGATGATAAAAGAGAAGCTAGAAAAATCGCCGAAGAAAATCAGTTCTTCATCGCCGAACCATCTATCATGCCCGTGATAGGTAGGGAATTGGGTTCAATTCTTGGACCTCAGGGTAAGATGCCCAACCCTATCACGCCAGACGAAGACATAGAAGAAGTTGTGAAATCACTGAAAGGTACGGTCCACGTCAGATCTGGTGATCGAAGGACTTTCCACGCACCGGTCGGGACAGAAAGACTTGACGAGGAAGAGATCGCTGACAATATAGACACAGTGATGAGAAGGATAATCCAGAATCTGGAGAGAAGAGAGATCAACATAGACAGTGTTTACGTGAAAACAACCATGGGCCCCGCTATAAGGATCATGTGAGGGATATAAGATGAGCGAAGATGTTCCTAGTTGGAAAAAAGAAGAAGTCAACGAACTGACAGAGATGTTAAAATCTTCACCGGTTATAGGTGTTGTCAACATAGAAGGTATACCGGCTAGACAGATGCAGCAGATGAGAGCAAAATTGAGAGAGTTTGTAACCATAAGGTCTTCAAAAAATACGTTTATCGAAAAAGCTATAGAAGAGGCTAAGGAAGAGAGAGAGAGCTTAGAAGATATCGAGGAATTCATAGAAGGTCAGATCGCATTGGTAACCACAGACCTCAATCCGTTCAAATTATTCAATCGGATGGAAGATACAAAGACGAAAGCTCCAGCTAGTGGTGGAGAGACAGCCCCTGAAGATGTGGTTGTCGAGGAAGGAGATACCCCATTTAAACCCGGTCCGATAGTAGGGGACCTTCAGAATGCTGGTATCCCGGCATCGATCAAAAGTGGAAGCGTTGTTATAAACCAGACCAAAACTGTAGTGGAAGCAGGAGAAACCATTGATTCACAACTGGCGAACATGTTGAGTAGACTAGAGATAAATCCTATCACAGTTGGTTTAGATCTTAGAACTGTTTACGAAGACGGGATACTCTATGAGAGAGAAGACTTAGATATCGATCCTGAAGAGTTCCTTCAAGATATCAAGGACTCAGCTGCCTCATCATTTGCATTATCAGTATCGATCTCGTATCCGACCAAAGAAAACATAACCACCTTGGTATCCAAGTCAAGCACTGATGCGATGAGCCTCGCATACAATGCGGACATAATCAATGAAGAGACCATCGTCCCAATACTTTCACAAGTGACTAATAACATGATGGCATTGGCATCTGAATTGGAAGCCGATGCCCTCGATAGCGAACTCAAAGAGAAACTTGGTATCGAGGAAGAGCAAGAGGATGTGGACGGAACTGAAGAGGATATAGATGAAGAAGAAGATCAACAAGATCAGGCTCAAGAAGATGATTGAGATATACTATTTAAAGGAGGTATAAAATATGGAATACGTGTACAGCGCTATGCTGCTTCATTCGGCAGGTAAGGAAATAACAGAAGAAGGAATAACCGATGTCCTGGAAGCTGCAGGAATCGAAGTCGACGATGCAAGAGTAAAGGCACTCACCGCAAGTTTAGAAGACGTTGATATAGACGAAGCTATCGAAGAAGGCTTCGCCATGCCTAGTGGTGGAACTGCAGCACCCGAACCCGCCGAAGAGGCCGAAGAAGAAGAGGAAGAAGAAGCTGAAGAAGAGGAAGAAGAAAGAGACGAAGAAAAAGAGAAGGAAGAAGCAGCAGAAGGGCTCGGGTCCTTGTTCTGAGGGACTCGACCCCCCCGAGACTCTCTTTGCCGGGTAGGGTCTACTCTATCCAACCTACCAGTGGCGATCTCTTAACTTATTTTTAATTTTATATTTAAAAAAGACAGACTTAATTTAGAAGGAGGTCCGAATTTATCTATTATATGAAATTATTCATTTTTAGATCTGATACCATCAATCTACTGGTCAGTTTTGATTGTTTTTTCCTTCCATCTGCCAGTCAAGAAATAAATGTATGAAAGCCCGGCTATGATCAAATTGCTAGCGGCCATACCGTACCAAACACCGGTCACACCTAGATCAAAACCGATATTGATAGTGTAAGCTCCCAAAGATATAGCTGATAGGGCTAGTAATGCAGAGACGAATATACGAAGTGCCCATATTCTAAAAATAGATAGACCCATAGCTGGAACAGTATGACCAGTTCCTCTAAATGTAGAATCAAAGATCCTGTAAATTCCAAAGAACGGGATAGTAAGAGCGAATATCAACAAGTATCTTGAGCCTTCTTCAATTACAGCGGTATCATCGATGAAAGCACCGATCACTGGGGACCTTAACAGAACTAGGATCGTTGCCATTGTAAACATTATGGTAAAACCAACAATTACCGCTTTCTTTACTATATTTTCAGCTCGTTCTGTTTGATCGGCCCCAACATTTTGTCCAACCATCGTCATCGACGCTGCGGCGAACCCCCACGTTGCAAAAGTTATCACGTGGGTCACTCTTCTACCTATCCCATAAGCGGCTACGGGTTTCTTTCCAAAAACTGCAACTATAGAGAACATGACAACGAATCCAACCGCACTGCCTGCCCGAGCTAGGGTGGCTGGTCCACCGATAGTGACTATCTGTTTTACCCATCTCAATTTTAATCCTAAATTACGCACGGATAATTTAATCTGGACTTTACCATTGAAAAGAAGATACATCCCTACCATTGCAGATATGATTCTCGCCGTAGCTGTAGCTAAGGCTGCTCCAGTCACCCCAAGCTCGGGGACCGGACCTATCCCAAATATCAATATAGGATCTAATATCAAATTAAATACTACCAATACTGCTCTTATCAACATCGGAGTAACCATATCACCAATTCCTCTCAATAGAAAGCGAAATGATATGTAGGCAAAAACAAAAGGCATGCTTAAAAGAACAATCCTTAGGTAAATTAGAGCCAGAGGAAATACGTCGGAAGGAGTCCCGACTAAAGTCAATATCCATGGAGCAAGAATAAACCCAGCTGCTCCGGATACAACCCCTATGATCATTATAAAAGTGAACACTTGACCAGCAGCTTCATTAGCCTCTTTATCTCCTCCAGCTCCCGTATGCTGAGATACTAAAGAAACCCCAGCTGTCGAAAACCCCATACCGATCGCTAGAAAAGAGAATATTACAGGCCATGCAGCGGTTGGCGCTCCGACCTCCGCTGCTCCAAGTTGACCCAGCCAAAAAGTGTCTACTATGTTGAATGCGGTATGTAGAGCGCTAGATACCATCACAGGTATCGCTAGTATCAGAAGTGTCTTGATTATGGATCCCTCTAGAATCTCCTCTCTCCTGTCTTCTTTGCTCTTTACGAAGATATCTTTGATGCGATGATAAGTTCTAGTCACTCCTGACCTAGATGCATCCATCATATATCGACCGCTTTCATCTTGATGCAAATACCTCCTTAAAAAATCTTTTTAATGCTTTGTGAGACACAATCTACAAAAAAGATATCTCTACTTACTGCTAGATCATATTCAAAATAGGATCCAATAAAGGACCTTAAAATAAAGAAAAAGGGGTTTTATAAATCAGAACTCTGGTTCTCTTTTTTCCAGGAAAGCCTCCATACCTTCTTTACTATCGCCGGACTTAAAACATTCCTCAAATCTGTCACTTTCGGTTCTGAGGGCAGCTTCTCTAGATTTATCCATGCTTCGGTTGATCGCTTGTTTCGCTTTAGCTACAGCTACAGGGCTGTTCTCCCCTATTTTTTCAGCGATGCTACGTGCTTCCTCCATCAATTCATCCTCAGGGACTACTTCGTTCACTATCCCCCAATCTAAGGCTTTTTCTGAATCTATCCTTTTACCGGTGAAGATGAGTTCTTTCGCTTTTGCGGGGCCTATCAATTCAACAAGGTTGTGTGTTCCTCCAAATCCTGGTATAACACCTAGTCCGACTTCCGGCTGCCCGAAAACAGCTTTCTCCGAGGCGATCAAAAAGTCACAGTTCAATGCCAATTCAAGTCCGCCGCCGAGAGCGTAACCGTTTACGGCTCCGATCACCGGGAAAGGAGCTTTTCTGAGTTTATTGAAAAGCTTCTGTCCCTTCCTAGAGAAATACCTTGCCTCCTCTGGATTCATGTCCTTCATCTCTTTTATATCGGCCCCAGCTATGAAAGCGTCACCTTCTCCGATCAATATAGCAGCTCTTATTTCTTCTTCAAGAAAATCCTCTAGCCCGTCTTCGATTTCATTGAGCATCTCCTTGCAGATCGCATTCATCGGTGGATTATCGAATTTGAAAACAGCGATCCCGCCATCTATATCTATTTCTATCAAGGAGATCACCTTCGGCTGTAGTCGTAGAAACCTTCTTCGGTCTTCCTGCCCAGTTTATCTGCTCTTACCATCTTTCTGAGCAAAGGACAAGGTCTGTACTTTGGGTCGCCCATCTCCGCTTCCAAGACTTCCATGATCTCGAGGACAACGTCGAGTCCGATCATATCCGCCAATTCTAACGGACCCATCGGGTGATTGGCTCCCATCTTCATGACCTTGTCTATATCTTCTTTGGAAGCAACACCTTCGTGCAGGGCAAAAACAGCCTCATTTATCATCGGTATGAGCATCCTGTTGACCGCGAAACCGGGCGAATCTTCTACTTTCACGGGTTCTTTCCCCATCTCTCTAGCCAATGACATCACTGTCTCTTGAGTGTTTTCATCCGTTTTTAGACCGTTGATAACTTCGACCAAACTCATGATAGGTACCGGGTTGAAAAAGTGCATCCCTATGAACTTTTTTTGTCTATCGGTAGCTGAAGCCAATTCGGTGATAGGTATTGTAGAAGTGTTACTTGCAAAGATGGTTTCTTCGTCACATATCTCGTCTAATTCTCTGAAAACCTCCTTTTTGATCTCTACCTCCTCGATAACAGCCTCGATTATGATATCGCAATCTTCAAGATCATCAAGAGCTAGTGTAGTTTCTATCCTCTCTAATATATCCTCCATTTCGTCTTGGGCCATTTTGTCCTTCTTTACCTGTTTCTTCAATGAGTTCTCTATAGATTTTTGGCCTTTTTCGAGCAACTCCTCTTCTATATCTCTTATAATCACTTCAAAACCGTTCTCAGCAGCAACTTGGGCTATGCCTTGGCCCATCGTCCCTGCACCTAAAACACCTATTTTTTCTATATTTTCCATTTCCATAACATACACCTCCTGACATAATCAGGAAATTATCATAGTTTATAAGAGTATTGGCCCAAGATGGATAAATAGAGGGGTGAAATGGTTTAATTACCTTTCTACTATGGTGGCCATACCCATCCCGCCGCCGATGCAAAGCGTGCTGAGTCCTTTACTGAGATCCTTTCTTTCCATCTCATGTATCATAGTGACGATAATCCTGGCGCCAGTACAACCTATCGGATGGCCTAGAGATATACCGGAGCCGAGTGGGTTGACTTTCTCGCTTCCTTCCTCGTTCATACCTATACCGTACTTCGGCGTGTCTAGTTCCTCCATACATGCTAAGACCTGAGAGGCGAAAGCCTCGTTCTCCTCTATGATGTCTATATCCTTTTTATCAATACCAGTTTTAGCCAGTACTTTCTTGGTGGCAGGAACCGGTCCTAGACCCATATATTGGGGATCTACGCCTCCTGAGGCGTAGTCTCTTATGCGACCCATTATATTCAGATCATTCTCTTTGGCGAACTCATTAGAAGTGATAAATAAAGCGGCAGCGCCATCAGAAACACCGGAAGAAGTAGCTGCTGTTACAGTGCCGTCTTCTTTGAAGACAGGTGGGAGTTTCTTTACTGCTTCAAGACTGGTCTCTCTAGGCGCTTCATCCTCTCTCACCATCTCACCATCTACTTCAACGTGCACTATCTCTTCCTCGAAGAGACCTTTTTTGATGGCTCTAATCGCTCTGTTGTGGCTTTCTACACTCAGTCTCTCCTGTTCCTCCCTAGAGATGTCGTAAGCTTCTGCAAGATTTTCAGCGGTCATCCCCATATGGTAATCATAAAATATCTCGTAAAGTCCGTCTAAAACCATCATGTCTTTTATCTCGCTCTCTGAACTCAAAGCCATAGATTCCCCCCACCGGTTATTTGGAAGTATATAAGGGGCTTCAGTCATGCTTTCGAATCCACCTGCAACTACCGCATCCGCATCCCCATTTTTAATTTTTTCAGCTGCGAGTGTGACAGCCTTCATGCCTGAAGCGCACACCTTATTTACTGTGAAGGAAGGAACTTCTTTTGGAATCCCAGCTCTTATCGAGGCCTGACGGGCAGGATTCTGACTTTGCCCTCCTTGCAAAACGTTACCCATTATCACTTCATCTACATTTAAAGCGGGAAGACTTTTATCCCATTCGGCGTATTCCTCCTCAACAGGACATTTCTCTACTTCACTGAATTTGCTAGGTCTAGACTGTCTTGCTATATCAGATATAGATGGCCTAGCTCCTAATTTGTCGAATAGCCCTTCTATAGCTGTGCTGCCCAACTCTACTGCGCTTACACCCTTTAGTGCACTTCCGAACTTTCCTTGAGGGGTCCTTACCGCCGATACTATAACCGCTTCACTCATATTATTCCACCTTTTTGATATATGGTCACTTTTACGATCCTATCGGATTGTATAGATAAAGCTGTATATAATGGTTGTCGTGGTTTTTGGGTTAGTATAACTACATGTTTTGGGGTTCATTTTTGATGGGATAACAGGTCCTATATAAACGTCCAGTATCCCCACCATTATCATCTACATATTTGATTGTTGATGGGAAAGATTTATCTATTTTCAGTATAGTTAATGCGCCGATTAATATGTCTGAAGAACATAACATGTACGATTACGATAAAGTGAGAGAAGAGTTCGAATGGGATGTTCCTGAATACTACAATTTTGCTTTCAACGAAGTGGACCAAAGGGCTGAAGAGACTCCCGACAAGAACGCACTGATATCAATAGATAATTCTGGTGAAAACGCTAAACAGCACACTTTCAAAGATTTAAAGGAGAAATCCAACAGATTCGCTAACGTACTAAAAGAGATGGGGATGGAAAAGGGAGATAGAGCCATGGTCCTCATCCATAGGATCCCTGAATGGTATTTCGCAGTCCTTGGTATGATAAAGATAGGTGTTATCCCCATCCCGACTCCCAATCTCGCAGTATCTGAAGATATAAAGTACAGAGTCAATAGATCGGAAGCCAGTACAATAGTAACGGACTGGTCTAACCATGAAAAAGTCGAAAAAGTGAAAGAGGAAGATGAATTGAGTTCTCTTGAAAATTACATCCTCGTGAAAGCTGAAGAAGAGAAAGATGGATGGGATAAATTCGAAGATTTGATGAAAGACGCTTCGGCCGAACTAGACAGGGAAGAAGTGGAAAAAACGAAGAGTGACGATCCCATGCTCATATACTTCACTTCCGGAACTACCGGCAAACCTAAGATGGTTCTTCACACTCATTCCTATCCGTTGGGTCACGAGGTCACGGCTAGATTCGTTCAGGACCTCAGAAAAGACGATATAAATTGGACTATAGCAGACAACGGATGGGCGAAGGCAGTATGGGGTAAACTTTTCGGCCAGTGGATAGTCGGAGCGACGGTCGTTCAACAGAACATCACCGGTAAGTTCGATCCAAAGAAAGCTCTGAAGATACTGCAGGATTATGAGGTTACGACTTTCTGCGTGCCCCCCACGATCTATAAGATGATGATCAACGAGGATGTCGAGAACTACGATCTTAGTTCTCTTAGGCACTGCTTGAGTGCGGGGGAACCTTTGAACCCGGACGTTATAGATAAATGGGAAGAATACACCGGACTGAGAATATACGATTATTACGGTCAGACCGAATCAGTCGCTTTGGTAGCGAACTATCCGACAATGGAAGTCAAACCCGGTTCTATGGGGAAACCAACACCGGGACACGAAGTCGATATCATAGACGATAACGGCGAGAAAGTACCGACCGGTGAAACGGGTCATATCGCGCTAAAGGTGGCCAAAGAGAGACCGCCGGGTCTCTTCAAAGAGTATTGGAAGGACGAAGATAAAACAGCTAGTGTATTCGAACATGGATGGTATTACACCGGCGACAGAGCTTACAAAGACGAAGACAGTTACTTCTGGTTCGTCGGAAGAGCAGACGACGTGATAAAAGCCTCTGGTTATAGGATCGGACCGTTCGAAGTCGAGAGCGCTCTGCAGGAACATCCTGCTGTTCAAGAACCCGCAGTGATCGGTGCCCCACATGAGGTTCGAGGTAAAATAGTGAAAGCTTACATAATACTGAATGACGAATACGATCCAAGCGAAGAACTTGTCAAAGAATTACAGGATCACGTGAAGGAAGTGACCGCACCGTACAAATATCCGAGAGAGATCGACTTTGTAGAAGAACTCCCCAAGACGATCAGCGGTAAGATAAGGAGAACAGAACTTCGAGAAAAAACTGAAGAGGAGTACTTGAAAGATCACGACAGTTTGCCGTACTGAACGCGGCTCAAAAAACCTTTTTTTTTCTATTCTCTTATCTTCTTATCCGTCCTCGATGATAGGTACGACCATACCACCTTCTACTAGAAATGTAACTTTGCCTTCAGTGGTTGGTAGAGCCTCGTCGATCGCTTTCTGGATACTCTCTTTAGATTGTATGAAAGCTTTTTCTGTCGTATCTTCCTCCAGCTCGGATACGCACCAAACGGAAGAATCCTCGCATAAGTCTACAACCTTAGCCGCTTTGTGGTAACCCAGCTTGTACTCGTCCTCTATCTTGTTCATCACCTTTTCCGGATCATCCATTGATGCCATCAGATCGTAAAAATTTCTAGGTCCGATACCTTCTGGGCAGGCAGAAACTAGTATGATTATACCTCCCTCTTCAAGAGCGAGCTTACCGTTCTCAAGCGCTTTATGACTTTGATAGAGATCAACATCGATCGGGTGTGCCGCAGTCACGACGACCTCCGACTTTTCATCTATAGAGACTCCGAACAGTTCTTTAGCGACTTCAGTTTCATTGAGAAAAGATTCTTTCATATCGCCGGCGGTCGCGCTGTGGACATCTCCGTCTTTATCTAGAGTCATATTGAGCGCAAAAACATCTCCGTCGAACATATCGAATGCCTCGATCATATCTTCGTGGACTGGGTTTCCTTCTAAATTCAATGTTCTAGCTTCCTTCTCAAGGGCGAATTCGTGATTCGCTGTGATAGTTTCATAGGAAGCGATTCCGGGGAGAAACGATTTTCTACCGCCTGTGAATCCAGCAAAGTAGTGGGGCTCCACAGTATTTATCGCTAAAACTTTCTCAGCTTCGACTACTTTTTTATTGAACTCGATTGGTGTACCTCGCTCTGTTTTACCATGATCTACCATCTCGTCATTTTTTGCGTCGTGATAATGGATATTTTCCTTATCAGTTTCATACAGATCGCCAAAGATATGTTCGTATTCATCTTCTGTTGGCTCACGGTGTGAACCAGTAGCTACGATGAATTCCACCTTATATTCCTTTATCTCCTCTTTAATTATGTTCAATACACGAGCCGTAGGAGTAGGTCTTGTTGCATCGTTGACTATGAACATTGTTCCGTCCTCGATGAATTCAGAAAAGCTTGGTTTCTTGATCGGATTCTCAAGTGCTCTGACGATCACTTCTTCTTCGTTTCTCTTTTCCACTTCGTTCGGATAAAGTACCGCATTGACTCTATCATCGTCGATGTCCACTTTAACCTTCTCGCCGGCGTACGGTATCTCAATATTCATTATATACCAGAATAATCAATGCTTAGAAACATATTAACTTTTTCAGAAGAAGTCGATGGATTACTCACCAAACATTTCTCTGGGAAGTTTCGGCTTCTTGAGCGCCTAGACCGGGTATTCGAACTTTTTTCTCGAATCTATCTATTATGTCCGTTATTACGATCGTAGCTACAAGATAGACGACAGCGATTATTATGAAGACTTCCATGTAACGGGCGGTTTCAGTGGCTATAAGCCTCCCTACTCTAGTCAACTCTGGTACTAAGATGATATAAGCTAAGGAAGTGTATTTCAGAAGGTATATGACCTCATTAGACCACGCTGGTATCGCCATTCTCAACCCTTGAGGGAGTATTATATTTTTGATAGTTTGAAGTTTTGTCATACCCATGGTTCTACCAGCTATCATCTGGCCGGACTCGATTGACTGGAAAGCTCCTCGAAAATACTCGGCTTGATATGCCGAACTGTTGATCGAAAAACCTAGCACAGCAGCCCAGTAAGCAGGTGGCCAGGCCCCCGGAATAGCGAAATATATGATAAATACTTGAACCAACATAGGAGTTCCTCGTATCGCCTCGATATAACCTATACAAAGACCTCGAACGAGCCAGTTACCAAATGCTCTTCCCAGAGCTAGCATGATTCCGAAACCGAAACCGATCAATAGAGCTAATCCCGTAAGGCTCAAGGTGACCGAGAAACCTCGCATGATTTCAGGTAATATCTCTACAAAGAATTCCCACGTACTCATCTATCAATCACCCGAATCTCCATACAGGGTTGCGATCTTGCTGAGGAATTCCTTCGTCCTTTCGTTATCAGGATCTTCAAAAAATTTCTTTGGAGTTCCCTTTTCGACCACGACACCGTTCTCTAAAAATATTATTTCGTTGGCTACGCTACTTGCGAATCCCATCTCGTGGGTAACGACCAACATACTTATCTCTCCGGCCAACCCTTTCATCACTTCTAATACTTCTCCGATCAATTCGGGGTCTAGAGCAGAAGTAGGCTCGTCGAACAGCATCACTTTAGGATCCATAGCAAGTGCTCTTGCGATACCGACTCTCTGTTTTTGTCCACCGGAGAGTTCTGCCGGGTACTGCTCGGCTTTATCTGATAGGCCTACTCTCTTCAGTTCTTCCGACGCTCTTTCTTTGGCTTTTTCTTTTTCTACACCTCTAACTTTCTCCAATCCGATACTGACGTTCCGAAGGGCTGTGAGGTGGTTGAAAAGGTTAAAATGTTGAAATACAAAGCCTATATCCTGCCTATACTTGTTTATATCTACGGACTTGTCAGTTATCTCCACTCCATCTAACCAAACTTCCCCTTGATCTGGAGGCGTAAGCTGATTTATACATCTCAGTAAAGTACTTTTTCCGGTTCCACTTGGACCGATGAGGACCTTGGTTTCTCCTTTGTCCAGGTCGAGTGAAACACCTCTCAAGACTTTTAGGTCACCGAACGCTTTATGGATGTTCTTTACATCTAGCATAGCCATTATTCACACCACCATTCATATGAGATCATCTTTCAACCTCCACTTCATATCCTTTCATACGATATTTGTCTTCGATGAAACCTAGACCCTTATTGACCGAGAAAACTATTATAAAGTATATCGCGGCAACAAGCAGGAATATCTCTAGGACGATATCAGAATGGAGAACAGCTAGCTGATCCCCTCTTCTCATCAGCTCCGTTATACCGATGGCTAGAGCGATAGAAGTGTCCTTCAATACTATGGTGAATTCATTAGACCATCCTGGTATTGAGAGCCTCAAAACTTGAGGTAAAATGATGTTTTGGATACCTTCTAGTCTGGACATACCGAGAGACTTAGCCGCTTCTACCTGACCTCTAGGGATCGAATTTATCGCTCCTCTAAATATCTGGGCTTGATAGGCTGCACTTCTCAAAGCTAATCCTAAAAACGCGGCATGCAATCTATTTATTCGAAAGCCCAGGTCAGGAGGTACTAACCACAGCATAAGGAAAATGACGAGCAATGGGACCCCTCTGAGTACTTTTTCATATGCATATACAAAATAAGAAAAGGGAAATATGTTGTAAGCTCTCAAGAATCCAAAGACGACACCGATTAAAGTAGCGGCTCCAAGACTCACTACGGTTAGCAATAAGGTCGTCTGTAACCCGTCCCAGAGGAGAGGCAGCATATTGTGGAGCCTCTGCAGCATTTCTGTTAGCATTCATAGCCTCCTTTCTAAATTGTGGTGACTCGATACTTATTCGAATCTGAAGTTTTCCATCTTAGATAGACCAGGTTTTTCTATTCGAAATACTCTTCTATCAGGTCGTCCCAAGTTTGGCTGTCCTGGACGTTTTCGATCCCAGCATTGAGTTCTTCTCTGAAATCATCCTCGTCTTCCTGGACCGCAAACGCATATCTTTCCCCAGTCTCATGAATAAAAGCGACTTCTACAGGTTGGGCCTCTCTGAATGACTCAGCAACTGGACTATCTATCACAACGGCATCTATCCTTTCGTCTCTCAGATCGGAAACCGCCCTGTCGTATCTGTCATATCTTTCGTGGTCTTCGTCGGAGATGATACCTGTTTCCACCAATTCGCTCTCGACTACTCCTTCACCTGTGGTTCCTGATTGTGATCCGACTTCCATGCCCGATAGATCTTCAAAAGCATTGATGTCGTCTTCCATGCCTTCTCTTACCAATATCGATTGATCAGCTTCGTAATATGGGTCGGTGAAATCAACTCTCTCTTGTCTTTCTTCAGTGATGGTCAATGCAGCGGCTACGATATCGAGTTCTCCACTTTCGAGAGAAGGTATCAGAGTACCGAAATCCTGGTCTTCGACCTCAACATCATCGTATCCCTGGTCCTCTAAAACATCCTTTATAAGTTCTATGTCGAACCCGATTATATCTCCGGTCTCTTCATCTACATATTCAAAAGGAGGGAAATCGGCAGATGTCCCTATCACAATAGTCTCTTCGTCTTCCAGGCATCCTGAAAAAGCCATCGTCCCCACCGATAGAATTACTATCAGTACCAAGGACAGTACCTTCTGTCCTTTTTGGATTTTCATATTTTTTTCACCCACCCGTAAATCGTTATTGGATTATATAAAATTTTTTAACTACCTCATTGAGGATGTCAACTTAATCACCTCATAAAATGATACATTGTTAC
>JBKHFH010000018.1:0-33668 GCA_046540335.1 Thermoplasmata archaeon | reverse complement strand
AGACCACCGGCCCATGAATGAGCTGTTGACTGTATCTTCTGTGCGAGTGTAATCGGTTGTTCTAAACAATCGAGAGTAACAAGTAATATTTTTATTTAACCCTTGCTAAAGCTGCTAATTTCCTCTACTGGACTATTTTGGTAGGCAACCTACGAAAACCTCTTTATAGTAGACTTTAATAGTTTGATGGTGCAATTGAAATGATAGAAGTTCGCTTCCATGGAAGAGGTGGACAGGGCTCAGTTGTTGCTTCTGAGTTGCTGGCCCGAGCCGCCTTCGAGGAAGGAAAAGATGTACAGGCATTCCCTATGTTCGGCGTGGAGCGGAGGGGCGCTCCTGTGACGGCTTTTACAAGGATAGATGAGAAAACAGTGAGAGATCATTCTAAGATTCACGAACCTGACGTGGTGATAGTCCTTGATACAGCCCTACTAGAAGCTGTAGACGTGACAGAGGGTTTGAAAGATGACGGCGAGATAATACTGAATACTGGGAAAGACCCGAGTGAGATGAAAGTGGATACGAAAGCCGACGTGTATACCGTAGATGCCAGTGATATAGCGGTAGACCACGGTTTAGGAACCGAAGTGGCTCCTATAGTGAATACTGCGATTTTAGGGGCCGTAAGTAGCGCTACAGGGACAGTTAAAAAAGAATCGTTGGTCGATTCCATTTTAGCACACGCTCCTGCAAAGAACAAGGCGAACGCAGAAGCTGCTAAACAAGCTTATGATGAGTTAAAAGGCCCATACCCTGGAGAAAAATTAGAATATCCAGATAAAGAATTGCTGTCAGAGCAAACGGACATACCAAAATCTGAAGACCTCCTTTGTGAGGATCCAGAGGATCACACTGATCTGCCGAGGACTCCTGTAGCTGATTGTAATTCTGAATATTTGAATAAGACCGGAAGTTGGAGAACGGTCAGACCCATCGTTGACTTAGATACCTGTATAAGCTGTGGTGAATGCTGGAAATACTGTCCGGACGTAGCTATATTTGTTGAAGATGGAGGGGCGGTCGTAGATTTTGACTTTTGTAAGGGTTGTGGGATCTGTGCTGAGATATGTCCTGTAGATGCTATAGATATGGAAAAGGAGGAAAAGTATGTCTGAACATAAGATCGTAACTGGAAATTATTCGTCCGCATATGGAGCTAAATTAGCGAGAGCTGAAGTCGTTTCAGCGTATCCTATAACTCCGCAGACGTCTGTGGTAGAAAAGATTGCGGAGTTTGTAGCTGACGGTAAGATGGAAGGAGAGTTCATTAAGGTCGAAAGTGAACATTCAGCGATGGCTGGATGTATATCTGCTTCCACTGCTGGAGCGAGAACTTACACTGCCACTTCGGCTCATGGTCTAGCGTTGATGCATGAAATGTTGATGTGGGCTGCTAGAGCTAGACTACCGATAGTTATGACCAATGTAAATCGAGCCATGGGTCCTCCATGGAGTGTTTGGGCGGATCATCTTGACACAGTAGCTCAAAAAGGAACTGGCTGGCTGCAGTTTTTCTGTGAGAATAATCAGGAAGTTCTCGATAGCATATTGATGGCATACAAAATTTGTGAAGATGAAGATGTAATGCTTCCCGGTATGGTAGTAGAGGATGCATTCATATTGAGTCATACTAGAGAACCCGTAGAGATTTATGACCAGGAGAAAGTAGATGAGTTCCTACCGACTTTCGAACCGGACCTTAAATTGGATATAGACAATCCTATGGGTTTCGGTTCTCTCGTCATGCCGGATTGGTATATGGATTTCGCTAAAAAATTAGAGGAAGCGATGGAAGGAGCAAAAGGTAAGATAAAAGACGTGAATGAAGAGTTCAAAGAGACTTTCGGTCGTGATCCCGGTGGACTGATAGAGGAATACAAAACTGACGGGGTAGATGTTTTGATGATAACGATGGGTTCTATATCTGGCACTTCGAAGGACGTTATAGATGAACTTAGAGAAGACGGTCACAACATCGGTTTGGCAAGGTTGAGAACTTTTAGACCCTTCCCAAAAGAAGAGATAAGGGAGCTGACCAAAGATGTGAACGTGGTAGGGATCCTAGATAGATCCTACTCCTTCGGTGCTGTCGGTGACGCGGCTAGAGAAATAAAAGAAGCTCTCTATGACGAAAGCAATCCCCCGATAGTCAAGAATTATATCGTAGGACTTGGCGGAAGGGATCTGACTCCAGAGATATTGGAAGTCATCATGGAAGATACTTTGAAACTTCAAGATAAAGGATTAGATAAAGAGGTGGAATGGGTAGATTTGAGGATCGATAGTAACAAATGGAGGCGATAATAATGGCAGATATACCTGAAGAAGAATTGATGAATTCCGGTCATAATGCCTGTCCCGGTTGTGGAGCAGCTCACGCGATGAGATACATGCTCAAAGCTCTCGGCAAAAAAACCACCGTGAATATCCCTGCGTGCTGTTGGGCTGTTATACCCGGCGTTTATCCCTCACGGAATCTAGAGGTACCTCTTCTTTACACAGCTTTTGAAACTACCGGTGTCTCATCTTCTGGGATAAGAGCCGCCTTCGACGCCAAAGATGAAAATCCTGACGTAAACGTGGTTGGATTCGCCGGCGATGGCGGTACCGCCGACATAGGAATTCAGGCGCTTTCAGGAGCCGTAGAAAGAGGTACGGACACCATACAGGTGATGTACGATAACGAGGCTTACATGAATACGGGTATCCAAAGGAGTGGATCGACTCCTGTAGGTGCTTGGACCACGACGACTCCGGTCGGTAGCGAAAAAGCATGGAAAAAGCAGCCTAAAAAGGACATGATGGAGATAATGGAGAGCCATAACATACCTTATGCCGCTACTGTGAACGTAGCTTATCCCGATCTGTTCATCGAAAAATTCAAAAAAGCTGCTGAAATCGACGGGCCAAAGTTCATACATATCTATGCTCCGTGTCCCACCGGTTGGAGAGCAAATCCTAACAAAACAATAGAGCTCGGAGAACTCGCCTTCAAATCAAAGGTCTTCCCGCTCTATGAGATAGAGAACGGTGTTTACAACATATACAAGGAACCGAAGGAGGACGAAGTCGTTCCTGTTAAGGAGTACCTAAAACCGCAGGGCAGATTTAGACATCTTCCTAAAGAAGAGGTTGAGATGATACAAAAGAACGTAGATAGATATTGGGAGAGATTGAAGAAAAAAGAGAAATTCACCCAGGAAGAACTCTACAAAGAGGACTAGGTGTATCAAATGAAGGAGCTGCTGGTAGATGAGCCCGGAAGAGAGGAACTGCTTCTCGGAAATGAAGCGATAGTCAGAGGAGCACTCGAAGCTGGGATCGGACACGGTTCGACCTATCCGGGGACACCTTCTTCTGAGATAGGCAACACTTTTGAAAAGATCGCTAAAGATTATGGGATGTACTTCGAGTATTCATCCAATGAAAAAGTGGCGATGGAGACCGCAGCCGCTGCAGCGGTCTCTGGTGTTAGATCGATGGTCTGGATGAAGCATGTGGGAGTGAACGTGGCTAGTGACGCTTTGATGACTCTGATGTATGCGGGAACGAGAGCCGGATTGGTGATCGTTGCAGCCGGAGATCCCTCGATGCATTCCAGCCAGAACGAGCAGGACAATCGATACTATTCGTTATTGGGCACTATACCGATGCTCGAACCAACGACACCTCATGAAGCAAAAGGGATGACTAGAGAGGCGTTCGATCTGTCTGAAGAATTAGAATTACCAGTGTTGGTTAGAACGACAACGAGAGTCAACCACGCTAGAGGCGTGGTTACTTTCGACGATCTAAAAGAGCCTGACGGCGAAGGTCATTTCGATAAAGATCCTGGAAGGTTCGTAAGTGTACCTCAGAACGCTAGGAAGAATCATCCAAGACTTCTAGATCAGATGGAAAAGGCGGGACCTATCTCCGAAGAATCTCGTTTCACTGAAGTCGTCGAAGAGGAAGATCCGGAACTTCACGTGATATCTTCTGGTGCAGGGTACAACTACATCAGAGAGGCGAAGGAAGAGTACGATCTTCCGATATCCATATTAAAAATAGGTATGACCAATCCTCTGCCCTTGGAGATAACGAAAGAATATATCGAGGATGCGGATAGGGTTCTTGTCGTCGAAGAACTAGAACCGTTCCTCGAGGAGAAAGTCAAAGCATTGACTAAAGAAGTCAACCCCGAGCTTTATATTTATGGAAAAGAAAGCGGACACTTTTCCAGGCTATTTGAATACAATCCCGATAGGATAAAAGAAGCTCTATCGGACCTGATAGACTTTGAAGATGAAACTGAAGCGTTGAGGCCTGAGGAATATGATCTTCCTTCCAGACCTCCTTCGCTTTGCCCGGGCTGTCCTCACAGAGGGACATATTATTCGGTCAAGCAGGCTTTAGGTGATGAAGAGGCGGTTTTCTCCAGCGATATAGGCTGTTATACCCTCGGTGTCCAGGACCCCTTGAATACAGCGGATTTCTTACTCTGCATGGGTTCGAGTGTTGGAGCCGCGGGAGGCTTTTCTAAAAATACTGACCAGCAAGTGTTCGCTTTCCTAGGTGATTCCACTTTCTTCCATTCGGGTCTGGTGCCGCTGGTAAGTGGAGTTTATAATGACCATGATTTCGTGTACGTTATAATGGACAATAGAACTACTGCCATGACCGGTCACCAGCCACATCCTGGAACCGGACAGACAGGGATGGGAGAACCTGCACCGATGGTGTCTATAGAAGAATTGGCTAAAGGAGCTGGTGTTGAATTCGTTGAAACTGTAGATCCATATGATATCGATAAGACTACCGATGTATTTGAAAGAGCTATAGAACACGACGGTATATCCGTGGTAGTTCCCAAACACCCCTGCGCATTGATGGAGCAGGGCGAAGTCGACTGGGCACCTTATCAGGTCGATCAGGAGGAATGCAGGCAGTGTCATGTCTGCACTAACAAGTTCGGCTGTATCGCTCTTGTAAGAGAAGGCGATAAAGTGATAATAGACGAAACACAGTGTGTGGGCTGCGGTCAGTGCGCTCAAGTCTGTCCTTTCGACGCTATCGAACAGGAGGGAAAAGAATGAAGCGTGTCAATCTAGAGATAGTCGGCGTAGGTGGTCAGGGGATACTGACTTCCTCGCAAGTTCTTGGGGCTGCTGCGCTAGAGAAAGATCTGGATGTTTATATGAGTGAAGTCCACGGAATGGCTCAGAGAGGCGGAGTCGTAGTTACCACGGTGAAAATAGGAGAAAAGGTTTACAGTCCACTTGTTGGAAAAGGAGATGCGGACGTGATACTCGGTTTCGAGCCAATCGAGACTTACAGAGCTGTTGAACAGGCATCCAAGAAGACATGGATAGTAACCAATAGACAGCCTATAGTTCCCTTCACGGTCAGTGTAGGTAACGAGGAGTACCCAAGCGTGGAGGATAAAATACTGCCCTCTCTTGAAGGATCGACCGATAGATTAGTGGCGCTGAACGCCGAGAAACTGGCTGAAGAAGCTGGAGCAGCTATAACACAAAATATAGTGATGCTGGGAGCTTTGACCGCTACTGACGTGCTGCCGCTCACCAAGGACGAGATGATGAAGGCGGTAGAGAACCAGGTGCCTGAGAGATTCATAGATATGAACCTGAAAGCTTTCAGGAAAGGCTTCGATAAGACTAGAGGTCTGATGGATCCTAAGTAAAACTCTTAACCTTTTTCCCTTATTCTTTTTCTCCCACCAGTATTACCGTGATATCATTCACGTTTGTTCTACTTTCGAATTCTATATTTCCATCTATAGTTTCGAAGAAAGTCTGACTGTCGTGCCTATCCAGGTGCTCTTTAGGATCCAATCCACTGTTCTGTATGGTCGTCGTATCAGCTATCGCACCGGCTTTATCCATGCCGTCGATGCCATCGGAATCGACGCTTGCGAACACGATGTTATTTCTATTCTTTATCTCCATCGCTCCGCTGAGTACCAGTTCCCTGTTAGGACCTCCCATACCGCTTTCTGCGTCCATAGACCTGAAACGAACGGTGGTTTCCCCACCGAGTATAACTGCCGCCGGGGGATTCATCGGATATCCAGAGTCCTGTATTTCCTTAGCAATCCCAGACAGGGGCTTAGCGACGACTTTCCCTTCGCCCTCGTTCTGTGAAGTGAGTATCAGTGAATCAAAATCGTTTCTTTCCGCAATCTCTTTACCCTTCTTCAAAGCGAGGAGATTGTTTCCTATGAGATAGTTGTCTACGTTCAAGTCTGTAGGCGTATCGTTCATATTCCCTTTCAGTCCCTCCTCGATATGTTTTCTGATACTGTCAGGGACATCTTCCCATAGATCGTATTCTTTCAAAACTCTTTCAGCGTCTTCAAAAGTAGAATCATCAGGATAAGTAGGACCTGAAGCGATCACGCTCAAGTCGTCGCCGACGACGTCTGAAATTATGAGTGAAACTATGTCACCTTTGCTAGAGCAAAGATCGCCGAAGCGTCCGCCTTTGACTTCAGAGACGTGCTTTCTCACCGCGTTTATTTCGTGTATGTTAGCTCCTGATTTCACTAGTAATTTGTTCAGGGTGTTCATCTCGGATAAAGTGATACCTTCCACAGGAGAGAGGAAGAGAGCAGAGCCTCCACCGGACACCATGAAAACGAAAAGAGCATTCTCTTTTTCTTTGACTTTCGATAACAATTCGTTAGTAGCTTCTATGTTAGCTTCCTTTGGGTAAGGATGATTAGCCTTCCTAACTTTTACTGGACATCTTTCCTCGTCATATTCCTCCCCGCTTTTCGTTATGACCAGCCCGTCATCGGGATCTAGTTTATCGCAACCCGTAGCCATCGCTACAGAAGCTTTCCCTATAGCGAAAACAACAACTTCTTCGTAATCGTTTCTATTGAATTTCTTCCCCGCTATCTTGATGGTATTTTCTTCGACCTTTATGGAATCCCTCACAAGTTTTTCCGGATCGGCGGCTTTCACAGCCTCCAAAATCATCTCTTTCGCTAAATCTCTCATTTCGTCTATATTCATGATCTCAAAACTCCTTGAAAATATAAAAAGAAGGGGTTTAGGCGATTATCGTGTAGAGTATAGCGATCCATATCATCGATACTATACCCAGCGCTAAAGTCAGTAGCGTCCATGATTTGTAAGCTACGTCTGTCTCCATATCAGAGAACTTGGCTATTATCCAGAAATAGCTGTCGTTTGCGTGAGAAACTGTCATGGAGCCGGCACCTATAGCTAAAACGACGAACACTTTTGCCCAAGTACCATCTAATCCAAGAGACCCTAGCAGAGGAGCCATCAAAGAGGCGCTAGTTATTATCGCAACGGTCGAAGAGCCGAGCGAGGTTTTCAGCGCGGCCGCCATTATGAAAGCAATGAATATACCGAGCTCATATCCCGCTAAAGTCTCACCCAGGTAGTCTCCTATAGGGGTTTCTTGCAATATAGTCCCGAAAGATCCACCTGCACCTGTTATCGCTATGATAAGAGCTGCTCTCTCTAGACCATCTCCGACCCAGTCGCTCATAACAGTTTTGTATCGGGAAGTCAGCATCGGGACAGAAAATATAGCTATGAAAACACCGATGATCAACGCTGTCGCAGGGTCGCCTATGAAACTTAAGAAATCTCTAACGAATCCCGTGCCTAACGGATCAGTTGGATACTCTGCTATGGATTTCAGAGATATCAGGATGATCGGAACCAGGATAGGTAGGACCGCTATCTTAGCAGAAGGTAATGTGCCGTATTTTTCCTTCAGTTCATCGATCGTATTCTCCGGATTTGGTTCTATATGAAATTTACTTCCTATCTTTTCGCCCCACTGCCAGGCTACGAATATGCCTGGTATAGAAACGACCAGGCCCATTATTATTACCAGACCTAGGTCAGCATCTAAGAGTCCTGCCGCTGCGATCGGTCCTGGTGTCGGTGGAACGAAAACGTGAGTCAGATAGAGACCGCCGGCGAGAGCTACTGAGAATATCGTCAAAGTTTTCTTCCCCATGTGTGCTATGGCTCTGTTCAGCGAAGACAGAATAACGAAGCCGGAGTCGCAGAACACTGGGATCGATACAACACCGCCAGTTATAGTCATCACCAGACTGTCGTATTTTTCCCCCACTGCATCTAAAAAAGATTTCGCGAGTGAGAATGCGCCGCCGCTCTTTTCAAGGATCGTTCCGATTATGGTCCCTGAAAAGATAACTATACCTATGTATTCAAGGATCCCTCCAAACCCACTAGTTATATTGTTGACTACATCAGGCAATGGCATTCTAGCTGCTATACCGGCGAAAAAAGCCGCGACCAGTAGAGCTAGAAAAGCGTTCAAATTCAGTTTCGCTGTTGCAAAGATTATCCACGCTACTGCGATCGCTAAAATTACCAACAACATTGGTCCTTCCAACATTTCTGTCCACCGTATGGTTAATTGGTTATATAATATATATGATTTTTGCATATTAACTACATTCTTTGTAAACTAACGTCTGATACCTCCAGAGAATTTTTAAACCATAACCGAGTTGGAGTTATATGGAGAAGTCTAAGGAAGAATATCTCATTCAGAGGGTTAGATCTTTCACCAATAAAGGACATATCATAGAACGGAAAGATGGCCCATCAATTGGTCACTGCATCCGAAATCCATTAGAATTCGGGTTCAAACTCGAGATATATGAAAGTCAGGAATTAGAGAATCTGATTTATGAAATTAAAATGACGAATCCTTTAGATGAGGAATATCTATTTTCCGTAAAAGAAGATGGTGAACTCATAGGTTATCTTCAAAAGAGCGAAGAAAATAAACTTTCTCCAGAGACTTGGTCTGTGTTGGATGAAGATAAAGAGTTGCTGTGTACGGTTGAAGAGAGGTCTGTGGCGAGATCCATATTGAGAGATTACGTAATCGGGACTTTACCTATAAATTACGATATAGTTTCGGAAGAAACCAAAAAGGGACTACTCAGAAAAAAATTTTCGATTTATTCTTCCACTTACGTTCTGACTCTAGAAAAAGATTTGAATTTACATGAGATGATGTTGCTATCCATACCTCTATGCATGGAGAATTTATAACGAAACTTCGGAAAAGACTAATACCTCTATTTTATACCTGATAAATATGTATGTGAGCGTTATAGGCGGGGATGCTGGTTCCGCTGGTAGAAATGACTTAGATAGAGCAGTAGAATTAGGAGAGAAACTCGCTGAAAAAGGACACACTATCGTATGCGGCGGAAGAGGCGGCGTCATGAGAGCGGTCTGCAAGGGCGCTAAAAAGAAGGATGGTGAAACCATCGGGATATTACCCTCTTCTGATAGGAAAGAGGCCAATGAGTTCATCGACCATGCTATAGTCACAGACCTAGGAATGATGAGGAATTCTTTAGTGGTAATGAATGGCGATGTGGTGATAGCTGTAGACGGCGGGTACGGCACCCTTTCTGAGATCTGTTTCGCATATAAATACGGAAAAAGGATTTTAGGTATAGGTACATGGGAGTTAGATGTAGTAGATAATTTTGAGAGCGTTGATGAACTGATAGACCGATTTGAAAAATTCAAATCGTAATATTTATTAGTCAATTGAGAGTAATGACACCTGATGCAAGCGATACTTCTCTCGGGAGGATTCGGGACGAGGATGCGGCCTTTGACCTACACAACACCAAAACCGCTCTTGCCTTTACTGAATAAACCGTTGATCCAGCATATAATCGACTCTTTACCGGATGAAGTAGATGAGGTTGTTCTCGCGGCTAACTACAAGATAGAGATGTTGAGACGATATTTCGAAGATATAGAGCTCGATAGAGAGGTAATTGTAAAAGATGAACCCGAGCCTAGAGGCACCGCTGGAGCGGTAAAGAACGTTAAAGAACATATAGACGATACGTTTTTTGTCGTGAACTCAGACATAATCTCTAGTTTAGACTTCAAAAATTTCCTAGATTTCTATGAATCGAAAAGGGATGGGATCGGAGCTATCTCTGCATGGAGAGTTGAAGATCCTAGAGAGTTCGGTGTCATGGATCTTGATGATAATTGTAGAATAAAGAGATTCCAGGAGAAACCCTCTCTTGAAGAGGCAGCTTCTAATAAGATCAACGCAGGTCACTACATCTTGGAACCAGAGGTCCTCGACAGGATACCCGAAGGGGAGAAGGTATCTATAGAAAGAGAAATATTTCCCGAACTGGTAAAGGACGGACTTTTTGGATATGAATTCGAAGGTTACTGGATAGACTGCGGGAGACCTTCAAGTCTTTTCGAAGCTCAGAGAACTTTACTTGAGGAGAGAAAAACAGAGAAACTGGTGGGCGAGAGAAGTTCGGTCGAGAGAAAATTGGATAAGTACGTGACTATTGGGGATAACTGCAAAATAGGAAAGTCAGATCTGTCCGATTCGATCATCTTTGATGGTGTTGAAATAGGAGATCACTGCTCGATAGAAAAAAGTATTTTAGGCTATGATGTAATAGTTGAAGACGATGTCACTATAAAGGATTCCATAATATCTGACGGACTCAATCTTGAGGAAGGAACTGAAGTGAGAGATGAGAAATTAAAACCTGAGGAGGAAGATACATGACTAGAATGTTCGGAACTAACGGTGTTAGAGGAAAAGTGAATGAAGATATGAATTCTGAGCTTGCTCTGAAATTGGGTGAAGCTATCGGCACATGGATCGGTAGCCCGAAAGAAGTGGCTATGGGAGCAGATACGCGAGCATCGAATTATATGTTGAAGAACGCGGTAGCTTCTGGACTGATGGCTACAGGCTGTGACGTTATCGATCTAGGCGAAGCGCCTACTCCCGCTATCCAATATTATACTAAAGAGAAAGCTGATTTTGGAATCGCTATAACTGCATCTCACAATCCGCCCGAATTCAACGGGATAAAATGTATTGACTCCGATGGTACCGAATTGATCAAATGGATGGAAGAAGAGATAGAAGATATCTATTTTTCAGAAGATTTTGAACTTGTAGAGTGGGACGAAGTAGGAGAGAGGAGATCCGATGATCCTTTAAGATTATATTCTGAAGCTATAGCAAAGAAGATCGATAAAGATTTGATCTCTAATTCTAAACCTAGGGTTGTCCTTGACTGTGCAAATGGAGCTGGATGTTATCTTACACCCTACCTTTTGAGAGAACTAGGGTGTGAAGTCATCACACTCAATGCTCAACCCGATGGCTCTTTTCCTGGACATAACAGTGAACCTACAGAAGAAAATCTGCAGGATCTTATAGAGTTGACTTCTAAGGCCGATATCGATATTGGGATTGCACATGATGGTGACGCCGATAGAGCAATATTTATCGACGAAAACGGGAAATACATACATGGGGATAAGATTTTGACGTTGATAGCTAAAAGATTGGTAGAGGAGAAGGGAGGAGGTACTGTAGTCACCCCGGTTTCTTCTTCCAGCAGTGTTGAAGATGTGGTTGAAGAAAACGGCGGTCGATTGATCTATACCGCTGTGGGTTCTCCGATAGTCGCTAGGAAGATGAAAGAAGAGGACGCTATCTTCGGTGGTGAAGAGAATGGTGGTTTGATTTTTTCCGATCATCAGTACTGCAGAGACGCTGCGATGACAGCCGCCAGGGTCATTGAGATGATGGTCGAGGAAGGTCCCCTCTCTGATATGATTGAAGAACTACCGGATTATTCGCTTGAGAAAAAAGGTGTTTACTGCGAAGAGGAATTGAAAGAACCGCTTCTTGATGAGTTAAAGGAGGCCTATAGTGATGAAGAGATCGATGACACAGATGGGTTGAAAATATTCTATGATGATAGTTGGGTCCTTATCAGACCTTCAGGTACTGAGCCGAAATATAGGATATATGCAGAGGCTCCCGAAGAAAAAAGAGCTGAGGACCTAGCTGAAGAACATAGAAAGAAGGTTGAAGAGATAGTCGAATCGATAAGATAGGTGTATGACAAAATCTGTAAACCACGGAAATGTTTAAATAATTTGCGAACCCTAATTTGTTTGTCGGACGTTACGTCGGACGATCCGGCGACATATAGTGGGATATAATGCATCTAGGAAGAAAAAAGGATCTGGATCCTGCGACTAGAAAGCTCGAAAGAGAAGGTTTATTAAGTTTAAAAGGGCAGAGAAAAAGAAGGACTGCTTTTGGAATGATGAGAGAATTCGGGAGGATAACTTATGATTTTTGGAGCGGTGTAAAATATATCGTGGTGTTATCCGCGATATTGTGGTGGATACCTCTTTTCGGTCCTATTTTAGCAGGTTATGTCGGCGGGAGGAGGACTGGTGGTCCGAAAAAGGGTTTATTGGCTTCGATTGTCGCTCTTGGGATAATCGCTTCGATTTACTACCTATTCACTGAGGGATTCTTTTACTCTATCTTTAATGAGGTTGTAGAGTATCCTGATAAGGCGGTCAGCCTGGCGATGGCGCATTCTCTTCTAGGACCATATCTACAGTTCGTAGAACAATACTGGACAGTCTTCTTTCAAAGACTCTGGGCTGGTGTACCTTTCAGTTCGAATAGTTATATACTTACAGTCATATTCGCCTATATCGGTGGTGTGATCTCCTACGAAAAAAGAAAGGAATTTACCGAGGGTTTAAGGTCTTTAGACAGGGTTAAAAAAGATCTCTCTTCCATCCATCGTTACGCGAAGAATCCAATAGATGAGAGTGTGGCAGTATCATCCGCTAGAGGAGAAAGGCTTGAAGAGATGAGACCGGTGAGGTATATTGGTAAAAAAAGATCTCGTGAAGAGCCTTCTAATGGTGCTAGGAATGATAGAAATATACGGATAGTTTCCGAGAGGGGAGCTAGGGGTGAAGATCGAGATAATAATTTGGTGGCTCATAACGGAAAAAGAAAATCTATCGTCAGACATCATTCATCCTCTAACGGTGATGATTGGGAATTTCTATAAAAAACTCTTCTAAAAATTAATTTTAGTAATATTTTTTTGCTATATTGGGATAAGTTTTAATAAAAACTAGAATGTTCCAATGGGTGGATGGCAGTAAAGAACAGGTCTACGGGAAATGATAGTAAACCTAAGTTATCATTGATAGATCGGGAAGAGGAACTGAACGAGCTGTTACATTATCAAGATGAAGTTTTGGCAGGGACTGGGAAATACGTCTTACTCGGAGGTGAAGTCGGCGTTGGAAAAACATACTTGGCTGAAGAATTTATACATAGATGCGAAGAAAAAGGATTTCAAGTCTTGAAGAGCAAATGCCTCTACCATGAGAGCACTGAACCATATCTTCCATTTTATGATGCTTTAGAGGATTATCTGAGAGAGGAGGAAGAAGAGTATGTGGAAGAAAATTTTGGTCCAGGTTTCGTTCAACCCAAGTCTTCCCCATCCCCAGATACAACGCCTGTTGGTTGGATGGGAGGAGCGAATGTAGAAGAGGAAGACCCTTCCGAAATATCCTTTAGTGATCAGCAGGAAGTTATGTTTAACGAGGTATCAGATCTTTTGATCGAACTATCTGAAAATAATCCTTTGATTTTTTTCATGGACGATCTCCAGTGGATCGATCGCTCTTCTGCTCAACTCATGCATCATCTGTCTCGAAAGATAATGGACAATAGAATTCTTTTTCTAGGAGCTTATCGTACGGATGAGCTAAAGTACATGGAAGAAGAACTACCTATGCGAGAAACACTTAACAGGATGAAGGAAGAGGATATAGTAAATATCATCAGGATTTCGAGACTCGATCAACCTTCTGTATCAGATCTTGTGAGAGGGTTCGTAGATAACGAGGACATCCCTGATGACTTTATCTGGACGATATATAGAGAGACTGAGGGAAATCCTTTCTACATAGTTGAGATATTGGATTCGATGGTGAAGGAGGGAATTATCGATCTCGATTCTTTTGTTTGGGATTCAGCCAGAGGGCTTAGCGATATATCTCTACCATCTAGTCTCAAAGATATAGCGAGTAGGAAATTGGAGAGGTTAGGAAGAGATGAAAAGAAGGTTCTTTATTTTGCAGCCTTGATAGGCGATGAATTCGATTTTGAATTGTTGGAAAAGGTAATTGATATAGACGTTATAACTTTACTCGACATAATAGATGAACTCAGAGAACAGGGAATTATAGAGGAGGTAGAAGATTCTGAAAGAGAACTATATAGGTTCGATCATCTACAAACACGGAAGGCTCTTCGAGAAGAGATGGGTAGAAGCAGGGAAAGGGTGTCGCATAAGTTATTGGGAGAGGCTATTGAAAGTCTCTACGATGACGAAATAGACGATCATCTCTATGGATTGGCACATCACTTTTACGAGGGGAGAGAATTCAAGAAAGCGTATGAATACTCCCAGAGTGCAGGAGAGAAAGCACTTCAGAGTCTGGATATATCCCTAGCTATTGATCACTTCGAGAAATCCTTAGATTCATTGGAGAAGAGCAAGGAATTTGGATCTGAAGAAGAAGAAAAGATGAAATCACTCCAGATACAGAGAATAGGTGAACTTCACTATGATATGAGTGAATGGGAGGCCGCGAAAGAGGCGTTTGAACAGTTTTTGGATATCGCGGAGAAGTTAGACAACGATGTCCGAAAAGGTAGAGCACTGAGAAGATTAGGTCACGTGTACCGGGAGATGGAAGTCTACGATGAAGCGAGAGAATACTTCGAACGCTCTCTTGAGATAATAGATAAATTAGAGGACATCTCACAAGGGATAGCGGAGTGCCACAGAGGTCTTGGGTACATATGTTGGAGGTCGGGCGAACTCGACGAGTCAAGAGAGCATCATGAAATAGCGATAGAAAATGCTCAGAAAGAGGGAAACAATAAGGAACTAGCTTTAAATTATATCGATTTAGGAAATGTTTTTGCGGTCGAGGGTGACCATGAAAAGGCCATGCAATACTACGATAAGGCTCTTCCAATATTGGAATCAAAAGGTATTTACGGACAATTATCTAGAGTGCATAACAATATAGGCGATCAGTTTTTGAAAACTGGTGATTATGACGAGGCTATAGATCACTTCGAGGAAGGCATAGATTATGCTGATAAGATCGGAAATGACCAGTATTTAGCATGGGCCGCATTCAACAAATCAGAAGCTTTGGCCAGGAAAGGAGAATTAGAAAGATCTGAGAAAGTGCTGAAAAAAGCAGAAAAAAAGATGAAAGATCTGGGGGAGAGGCTGGGAGAGGCCAGCGTTAAAAGAGTAAAAGGGATGATAAGTCGAAAAGAAGGAGAAATGGACAAAGCCATAGAGTATCTCGAGGAAGCTAAACAGATCATGGATGATTTTGGAGCGCCTTTCCCCAAAGCAGAAGATATGGTCGAACTCGGAATAACTTATAGAGATGCAGGTGACAAAGAGAAGGCGAGAGAAACTTTAGAGGAGGCGAAAAAGAATTTCAAAGACGTAGGCGCAGCCTCTAAGTATATAGAGAAAGTAGAAGAGATACTTGAAAGTCTAGACGGGATCGAATGAGTTCAAAGGTTATTTGTTAGAATTAAAAAGGAATATCAGAGGGAAAGGTTTTTTGGTTGTGGATGCTGGAACTTAAGTTTAAAAAGCTCCAACCTCTCTTGTAATTTTCCATATCTGATTTAATCTCTGCCTCCCGGTTCGATCTGAGATTCATTGGTCCACTGGTCTTCTGGTTCGGCTTCACCTTCCTCTATGATGAATTCCTCACTAGATCCTTCTTCTTCGATTGTGGTTTCTTCTTGTTCGCTGGTTGGTTCCGACTCCGGTGTTTGTTCAGGTTTTTTACCTTTTTTGGGTCCTTTGGCATCACCAGTAGGTCTGGACCTGAGGAAGGCGATCCCCCCTATTATAAGGGCGAGCAAGATGAGGATAGCTCCGATCAAACCCATGACATTCATCGACCCAGCCACTTTTCTGTCGAACATAGAGGGATTGTTGTTTACCTCTAACATTTCGTAGCTCTGTTCTCCACCGGCGAAGACGAAGATCGATTGATCGCCGTCGTTCATCTCGGGAACAGTGATAGTAAACGTGCCTTCAGTTTCGGTGGTTTCAAAAGAGTGGGTTTCAGGATTACCAAGTATCTGGTATCCTACTGTTATCTTTTCAGGTAGTGACTCTTCATCCCTAGCAACGAGTTCGTATCTTATTTCTACCTCATCTCCGGGCTCGAATTCTCCGGTGGTGTAGTCTGAATCTGTGACTATCTCGGTTTTCAGGTAATAGCCGGACACCAGAGTTAACTCTTCGGAGCTCTGTATACTGGCTCCATTGTCCGTTACCGCTTGGAGTTCAACGGTGTACTCCGATGCTGGATCTTCGGGTATCGTAATTGTGAATCCCCCGTCGCTTGGACTTCCAGCGGTCAGCACTTCGTAATCTGGGCTCAATGAACTTCCGTGATTCTCCAAGACCCTGTATTCGATTGAATCTATCTGCTCACTTCCTACACCTAGGAACTCGTACTCGAAGGTCACCTCGTCGTTGGCCTCGTATTCAAAAGTATCCGGATTCAGCAGTATATCACCGATAGAGACTGGAATATCTTCTGTCTCATGCGCCTGGATATCTCTCTCCAGTATAACCCAAACATCCATCTGGAGGTCACCTTCGCTGTTTGGATCGTATTCAGAGGGCACTTCGAAGTCGATCTCTCCACCTTGTGCGAAACCTTTATCGAGCACTCGGTCGTTGGAGGAAAGCCTGTATTGTACGTTTGTGTCGTTCGTCACTGTTTCGCCTCTTCTTGTGACTTCATAATGTAATATGCCTTCATCTCCTGGGTAATACGGGTTATCTCCTCTATCCGTGTCGAGTGATACCGACAACTCCGTGCTTTCTTCTATCAATTCGAAGTTGTCCTCGTCCGTATGGTAAATATCGTTCCAGCTGGCGTTGCCTCTCACCGTGTAGAGACCGGGTTCTCTGTCTTCAAGATCATAGGTCAGAGTATATTCACCACCGCTGTTAGTAGTGATCGTTTTTTGGCTGCCTTCGACCACTTCACCTTCATACAGAAGTTCGACTTCCACGTCGACATCGCCTGTAGAGGTTTGAAGATCAACGTACATAGTCTGTCCGACGAAGTATTCATCGGAGTCTACGTCGAGATCTAGCTCGATATCGCCTACTGTTCTCGTGAGATCTTCTTCGTCCTCATATCTGCCTTCGGTGTCGTTAGCCCATACTCTGAGATCGAACTGGGACCCTACTCGGGCATTTTCAGGTAGAGTGAACTGGAATTCACCAGCTGTTCCCTCACCACTCAACGTATCTATTTCCCCGTCCTGTGTCACATATCTCATATCCCACTCTACATCTACGTTGGTATACTGTGACCCGTCTAGATAATTGGTAACGGAGTAGAACCCCTTGACTTCTTCTCCGGGGAGATAGCTACTTTTGTCTGTCTCGATATCCAAGAAATACTTCTCTACATCGAAAGGGATGATTTCTAAATTCTCTCCTTCCTCTGCGTCTTCAACGAACAAGTAGTAAGTGTCGTCCTTTTCGTCCGCCGGGATGGTATATTCTGTGCTCCAAAATTCATTCAAGAGTTCTATTTCTTCCCATTCGGCTCCTTCCATGGTCCCGTAATCTTCAGGGTCTGTGGTATTTCTGATGCTCACATTTATAGGATCAGGATAGTTGCTTTCGATCCGTATCTCTATATCCTGTTCCTGGGTGTAGGGATCCACTTCCGGTGTTATCGATACATCGAGATTGATGATGTTGAACTGGGTTCTGGCGTATTCTACTTCGTTTTCCCCGTCCATAATCTTCAGAACATAGTTTCCGTACTCATACTCGTCAAACCAGAATTCTCCTTCAAATACCCCGTCCACGTAATCGGGGTTTATATTATTTGGAACCGTCCCGACTTCTTCACCGTCCTTTTCAACACGCACATTCATATCTGGTTCTTCTCGAGGTGAATAACCGTACTGATCCTGCATGTCAGCCTGGAAGTATATCGTTTCGCCATCGAAGAAGTTATCTTTCGTTGTTTGATAATCGTCTTCAGTGGTCGTGACCTCCGAGTGCTGGAGATCGGGATCGTACACGTTCACTACGTCTCGATCGATCTCTGTCCCGTTTTGGTCTCTTACGATGAGATATACCTCTTCCAGTTGACCTTCATCGATCTCAAAATTCTCCGCGTTCAGCACCATGGGATCGAACCAACCTTGTTCGTGTGCGTAGAATTCACCATTTTCATCGGTCACTATCCCTTGGTCGTCTCTATCCACCCTCGGCTCGTCGGGATCAGTATGATAGTCAACCATCAGATCGGCAGACTCACTCTGATCGAGTTGTATCGTATAGTAGAGTTCTGACCCTCTAGGCATGTTGTCTCGGGTGCTTCCTTCGTAGTCAGTTGTCCAAATGCTTCCATCATACATCTGTCCTTCAGCAGTACCGCTAAACATAACGGCGAGAACAGATGTAACAAGTAATATCACTAATACCGTATTCAAGAGTTTCTTTTTATTCATAATAGGTCCTCCGGATTTTAATATCCAATGTTTTACTCGAATAGAGGTATATATATTTTTATGTTCAAGGTTTTTAATCTTATACTTTTTTAAAAAATCTCAATCGTGTGGACGAAGTTGGTCGAATGTGATCGCAAACTCGATAGGACTTATCTGCCCATTTCTTTAACAATTCCGACTGATTCCTCACGAACAAACCGGACTAACTGTAATCTACTAGATCGATCCCTTGAAAAATGAAATCCTCATCGATATTTCTCAATTAGGGCTCTTGTGTACCTTTCAAAAGGACCGATTATCTTATCGAATAATGGATCCAGTTTTCCACGTGTAGCCCCCCAATATGCGATGACCGCAACAGCTATACCTGCAGGTATATCTGATAACCAATGAACTCCAAGATAAATTATAACGAATGCTGTTATAGCTGTGAATATGATCCCAAACACTGCGAGTCTTTTTGTCTTGGCCCTGTACATAGCGAATAAAGTGATAGTAAGAGAGATACTCATGTGACCGCTCGGCATACAGTTCACTTGTCTGTTGGTCTCCTGGATTATTGCCATATATTGAGGATGCATATACAGAAGCGGCTTGACCTGCGGTGCATAGTAAGATGTAACGAACAAGTGGATCAATAGATATCCTGGGATGATGAACATGTAATTTATCGCAAGAGCTTTAGAAAACTCCTTTAGCAAGTCTGACTCTCTTCTAAGAATGAAAAATACTGGTATCATGGATAAGAAAAAAGAAAGACCTAACACGTAAAATATGGACGAAGCATGGATGAAGAGATTATGGTCCAAATTTTCCTGTAACCAGACGATGTGAGAGACACCTTCGACCCTGTAGAACCACTCTGTAACTCTGAGACCAGGTGCGTAAAGGTCCTGCAGTAGGTTCTCTATTTTAAGGGCCAAAGCGATCAGTATAAGTAAGAAAAGAGATCCTCTTGAATCCCACAAAGATTCTTTCAGAGATGAAAGGCGGATAAGGTCTTCTTCGTCGAAAATCACTACTGAAATAAGGATGAGTATGATCATCCCCGGAACGAACCAGAGCATCCCTTGCTGCAGCGGTGTCATGATTTTAATCGTCCAGAAAAGAAAAGGTATAAATTTTTTATTGATTATCTGATCAAACTCAAATTTGATCAACTTTAGATGATTCACACGAAAAATTTTTACCTCCTCTCAGTATTCTGATGAAGATGTCAGATGTGCCCTCTCTGATCGATACCGATATTGTGGAAAAAAGAAATTATCAGAAAGAGATATTTGAAAGTATAAAAAACGAGGATTCTCTCGTGGTGCTTCCGACAGGTCTTGGAAAAACGATAATAGCGATCTATCTGATTTGCCACCGATTGGAGGAAGGAAAAAGAGCCTTGATCATGGCTCCAAGTCGTCCTTTATGTAAACAGCATATGGATCTTTTGATAGATATCACCGGATTGGAGAGAAAAGACGTTGAATTGGTTACCGGGGAACTGTACTCTCCGAAGCAAAGGAAAAGCATTTGGGCAAAAGATTACAGAGTGTTCATAGCGACTCCACAAGTTGTCAACAATGATCTGCATCAACTCCCTATCCGTTCTCTGGGCCTCTTCGTCTTCGACGAAGTACACAGGGCCACTGGAGATTACGCCTATACTGAAATAGCTAGAGCGTGCAGGAACAAAGTCCAATTTCTCGGGATGACTGCATCTCCAGGAAGTTCTTTTGAAAGCTTAGTTCAGGTCTGTTACAATCTAGATATCGATCATATAGAGGTTAGAGAGGAAAGTGACGAGGACGTGAGACCTTACGTTTCAGACAGATCGATAGAGTGGACTGAGATAGAGAAAAGTGAACCGGTTCGGGAGTTGGAGAGTTTGCTAGACAAGATGCTCGATCATTTTTTGACGGAGTTGGGAGATTACTCGAAGCGGGCAAAGAACCTAAAACTTGATAGTATTGGTAAATCTACACTAGTAGACATACAAAAAAACTTACAGAAAAGGATTAAAGATGAGAGCAAAGGGTATCTTTTCCATGCGCTCTCCTTGACATCTGCTTGCATTAAGGCATCTCACCTGAAAGAGCTCCTTCTCACTCAGGGTATCGATGCCTCTTACAGATACTATCTGAAGATTTTAGACGATGAGAGCAGATCTTCAAAGTATATAGTAAAGAGAGACGAATTCGATGAAGTCGGCGACAGACTAATCGATCTAAAGGCCATGCCGGTCGAGACCGATCCTAAATTGGAGAAAACAAGGGAGTTATTAAGAAACCGATCGATGGACGGTAACGTAATGGTTTTTGCTAGATACAGGGATACCGGAGATCACCTCGTAAAAGAATTAGATAGGATGGAAGATATATATCCGGCAAAACTGATCGGTCAATCGGATAAGAACGGTGATAAAGGGATGAGCCAGGAAGAACAGAAGGATACGTTAAGAAAGTTTGAAGATCACGATAAAAATGTTCTAGTTTCCACGAGCATAGGTGAGGAAGGACTCGATATACCTTCAACAGATCTTGTGATATTTTATGAACCTGTTCCTTCTGCTATCAGATATATACAGAGGAAAGGTAGAACCGGCAGGAACAACCAACCGGGAAAAGTTCATATCCTCTTGACTAAAGATTCCAAAGATGAGATATTCCACTGGAAGAGCATGAAAGAAGAGAAAAGAGTCTATGAACATGTCTACCGGCTTAAAGAGAAGCTTGAGAAGGCTGACGATACCAGCCGATTTTTAGAGAAATTGATGGATGAAGAGATCGAAGGACAAAAAAGGCTCGAGAATTACGGTTGACGATCTAATTCTATCCTCTCGATCAGGTGAGAGAGGTGAAGGGAAGGGATTTCATGTTTAAACCATCAATCTCCGTAGGCTATCCTTACGGTATCTCCATCGTCTGCAAGTTCAGTTGGCGCGACTCCATAGGCGTATGACCAGCTCCATCCTGGGTTTTCGTCTATATCCACGCCGTTGGAATAATAAGAAGCCCAGATGAGCTCACTGCAGTAATAGGAAGAATCATAGACATCTTTTGACCACCAGGTGTAATCATAGGACTTTCCTAACTGATCCATAGCGAAGTCTATCGCCTTTTCTTTAGTTTCGAGATCGGTGTCGACTCTGTAAATCGCGGCTTTCTCCCTGTCATTTATCATCTCCGCATCGTTGATCTCAACCCCGTCTTTGACCGACTCTATCACTTCCCCATCACCGATATACATCATAGCGTGCGTCCATCGACCCGGGACTATCTTGGAGAGAGGTCCTCCTGAGACTACCACGATGTCGCCTTTTTCCAATTTGTCGAGGTCTAGATCGTTCTCTCCCTCTTCTTCACCTGAACTAGCCGCTCTAGCATTTTGTGTAGGTCCGATAACGATCAGAAAAGAAGATGCCATCAGGATAATCACCGCCAAAATGGTCGTGGCTTTTTTTATCATCATCTTTATCGTAAAAATAAATTTTAGATATTTATAATTAATGGGATACCTTTAAATTTCGACTTATAAGACGGAAAAATAATTTTATCTACAATTGATAGACTTCTGAAATGCAAGATTTCAAAAAGACTTTTTACTACGTCTCCAATCAATTTTGGATTGTATCATGAGATATAGGAGGTAATCGATACTTGAGCGATCTCACCCCGATGATGGAGCAGTACTATGAGATAAAGAACGAATATCCCGATTCCATAGTTTTTTTCAGGATGGGAGATTTCTACGAGATGTTCGACGAGGATGCTGAACTGGCTTCAGACGAACTCGATATCGCTCTCACTTCTAGAGACAAAAACGGTGATGATCCGACTCCTATGGCGGGAGTCCCTTACCATTCCGTTGAGAGTTACCTGCAGCGCCTAATAGATAACGGACATACGGTGGCTATAGCCGAACAGACCCAGGATCCCGATGAAACCACAGGGATAGTTGATAGAGAGGTCGTAAGGGTAGTCACTCCCGGGACCGTTGTTGATGACGGTATGATAGAAGGTTCTGAAAACAATTTTTTGATGTGTCTCTACGGGAAAAAAACCGGATCAAAATATGGAGTCTCTGCCATAGACGTCTCCACCGGCGACTTCTTCGTAACTGAAGTCGAAGAAAAGGGAGACCTTTTTTCTGAGATCCTCAGATACGAGCCTACGGAATGTATCCTCCCCAACTCACTTTACAATGACGAGCAGTTCTTAGAGGAATTAAAACAGGAGAACGAGATGATGATCCATTCTCATCGGGAAGATGCATTTCATACCGCAAAGAGTCACATATTGGATCATTTCAACTCGAAGAATCTAGAGCCCCTGGGATTGGAAGGAAAATCTTACGCTGTCAAGTCCGCGGGCGCTACCCTCGACTATTTGAAGGAAACTCAGAAAAGGACTATGGATTACATCAAAAGACTCCGGTTTTATACAACAGACGAATTCATGACTTTGGACGCGACCACTTTAAAGAACCTAGAGATATTTCGTAGTCTCCGAGATAGGAGCAAGGAGGGAACTCTTCTCAGCGTTCTCGATGAAACAGTCACGGCCATGGGCTCTAGAAAATTGAGGAACTGGCTGCAGCAGCCTCTACTTGAAATTGATCGGATAGAGTCGAGGCTCGATGCCGTAGAGGTGTTGACCGACAGCATATTTTTGAGAGACGACCTCCGCGATGAGATGGACGGTCTTTATGATATTGAAAGATTGATAAGTCGGGTAGTTTACGGGAACGCGGACGCTAGAGACCTGTTAGCTATAAAAGACGTTCTTTCGAAGATACCTTCGGTGGAGGAGAGATTAGAAGATATAAACGTTGAAGAAAAGGATTCCAATGAATTACAGGAGATATATGAAAGGATAGATCCTCTGAAAGAGATAAGAGAGAAAATAGAATCTTCTATAGTAGAAGATCCACCAGCTACGGTGAAAGAAGGCGGGATAATAAAGGAGGGCTTTGACGAAGACCTTGACGAGCTGAAGAAGAAGGCCCAGGAAGGAAAAGACTGGATAAATTCACTGGAGGAGCAGGAAAGGCAAAGAACCGGTGTGGATAAACTCAAAGTGGGATACAACAAAGTCCACGGTTATTACCTCGAAGTTCCTAAGTCGAAGACGGACAACGTTCCAGATCATTATTCGAGGAAACAGACTCTTAAGAACGCTGAGAGGTATTACACCCAGGAGCTCAAGGAAAAGGAAGAGGAGATAATTAGTGCGGAAGAAAAGATGGAGGCCTTGGAGTACGAGATATTCAAAGAAGTGAGAGAAGACGTTGGGGATGAGAGCGAGAGATTTCAGAGGTCCGCTGAAGCCATCGCTGAACTGGACGTTTTGACCACGTTCGCTCACGTGGCGATAAGGAACAACTACAACCGGCCAGAAGTCTTCCCTCCGGGGAATATAGAGATAAAAGACGGACGGCATCCGGTCGTCGAGAAAACTATAGATGAAAATTTCGTCCCTAACGATGCCGATCTAGATAACATGAATAATCAATTTTTGATCATCACCGGCCCTAATATGTCCGGTAAGTCCACTTACATGAGGCAGGTCGCCCTCATCACTCTGTTGGCGCAGGTCGGCTGTTTCGTGCCCGCGGAGAAGGCGAAGATAGGACTCGTGGATAGGATATTCACCCGAGTTGGGGCTCTAGATGATCTCACTAGAGGTCAGTCCACTTTCATGGTCGAGATGGTAGAGTTGGCGAACATACTTCACAGCGCATCTGAAGACAGTTTGATACTGCTCGACGAGATCGGGAGCGGCACCAGCACCTTTGACGGTTTGAGCATCGCTTGGGCAGTCACAGAGTACATATGCAGAGAGGTCCAGGCGAAAACTATGTTCGCCACCCATTATCACGAGATAACGGAACTTGAGAGATCATTGGATAGAGTGAAGAATCTTCATGTTGCGGCTAAAGACACCGGAGGCGAGATCAAATTCTTAAGAAAAGTTCGCGAAGGCAGCACAGACGAGAGTTACGGGATCCACGTCGCCTCACTGGCTGGTTTGCCGGATCCGGTGGTTGATAGATCTCATGATGTGCTCAGTCAGATAGAAGAAGACCACACTATAAAGATGGAGGATCACGATGGGCCACAGTTCACCCAGATGGTCTTCGATCCGGAGAGCGGCGAGAGTTCTTCGGAAGGTTCTCATCCCGTAGTGGAGAAATTGAAGGAATTAGAAGTCGAGAACATGACGCCGATGGACGCGATAAATGAACTATGGAAGCTGAAGGAAGAGGCGGAGGATGAGTGACTATGAGTCGGATAAAGATACTCTCGGAAAATACGGTCAATCAGATAGCCGCAGGGGAAGTGATCGAAAGACCGGCCTCAGTGGTGAAAGAACTGGTAGAGAATTCGCTCGATGCTGGAGCAGACGAGATATCTGTTGAAGTCGAAGACGGTGGGAAGAAGAGGATCAAAGTCAAGGACAACGGTCACGGGATGACGAGAGAAGAGATAGAGCTCGCGTTCAAGAAACACGCGACGAGCAAGATAGAGGATATCGAGGATCTGAATGATCTGAGCAGTTTGGGTTTTCGTGGTGAAGCTCTTCCGAGCATTGCCGCTGTTTCTCAAGTCACTGCTCTGACAAAGACCGAAGATCAGCTCGAAGGTACCAGGATAGAACTCGAAGGCGGCGAGATCGAAAATATCGAAGAGACCGGTTGTGCTGTTGGGACTTCGATAGAGGTCAGAGACCTCTTCTTCAATACACCCGCAAGGAAGAAGTATTTGAAGAAGACGAACACGGAGCTCTCACACGTCAGCGAGGTAGTCACTCGAAATGCTATAGCCAATCCTGAAGTTGAATTCTCTCTTATGCACAATGGGAAGGAATTGACTTTCGTTCCGAAATCTTCCTCGATGCTGGAAAATATCAAATCGATCTATGGAGTCGAGGTCGCCAAAAGGATGGTCGAGGTGGAGAAGGAACTGGAAGATTTTTCTATGAAAGGTTATGTGAGCAAACCCGAGATAACTAGGTCGAATAGAAAACATATATTCACTTACGTCAACTCGAGATACGTGAAGAACAATGTATTGAAGGATGGGATAGTCGATGGATTCGGAACTCTTTTGAAGAAGGGGCGATATCCGCTGGCTTTTTTAGACATAAAGATAGATCCCTCTAAGATCGATGTTAACGTTCATCCGACCAAGACCAAGATAAGATTTTTAGAAGCTGGTAAGATCAGGGAAAGGATTGCAGAAGGGATCAACGACGCTCTCCTAGAAGAGGATCTGATACCTGAGAAGTCAGGTGAGAGCACGGCCGAGGATGGGATCGAGAGATCTGCTGATGAGGAAGCATCGGAGGAGGAGCGGGGATCTAAAGGAAAACAGTCCAGACTCGAGATGGAAGAAGAGGGCGAAGTCAAAGAGTCTAAACTCTCACACATGAACGTTGTCGGGATTTTGAAAGATTCCTACATAATAGTGGAGACGCCTTCCGGCATGGCGGTGGTGGATCAACACGCCGCACACGAAAGGATAAACTATGAAGATATCAAAGATAGAGTTAAGGAAGATATGGACAGCCAGAAATTGGTCTCGCCGAAGACGGTAGAACTGAATCCCAAAGAATCCGCTTTACTGAGAGCGAACGAAGAGCTCCTCGAAAATTTAGGATTCGAGATCGATCATTTCGGTAAGACAACATTCAGGATCAGGGGACTTCCAGTGATCTTTGGAGAGGTGCAGGAAAAAGAGATACTCCATTCAGTGCTTGAAGAGCTGGGCGATAAGAAGGACAACTCCCTTGAGGAGAGGAGAGAAGAAATGGTGAAGTACATGGCGTGCCATGATTCAGTCACCGCGGGAGACAAGCTCTCGATCACAAGCGCCAAGCAGTTGTTGGAAGAGCTGGGAAAGACAGAGAATCCATTCACCTGCCCTCATGGAAGACCGACGATAGTCAGTTTCTCAGAACGGGAGATCAAGAAGTGGTTCAAGAGAACTTGATCCTACGTTTCGGAAATTCTAAATTATCTTTTATTCCATTCTCGTCTAGGTAATACATACCGTTCTCTATCGATCCATTTCCCCTGCCAGCAAACGGCTTTTTTGTCTGTGTTCTCTTTCATGAAACCTAGTTTTTCCGCTACTCTTTTCATCCTGTCGTTAAAAGAATATGTGTTCAATCTTAATCTCCGCACCTCTGAATTATCAAATAGATAGTCTATCCAAAGTGATAAGGCTTCTGTCCCAACACCTCTGTTCAAATGGTCGTCCTCACAGATGTCTATACCTAGAAAAAATTTCTCATCTTTTTCTTCTTCAAAATAACGGTTGACCCACCCGATCGGTTTTCTTTCTGGGAGACAGATAATAGCGCGCTTTCTCGGTTCCGTTTTCTCTCCAAGATAAAGCTGTTTAAATCTATTTTTGATTTTCCCTTCATCAAGATCTTTTCGTTCCCAGGGCGCATCAAATTCTCTCCATTCACCCTCCTGCATCCATTTCAGATAGATCTCAGAATCAGATAGTCGGGCGTCTCTCAAACAGACGTTATTTCCTTTTTTCAGTAAATTTTTCCCCATGGAACACCTTCATTTTGATGTGTACCTGTACTCGATGTTACACGCGCCTTCACGACTGACCATACAGGGACCGACGGGATTTGTAGGAGTGCACTCTTCTCCGAACAGGTCACACTCTCTAGATTCTATAACACCTCTCAATACACCGCCGCATAGACAGCCTTCCGGTTCCTCGAATTCCCTATCCTGTAGACCTTCTAATATATCTGAGAACTTTCTTCTAGCGGAATATTCGCTGTATTTTTTCCTAAGTTTCAATCCCGACTCAGGTATCTCGGGAAAACCTCTCCATTCTATATCTCTTGGCTCGAATACATCTTGTATGACCTTCAGAGCTTTCCTGTTGCCCTCTTCTTTGACCACTCTGCCGTATTCGTTTTCAACTTCGCTCCTGCCTTCGTCCACCTGTCTCATCAGCATGAGCGCGGCCATGAGAAGGTCCAAAGGTTCGAATCCGGCGACCACCTGCGGGATAGAATATTTTTCGGAGATCGGTTCGTAGGGTTTAGTACCGATTATGGTGCTGACATGCCCGGGTTCTATGAGTCCGTCCAGATCGATCTCCCCCATATCTAGTATAGCTTTCAAGGCTGGAGGTATCACTCTATTGCAGGCCAAGATACTGAAGTTCTCGGGTGGACCTTCGACTATCACGTTGGCGGTCGCGGGAACAGTGGTTTCGAACCCTACGGACATGAAGACTATCTCTTCATCTCTCTTTTCAGCCATTTCTACCGCATCATCTACACTATAGACTATTTCTACGCTCGCGCCCTCACTCCTTATCTCGGAGAGCGTCTTTTCTTCTCCGGGAACGTTGATCATGTCTCCAAATACTGCTATAGTTTTGCCGCTCTTGGCGAGTTCTATCATCTCTTCGATCTCTCTTTGAGTGGTCACACAAACCGGGCAGCCCGGTCCCTGGACTATCTCCACTCCCGCATGTTCCAGCATCGGTTCCAAACCGTGCTTTACCAAAGTGTCTTGATGTGTTCCACACACGTGCATCAGTTTGATCTCACGGTCGAAACTCTCTATCTGCTCCATTATCCGGTCCGCTTTCTCTTCATCCCTAAATTTGAATTGATCCATATCAGGTTTCATCTTCTTCCTCCACTGCCGTGACCCCGACGATCTGGGTTTCTTTACCCTGCACGACTTCCGGTTTAGCGTCGCATTCTGGACACGAGAGGACAGGAACGTTATAATGAACGCTTGTTTTATCAGAATAGTTCACTCCTCCTTCATATCCGCATTCACTGCACGCTATCTTGGATTCTATCTCGTCTATCTTCAATTCGGAGTTCTCCAGTATGGTCTCCTGTGTCAGTGTTTCGTACGCGAATTTAAGCTGATCGTTACCGAGAAAGGTTAGCTCGCCCACTTCTATCCGCACCTCTTTGACCCTGTCTATATCTCTACCGTCTAATTCATCCAGGAGAGCGGATACCAGCTGACTCATGACGGAATACTCGTGCATCCTATCACAATTCTATCATCGTGTGATATAAACTCTTTGGCAATAATCTCCTATAAGTTATATCTTTAGAATCAGGGGAAAACAATAATTAAACACCTGGAGATGGGTCACTATGAAGCTGATCGCCCATGGAGGAGTTGGAAGCCCTAGAGATAAAGACGAGCTTGTAGAAGCAGCTGTCCAAAAAGGTTATGAAGAAGGGATGAGCGCATTCGAAGCCGTGATAGCCGTTGTTGAGGAATTGGAGAACGATCCAGCTTTTAACGCAGGCAAAGGCTCCAGGTTGAGACTCGACGGCTCAGTCCAGATGGATGCCGCCGTACAATCCGAAGAGAACATCGGTTCGATCGCTGGAATAGAAGGAGTCAAAAATCCGATAAAGATAGCGGAGATAGTTCACGACTCACCCTATCTTCTTTTGGTGGGAGATTCCGCAACGGAACTCGCCAAAAAGAGAGGATATGAAAGTAAGGTTGAAGATTTGAAAACCGAAGATAGGATAAACGAATTGGAAGAGATGCGTGAAAAACTCGATGAAGAAGAAAAACTCGAGGATTATAAAAAGTTCTATGATGAGATGCAGGGAGGTACCGTAGGGTGTGCCGCATATGAAGATGGTGAAGCGGCAGCTGCGGTCTCTACAGGTGGTACGAGCTATTCTATAAGAGGTAGAGTAGGTGATAGTCCATTGATTGGAAGCGGATTTTTCGTGGGAGAGAACGGCGCTGTGGTGGCAACAGGCAAAGGAGAAGAGATCACTAAACGGTTATCTTCCAAGAGATGCCATGACATGATAGGTGAACACGGTCTTCAAGAAGGATGCGAGATGGTAGTTGAAGAGTTCCCGGAAGAACACACGATAGGGCTGATCGCAGCGAACGAGGAGGGTGCAGTATGTGCTGATAATAGGACCATGGCCCGTGCATATCTCGAAAAGTGACATCTTCATTTTCGCATAATTACATTTAAATGTAAGAAGCGATTAGCCTTTTATACTCAAAAAGGTATATCACACTCCAAGAAGGGATAACTTGAAGGATTTCTACAAACTTCTCGAAGATTATCTCCGTTACGAGAACTATGACATCGTGGAAACAGAGTTGGGTAAGACGGTAGTAGATACTGGTGAAGAGAAACTGGAATTGGTGATCGCCGGTCCCGTTGTTCACGAAGATGATCTGCTGAAATTGGAAGAAACTGAGGCTAAATCTGTACTCGTCACGACTGAAGAACTTCCGACCGAGACGAGGGAATCCCTTCCTAAAGGGGTCATAGTATGGGATCGCGAAGTCTTGATAGAGAAATTTGGAGAGATGGTGCTGGAGAAGTCTACTCTTGAAGGTATCGAGGAGGGAGAGGAAGGTATAAAAGGTCCTGAGAAGGAATTTGAGTTCGATGTCGAGCACGACGTGAAGGAGGGCATACTTGAACCCATTATGGAATTCGAAGAGGTATCTGAACTTGGAGAGAAACTGGTTGGAGGTTTCAAGTACAGATTGGAAGTGGTGCCCCACTATTTTTTCGAGTACGAAGTCGGGGATGAAGATGGAGAGAAAGAGGAAGGAAAGCTCTATCTCAATGCGGTTTCGGGCGAATGCAATTTTTGGACGAGACCTTTCAAGGTGGTATCGGAGGTAAAAAGATCTCACGTCCAATTAGAACCGAATATATCTGAAGAAAATAGTGAGGAGAAGGCTTTACAGGCACTCAAGGAAAGATACACAGAGAGGAAAGAAAAAAGGTGGGAGGAGAGCAGCGCCACTATAGTCGAAAAGACAGAAGAAGGACCTGATGAGGAAGATATAGCCCTCGAATACAAAGGTATGATCTACGTGCCGATGTGGGCGGTCGAAGGCACAGAGGGTATAGTTGTGATCAATGCAGCTAGAGGAAAAGTAGAAAGAGAGTTATGATTTTTTAACCTTGACGAAAGTTCGTATTTTGAGATATAAAATATCACATAAAAAAGAGCAGGTATCCTGCGATCGCTAAGATGATAGGTATCAATATAGCCGGTATCCAATATTTGAATTCTACACTTTCTTCTTCTATCACTCCCACTTCACCTTCAATCAACTCTTCACCGAAAATATCAGAGGCACTCGGTGTCTCTTCTTCATCTTCGACTTTTTCCTCTTCAGGTTCTTCGATTCTAGATGGTTTTTCCTCTTCTATCTCTTCTTCAGTCTCTACTTTTTCTTCTGTTCTTTTGATTTGTTCAGGTTCTTCTTTAGGCTCTACTGAGTCCTCTTCGGTCTCTCTAAAGACCATATCTTCCTTGGACTCGAGAGTTTCTTCTTGAGTATGATCTCTTTCGATATCTAGGTCCTCGAATATCGGCTCCAGAATCTTCATCAGTCTATCAGAAGTTTTTTCGTCGATTCCGGATTTAACTAACCCCTTTTTGCCCGCTTTATATACATCTTTCAGAGTGTGAAAACCCTCTTTATAGACGTTCTCGCCCTCTCGCTTTCCCAACCCCATCATATCGCTACTGAACTCTTCTATATTCACTCTTGTCAATTCAGATCCGTCTATATCTTGATATTTTTTCTCCTTTTCGATGTATTCCCTTATTTTTTTTGCCTTCAGGCCCGCGCGATGATAATTACCTCGTCTAAGGGACCTTGTCATAGAATCGTGTGCTTCAAGATATGTATGCCGATTGATAAGTTCGCTCTCGGCTTTTAACAGTGATTCTATATCTACCATAATGGTATAGAGTTGTTCGGCTGCCGCGAGTTCATCTTTAGTAAAGTCCAATAGTTCAACGGTCTGTTCGAATTCACCCACTGATAATTCGGACTCTATATTCTCGATCATCTCGTCTAGTTCCCAACTACCATCGGGATCGACGTCCTGTTTGAGCGATTCTAGACTCTTCTTGACGAGCTCAAGCTCTTCTCTCAGCTCTTCGGTACACCTCGGGCAGGTTTTCTCGACATAAGTCTGTCCGCATCTCTGGCAGACTTGACGATAGCTTTCCAATTGCTCTGAGATCTTTTCGGCTTTTCCTTTACCTATACCTTTGACTTTTTTTAGATCATCCTCATCGAACTGCGCCAGCTCATCTATCGATCCGACGTTCAAAGTTTGTTTTATCCGCTCTGCATATGTTGAACCTATCCCGTCTAGCTCTGATATCTCTCCAGGGGTTTTTTCTTCCTCAATCTCGGAAAACTGTTCTTCGGTTTTTTCTAGGTTTTCGAAACCCCGATCGATATTTCCTTCATCTAGATCCGTTTCTATCTCGTCTATCTTCTCTTCTATATCCTCCGACTGTTCTACATCTTCGGACTCTACTCTTTCTTTGAGACCTTTCAGTTCTTCTTCAAGTTCTTGTGTGCATTCAGGACAGTTCTCACCTGCGAGGTGTTCTTCTCCACATCTATCGCATGTTGTTGTAAGGCTTTCCAACTGCTCAGATATGTTTTTAGCCTTACCTGAACCAATCCCTTTCACCCGGGTGAATTCCTCTTCGCTGAAAGAGGCCAGTTCCTCTACCGAATCTATATCTAACGTATCTTTTATCCGCTTGGCTAGGCTGGACCCAACCCCTTTGATGTCTTCGATCTCGCTGATATCTGTCGTATCCTTTGGCATGCTAAGTCTGTATTAATGGAGTGTCTAAAAATAATTTCGGATGGTATTCCGATTTTTGTGATGAAAAAGAAAAATGGTTTTGTTTCTATCGTTTCCTGTTTGTGGCTTCAGTCATCATCATAGGGTCTGAATTTCTGTACAGTGTTCAAAGCAGTGTGAAAGACAGGTCGTGGTGTATCACTGAAAGCGATTATATCGTCGATGTAGGATCCGTTGTTGTAGATCGGATCGAGATCTACCATTTTATCGTCGCGCTCCGTTGAGAGTTCTTCAGTGTTATCGGAAACGCTCATCATGGTTTGACCCGAAGTACCTCGCTCATCGAATATATCCATATCTGATTCCGCCACAACGACATCGTCTATGAATATCGCCTTGGGTAGATCTGGATCGTCGTAGATATCTGTCTTGTTGGTGAAGACCCTGAACCTCAGCTTGATGATCTCACCTCTCCAGCCGGAAAGGTCAGCACTCAATCTATGTAATGTCGAAGAGTCCACCCAACCGTAATCATCAGAACTCTCATTTTCAGTGGTTCCAGAATAGGCTTCGCCGTTGGCTGCGTCGGTGCCGCTGGCGTTCCATGCAGCTCTAGAACCGTAAGTGAGAGAGTTCCAAGTCCTCCCGTCGTCATCGGAGACTTCGATCCTGAATCCGTCGGGTGGTAATCCCGCGCTATCGTCGATGTTGAACTTCATGTATGCTGAAAGTCTGGGATCTTCGGCGTTCTCCAGATGGATCGGATGTGTGTAAAGGCTGGAATCTACACCTTCTGGAAGTGTGTCATTTCCTTCATCATCTCTAGAGGTGAACATCCAGTACTTACCGTCATCTTCACCGTGACGATCCAGATATTGAGAAGTATCTACATTATCGATCCCCATCTCACTATCGAGTTCATTTGCACTGACCCTGTCCCAGTAACTCGGACCCGTAGAGTTCCACTCGGATGAAAGCTTGAATCTTACGTTGTCCACGTACCATCCCATGTCTGGTGTCCAGCCGTCCTCTCTTGTGATACCTCCGAACTGTGAGAGCATAAAAACAGCTCTTACCTCCTCGTGTTCATCCAAGAACTCCTCATGTCTTCCCAAATCGACGGAGGTATATCTCCAGTCGAAGGTCCTGTCGGCGCTCTTCCCGTTGAAGACCCAGTAAGGTAGATTGCCTTCAGTATCTTCTAGATAGGGCGGCCCTTTATCACCGGTCAGCCTTGGTCCTCCATCTTCATTATGTTCGTCTATCCTAGCAAGGTTCAAGTTCCCAGTGTAAGACTGTTCGGGTTCAACGTATAACCTGTTGTCTTTCTCCCAGTTCCATTCATCTTCATCCTCATCCTCATCTTTACCCCACAGATAGATGAAGCCGCCAGCTGTACCTTCAGTGAGCTTGTATCTGTTCTGGAATTCCAGAGTGGCGCTGTTGAGTTCATCTATATCGCCCACCTCTACGGATGGTGTGGTCATGTATCGGTAGGATCTGTTCGAGCCGACTTCTTGATCGTACTCGTGGTCTTCTGGGTAATAGTCTATCTCGTAGGTAAAAG
>JBKHFH010000017.1:0-34025 GCA_046540335.1 Thermoplasmata archaeon | reverse complement strand
AAGAAAAGGACCAAGTCTTGAAAAGGGAGAGAAAAAAATTCAAGGAGATATTCAACAACGCTAACGATGCGATGTACCTTCACGAGTTGACGGAAGAAGGCATGCCGGGTAGATTCGTCGAAGTGAACGAGACTGCTGTTGAGATGCTAGGATACGGCAAAGAAGAGTTCTTAGAGATGTCTCCTAAAGATATAGATGCAGAGGAGGTTGCCGAGGAATTACCGAAAGTGATGGATAAATTGATAGATAAGGGAGAGATCAAATTCGAGGGAATACATAAGACCAAAGACGGCACCAAGATACCGGTTGAGGTCCACTCTTATCTGTTTGAATTGGAAGGGAAAAAAAGAGTGTTATCCATTGCAAGAGATATAAGTGAAAGAAAGGAATCCGAGAAAGAGCTTAAAAGATCGGAAAGGAAGTTTAGAAGTATTTTTGAAGCATCTCCGGATCCCACCTTTTTGTTGAATAAAGATGGTGTTTTCGAAGATATAAATCAGGTGGCATTGAAAAAGTTAGGATATAGTAAGGAGGACGTAGTGGGGAAATCCTTAGAGGAAGTACCTTTCTTTTCGGAAAAGGGGTTAGATAAAACTAGGGAGAAATTTGAGAAAAGAAAGGAAGGAAAAGACATACCTCCATACGAGATCGATATTCTGACGAAGAATGGAGATAAATTAATCGTGGAAGTTAATGTTAGAGCCTTTAAAGAAGATGGGTTCAAAGGAGAGATAGTGATCGGTAGAGATATAACAGAGAGGAAAAAGGCCGAGAAGAAACTGCGGGAGAGTGAACGGAGATATGATCTAGCACTCAAAGGAGCAGGACTTGGCGTCTGGGACTGGGACGTAAGAACGGACGAAGTGAAATACAGTGAACAATGGGCGAAGATACTTGGATACAGTCCTGACGAGATAGAACAGGATTTGGAGTCATGGGAAAAACGAGTACATCCAAATGAAAGATCGCGGGTTAAGGAAGAATTACAAAAACATCTAGACGACGAGACAGATATATTCAAAACAGAACACAGGATGAAGACAAAATCAGGAGATTGGGTCTGGGTAAAAGATGTAGGAAAAGTGTTCGAAAGGGATGAAAACGATGAACCAGTAAGAGCGACAGGGATACTCGAAGACATAACTGATCGAAAGGAAGTTGAGGAAGAATTGAAAGAGTCTGAGGAAAAATACAAAGAACTTTCTGAAGAACTAGAAAACATATTAGATCATATACCAGGGTTAGTCTACTATAAAGATACGGAAAATAATTTCATCAAGGTCAATAAGAAACTCGCCGAAGCTCACGGCATGTCTAAAGAGGAGATGGAAGGAAAGAGTCTATTCGATCTATACCCGAAAGAAGAGGCGCAAAAATACCTGGAAGATGATAAAGATGTCATAGAGAACAGAGAACCGAAGTTGAACATGATAGAACCCTGGTCTCCAGACGAGGAAGAATGGATAAGTACCAGTAAAATCCCGTATCTGGTCGATGGGGAGGTAAAGGGAATAATAGGTATATCTATCGATGTGACAGAAAAGAAAAAGAACCGTGAAAGAGTAGAACTTCTGCACACCATATTACGCCATGATATAAAGAACAAAATTCAGGTTGTCCACGGTTATCTTCAACTGTTAGAGGACCAAAAATTACCGGAGGAAGTAGAAGACTTTTTGAAAAAAGCTCTGAAAGGTAGTAAAGAAAGCATGAATTTATTGGATAAGATAAGACTTCTACTTAAGGCACAGGAAGAGGTGAAAAAAGCTATCAAGATCGCCGATACACTATATGACGCTGTTGAGGGATCTGAGTCTTTGGCTAACGAGAGAGACATGGAGATATCGGTACAATGCACTTCAACAGGATGTGAAGTCGAGGGCGGTCCTTTACTGAAAGAAGTGTTTTCTAACATAATAGAGAATTCAGTATATCATTCAGAGGGTAACGAGATCAAAGTATCCGGTGAGATCAAGGAAGATGAGGTGATCTGCACGATAGAGGACGACGGGAAAGGTATCCCCGATGATAAGAAAGATACGATATTCGAGAAGGGTTACACGACCGATGAGAAGAGGGGGACTGGTTTAGGATTGTTTTTAGTGAATATATTGATAGATACTTACGGAGGAAAAATCGATGTTAAAGATTCTGAGCTTGGCGGCGCTAGGTTCGACATAAGATTGAGGAGGGTGTAGATGGTGAAAACGTGAAGGAAAAGCTGAGATCTGCATTTGAAGAGATGGCCGCCTACTATTGGTTTTTGGGACTTTTTGTCGTAGTCGGTCTTTACCTTACCAGCCTTTATGACTATTTATTATTTCATTCTCTTGTCGAGCTTTTCAGCATCATTGTGGCAGCATTGATCTTCACGATCACATGGAATACCAGGAAGAGGATAGAGAACAATTATCTACTATTCGTAGGTACCGCCTTTCTCTTTATCGGTGGGATCGACTTGGTTCACACTCTAGCCTATGAAGGGATGGGTGTTTTTACAGACTGGGGTCCTAACCTTCCAACCCAGTTATGGATATCTGCGAGATATGTAGAGGCATTAACACTTTTTATAGCACCTCTACTTCTTTTTAGAGATAAAATCAAGGTTTCGTACGCTATGATCGGGTATGGATCAGTATTTATTTTGATCATGATATCTATCTTCGGTGGAGTTTTCCCTACTTGTTACGTCGAAGGTGTAGGTCTGACCCCATTTAAGAAGATAAGTGAATATACAATCTCCATAATACTCGGATTTTCGCTCTACTTTCTTTACCGCTATAGAGCAAAGTTCAAAAAGTACGTATTTCAACATCTGGCGATATCGATCATCTTAACGATAGGTTCTGAGATAGCATTTACTTTCTACGTGAGTGTTTACGGTTTTTCCAACTTGGTTGGACATTTTCTAAAACTCATCTCGTTCTTCCTGATCTATCAGGCACTGATAGTGACAGGATTTAGAGAACCATTCGATCTGCTTTACAAAGAAGTTAAGGAGAGGGAAGATGAGCTTGAAAAGAGTAAACAGAAAGTGGAATTGGAGAGGGATAGATTACAGACCTATCTAGACTTAGCAGGAAGTATCATAGTTGCTTTAGATAGAGGAGGAAAAGTCACTTTGATCAATAGAAGGGGGTGTGAGATACTCGGGCGATCGAAAGAGGATATCGTCGGGAAAAATTGGTTCGAAAACTTTGTGCCTGAAGAAGATAGAGAGGGATTAAAACAGCTTCACGAAAAGTTGATGTCCGGGAAGGTTGAGGTAAGAAAACGTTTCGAAAATCCCGTCATCGCAAAAGATGGTGAAGAAAGGATCATCTCCTGGTATAATACAATTTTGAAAAACGGTGAAGGCAATATAATCCGATCGCTGAGCTCCGGGATAGATATAACACACCGCAAAAAAGCAGAGGAGAGAGAGGAGTTTCTACATTCTTTACTAAGACACGATGTGGGCAACAAGAACCAGATCGTCAAAGGCTACTTGGAACTGATGAAAGGATATGATCTCCCTGATGAAGTGAAAGATTTTCTAAAGAAATCAATTCATACGGTCGATGAAAGCTCCGAGATAATCGAGAGGGTCAGGACACTGAGAGAGATTGAGAAAGAAGAAGAGATCTATGAGGTAAATTTGAATTCAGTGCTGGATAAAGTCTTATCAGAACATCAAGACCAGTTGGATGAAAGGGGCATAAAATCGAACATAATAGACTGCGGATGTATTGTAAAAGGAGGGTCTTTGTTGAAAACTCTATTTTCAAATCTGATAAACAATGCTGTCCAACACTCTGATTGTGAGAAGATCAGGATCAAAGCTGAATGTAAAGGAGACGGATGTATTGTAACGGTTGAAGACGATGGTGAGGGGATCCCAGACGAACTCAAAGGAAAGGTATTTGAGAAAGGATTCAAAAGAGGAAAAAAGGCGGGTACTGGATTGGGGTTGTACATGGTAAAAGAGATAGTGGAAAGTTACGGTGGAAACGTTTCTGTTAAAGATTCTGAGCTTGGTGGAGCTAGATTCGATGTTAAGTTGAAAAGGGCTGATGATACATGATCGATTTTTATGGTCTTGAGCCATTCGAACTCGTTGCACTTTTTTTAGGAACTGTTGTTTTTATATTCCTTTTATTGAATCGTAAATTAAAAGATGAACTTCCATACTCGAAGATTCTGATATCCTCATTTTCCTTTTTCTTGGTCAGTTGGCTTTTTACGAATCTTGAACATCTCATATTTTATGAGGTCCTAAACCTGTTAGAACACGTTTTTCTATTCATAGGAGCCTTATTGATCGTCATATGGTCCTGGATGACGTTTGGAAAGGAGGGTGAAAAATAATGAACATCATAGTTCTGATAAATATCGCTCTTGTCATAGTCATCTTTACTGGGATCGTGATTGTGATCAGGGGTTGGAAGAAAACATTTCATACAGATACTAAGTTGATCTTTATCATCCTACTATTTCTGATATTGATCTATCGTATGGTGACTATAACGGAATGGTCCGGATATCCTGAACTTGACCCTGTAGAGGACTTTATAGAAACTCTAGTACCTCTTCTGTGGGTATTCTTCTTCTATGCTTTCTTAAAAGAAGTCGATGAGAGAGAAATTAAGCAAAGCGAGGAAAAGTACAGAAAACTTTTCAAAAGTTTGAGAAGCGGTATAGTTGTTCATGGAGCCGATGGTGAGATCATTTCTGCAAATCCTGCTGCAGAGGAAGCTCTGGGAATGGACGAAGAAACTTTAAAGAAAATGCAACTCGAAGACTGGGAAGGAAAATTTTACAAAGAAAATGAGAAACCGATAGATATAGATGAACTCCCGGTATTAAGAGTTCTCGACTCGGATAGAGTTTATGAAGGGAGTATGATCGGTATAGATTCCGAAGATAAGAAGGAGATCAAATGGTATGCTATCAGTGTGGTCCCGTACTTTAACGAGGACGGTGAGATAGAGAAAGTGATAGCTTCTTTTGAAGATGTTACGGAAACTAAAAGAGCTATCGAGAGGAAAAATTTTCTTAACACGATGATCAGGCAGGATTTGAAAAGCAAGTACCACATCATCCAGGGGTATCTAGAACTCATCCAGCAGGATGGTCTGTCCGGAGAAAATAAAGAGTATTTAGAAAATGGTTTAAAAACCGGTAAAAGGGTGGATGAAATACTGAAGTTGGCTGAAGACCTTAAAGAGGTCGAGGAGGTAGACTGGAAGGCTGAGATCGACATCGTTACGGAGATACAGAATGCAATCAGGGACTTATCCTGTATTATCGAAGAAAAAGATATCGAAGTTGAAGAAAAGTATCCAGACAAAGAGCTGAAAACAAAAAGAGATTATTCTTTGAGGAAACTGTTCAAACACCTGTTGAAAACACGTATTCAAGTTTCTAGCGGTCGTAGGTTTAAGATAAAAGTCGAGGAAAATGGGGAGCGCATAAAAGTGATAATCGAAGATGATGGAAAAGACCTGCCTGTTGAGATCAAGGAGATCTTTTCAGGGAAGGCGTATGAGGGAGAGACCAGCGGTGCAGGAGGCGTTCTTTATTATATGATCAAAAAGATCGCAGAACATAATGAAGCTAGAGTGGAAGTGGACCGAAGAGATTCTGACTGGACCAGATTTGAAGTGCTTCTTAAAAAAAGAACCTAGCGAGGATCACATAGAAGTATGTATCCATGAAGCTCTAATATTTGGTTTATGAGTAAAGACTTTATATACTCATGTGCCGTATAAGAATATCAAACGGGGGTGTTGGTAAAATGTCTATAAAAATACTTTTAGTCGATGATGAAAGATCATTAATCAAACAAGCTAAGATATTTCTAGAAAGAACAGAGATCGAGCTGGAAGTTCATACTGTACCCTTAGCTGAAAGAGCTTTAGGTCTATTGGATGAGAAAGATTTCGACGTGATAGTTTCGGATTACCAGATGCCCAAGATGGACGGTCTAGAGTTTTTAGAAGTTTTAAGGAAAGAGAGAAAGAACAACATCCCTTTCATAATGTTCACCGGTAAGGGTAGAGAAGAAGTCGCGATGAGAGCTTTGAATCTAGGTGCCGATCGTTACATTCAGAAAGGTGGTGATCCTAAGGCACAGTATGGTGTTCTAGTGGATGCTATAGAACAGGAGTACGAAAGCTGGAGATCTAAAAAAGAACTGAAAAGGTCCGAGAAAGAACTCAGAGAAAACCGGAAAAGATACAAAAAGATATTCTATGAAACTCCTCTAGGTGCTTTTACCTATGACGATGAAGGCGTGATCACGGACTGTAATGATAAATTTGTAGAGATGATGGGTTCTTCACGAGAGGATCTGATAGGGATCGATTTAGTGAATGATCTTGAAAACGAAGAACTGATAGAAGAAGTAGAGACCTCGCTAGAGGAGAGCAGCGGGTATTACGAAGGAGAATACACTTCAGTGATTGGCGGTAGAACTTCTAACATAAGAGTTTTTTTCAAAGGTATAGAAGATGAAGATGGAAACATCGATTCAGGCGTGGGTTTAGTGGAAGATATCTCAGAAAAGAAAGAGATGGAAGAACGATTAAAAGAAAGTGAGGAGAAGTATCGCGCCTTAATAGAATCCGCTTTTGCAGGAATAGGTATCACCGACTTTCAGAATAATATCACTTTTGTAAATGATAAATTCGCTGATATGCTTGGATATGGAAAAGAGGAACTTGTAGGTAAAAATCTCAGAGAGATAGCTCCGGAGGAGGAACTAGTTAAGTTCGAAAAAGAAACCGAGAAAAGGAAAGTGGGAAGAACAAGCCAATATGAATCGCGCTTGAATAAAAAGAACGGAGAGATGATAAATGTGATAGTCCATGCGTCTCCGTTCAAAGATGCCGACGGTGAATTCGTCGGGACCATGGGTGTGGTCACTGATATAACCGAAAGAAAAGAAATCGAAGATAAACTAAAAGAAAATGAACGGAAGTTAAGACAACTCTACGAGATGGCACCGAAGATAGAGAAGGTCGAAGAACCTCAAGAACTGTACGAGCTGATAATCGATACGGCGAGAGACATCCTCGATTTTGACGTATGCAGTGTCCTGATAGAAAAAGATGAGGAGTTAATGGTAAGAGCTAGTACAGAGAAAGAGCTGATAGATGACTTTTCTATGCCTATCGATAAGGGTATAGCTGGGAAGACATTTAGGAACAGGAGATCTTACCTTATAAATAAGATTCTAGAAGATGAAGATGCCGAACCGACCGACAGTGATTTTATGTCGACAATAAGCATTCCCATGAGCGATATAGGGGTATTTCAGTCCCATTCTTACGAAGAAGATTACTACGATAAAGAGGACCTAGAATTGGCTGAATTGTTCGTTTCATATGTCACTGAAGCTATCAACAGGATGAACACAGCGAAGGCACTAAAGGAGAGTGAACGAAAGTTTAGAACCATTATCGATAATTCAGCGGATGCGATATTTTTAACGGATCAGGAAGGATACTATACTTACACAAATCAAGCAGCTTTAGACTTACTCGGTTACACTAGAGAAGAATTTAAAGATATGAATATCGGTGATCTTTCAAGAGAAGAAGATATTGAGAAACATCTAGACATTTTTGAAAAAGTGTTTAAAGAGAAAAGAGTGTTCACAGAGTTAACACTGGTTAAAAAAGATGGAACAACTATTTCCGTTGATCTTAACACCGTTTTGCTTCCGAACGGATTGATATACGGAAGTTGTAGAGATATCACAGAGAGAAAGGAATTGGAAAAACGCATACAGGAGAATAAAGACAAGCTCGAAAAGTTGAACGAGATAAGTGCCAAATTCCAGACCTATGGGTCTAAGGAAGACCTGTTTTCTTTTGCTATAGATGCAGCTGAGTACGTATTAGACTTCGATATATGTGCTATCAACGCCCCAGAAGGAGATTTCATGAAGGCTGTAACGACTTCATCTAACTTTCCTAAAGACGCTTCCTCCAGAGCTAAACCTCTGCCAATAGATAACAGCCTAGCGGGCAGAACTTATCTTGAAAAAAGATCCTTCTTGATCAACGATAAAGATGAAAATGAAGATATCAATCCTACAAGAGATGATTTTGAATCCGGCATAAGCGTACCTATCGGCAAATATGGCGTTTTCCAGGCAGTTTCCAGTGAAGTTGCACACTTCGATGAGGAAGATTTAAAGATGGCGCAACTCCTGACAAACCACGTATCGGAAGCCCTTAACAGGATAGAAGTCCAGCAAAGAGAGGACTTCCTTCATTCTTTGCTCAGGCACGACTTAGGAAATATGATCCAGATCATACAGGGATATGTTCAACTCGTTGAAGACCAAGTCGATGGCGAGACTTTAGAGATGATCAAAAGGTCGGAAAAAGCCACTAAAAATGCACAGGAATTGATAGAAAAGGTGAGAACATTGAGAGATGTCATCAATGAAGATGTGACTGGCACGTTAGACGTGTCTTCAGTATTGGATACCATCATCTCCGATTACGAAGATATATTGGAAAGAGAGAACATAGAGCTAGAATGTGATAAAAAAGAAATGGAAGTCCGGGGAGGTCCTTTACTAGAGGAATTGTTCTCCAACATACTAGAGAACTCTATAAAACACTCTAGATGTGACCAGATCAGGATATCCTGTGAAGTAGGGGAGGAGGAGATAGTCGTGAAGATAGAGGATGACGGTAAAGGTATATCCGATGAAGACAAGGACAGGTTGTTCGAACGTGGATATAAATCTGGCGAAGAAAGTGGTTCCGGTTTGGGATTGTACCTTGTCAAGGAGATAGCGGAAAGTTATGGCGGTAACGTAGAAATCAAAGACTCGGAGCTTGGTGGAGCGAGATTCGACGTTAGGTTGAAAAAGGATGTTAAAAAAGGAGATGATGAAGATGGATAAAGACGAACTTATAAGGTCGGCTAAAAAACTTGAAGAACCTCCTCAAAATGCTGTGGAAGAATTCAAAGAGACGAAAGAAAAGTTGGCTATCGAACTCAATAAGAGGATGAAAAAAAGGGAGAACTTGGAAGAGTTGATAGGTCCCAATAACGAATCGATGATGGAGGATAATTCCCAAAACATGGTCAAATTTCTGCATTCAGTCTTCAAAAATTTTGAACCGAAAGTGTTTGTAGATACCATCCTTTGGGTCTTCAAAACTTACAGGTCTCACGGCTTTAGACCTGAGTATTGGGATGCAAATCTTAATACATTTAGGGGGATAATGAAAGAAGAGCTCACTGAAGAGACTTTCGATGAACTGAAACCATTCATTGAATGGATGATCGAAAACAAACCGGAATTCATAGCTCTCACGGACCAATATCAGGAGGAATGAGATGATAGATGAAAAAACCTATCAGGAGTATCTTGAAAAGCTCCTTGAAGGTGATAAAGGAGGGTGCACTGAGATCGTCGAATCTCTATTGGATGAAGATATAGAGATAGAGGACCTGTATACACATCTTATCCAAAGATCTATGTATGAGGTGGGGGAACTATGGGAATCCGGAGATATCTCTGTCGCTACTGAACACATCGCCACTTCTATAACGGAGAGGATACTCACTCAGGTTTATCCGGAAGTCCTTTCGAGCACGCGAAAAGGAAAATCTGTTATAATCGCCTGTATCGCTAACGAATATCACCAGATCGGTGGAAGGATGGTCGCTGACATATTTGAGATGGCAGGATGGGACAGTTATTTTGTTGGTGCCGATACCCCTATACAGGATCTTTTAGACCTGATAGAGGAGAATGAGCCTAACGTGGTCGGTTTCTCTCTCGCCATGTATTTCAACCTACCAGAACTGTTGGAATTCATAGAAAAAGTCCGAGAAGAGTATCCGAACATGAAGATATTGGTAGGCGGACAGGCATTTAGCTCTGGAGGCAGCGAAGTTTTAGATGATTACGAGGATACCGAATATATCTCTTCTATAAAAGAATTGAAGGACGATATAGCTTGAGTGGTTTTGATGAATGAAGACGTCATTAAAATAATAAAAGATTATGTAGATGTAGAAGCTCCTATTTTGAGTATACTTGTAAATGAAGATAGAGAGATAATAGAAGTAAACGATTTCGCATCTGAATTGATGGGTGAGGATATCCTAGGCAAGGAAGTCAAGAAAATCTTTGTCGATTTCGATGGTTCCGTGAACGAAGAAATTTCTGATTTGTTGAAAGGATCATCAAACAATAGACTCCTGAATGTTGATACCGCGAAGGATCTGCCCGAAAGTTTTCATTTTTCTTTTTTCCCGACAGGTAGGAAAACTTTGATCCTTGGAAAACCAGACGTTAGCGAACTTGAAAAACTTCAGGATGAGATGGTATCTCTCAATAATGAACTCACAACCATCTCAAGAAAATTACAGAAGAGGAACAGAGAACTACGGATCGTTCAAAAAGCGTTGGAATCATCTTTGAACGCTGTCGCCATCACCAATCCTGACGGAGATATCACAAGAGTTAATAGAGCTCTCCTAGACCATTGGGGATACAAAAAGAAGGAGATCAGAGGTGAGAACTTCGAGATATTGTTGAAGGACGACCACGATATGGATAAATTGTTCAGCGACCTTGAAGAAGACGGTACTTGGAGAGGCGAATTCAAAGCTGAAAAGAAGAACAATGAATTTTTTGACGTTCTGGGTTCAGCAGCCTTGATAGAAGGTGACGATGGACAGAAAGAAGGTATCGTCTTTACCTTCATAGACATAACTGAAAGGAAAATGTACGAAAAAAGAGAAGATTTCCTCCATTCCCTGTTAAGACATGATGTAAAAAATAAAGCTCAGGTGATAGATGGATACCTTCAGCTCGCAGAAGATTACGATCTTCCCGATGATGTAGAGAGATTCCTAAATGAGTCGAGACTAGCTAGTAAAAGTGCAAAAGAGATAATCAAAAAGGTCAGGACCTTGAGGGATATATCTAAAGAAGATGACTATAAAGAAATGAATGCAGGCGGTTTATTAAGCAAAATCATAGGTGAATATAGATCAGCGTTTGAAAAACAAGGTATAGAAGTTGAGTACAAAACCCGAGATGTAAAAGTGGAAGGAGGGACCTTATTGGAAGAGATGTTCACCAATATTTTAGAGAATACTATCAAACATTCGGAATGTGATAATGTTCGGATCTCTTTTGAAGAGACCGATAAACACATCACTGTCAAGATAGAAGACGATGGTAAGGGAATCCCCGATAAGGATAAAGAAAAACTTCTCGAAAGGGGATTCAAAAGAGGAGAAAACGCAGGCAGCGGACTGGGTATGTACCTTGTCAAGGAGATAGCGGAGAGTTATGGCGGTAACGCAGAAGTCAAAGACTCGGAACTTGGAGGGGCGAGATTCGATATCAGATTGAATCTGGCCTGACCTCTAAATTTTTGATGAATATGGAGGTAAATCTTTTATACTTTTAAAAGAATCTGACAATATATCGGAGGTTATAGAAGAAGATGCCTATAAAGACTCTTTTTGTGGACGACGAAGTGGCTTTGCTCGATCAGGCAGAGAGGTTCATAAATAAGAAGGACCCCGGGATCGAAGTGTTTACAGCTCCTTCCGCCGAACAAGGGCTTCAGATATTCGAAGAAGAGGATATCGATGTGATAGTCTCCGACTATTATATGCCAGGCATGAACGGAGTTGAATTTTTAAAGAAAGTGCGGGAGGATGGTTATGATACCCCCTTTATTATCCTGACGGGGAAAGGAAAAGAAGAGGTCGCTATGAACGCGATGAATAATGGTGCGGACGGTTACCTAAAAAAAGAGGGCGAACCTCAGATGATGTACGATCTTCTCGTTGAAGCGATACATAAGGAATATGATAGATGGAACATAGAGAGAGAACTAGAAGATTACAGAAAAAAGATAGAGGAACTTCATCGAGTAGCCTCAAAGCTGATCTCTTGTAGCGAAGAAGAAGATGCTTATTCACTCACCATGGAAGCTGCTGAAAAAATACTGAATTACGATTACTGCGGGATAAGTGAAGCTGTCGAGGGGGTTTTCAGAAAGAGAGCGATAACATCTAATCTTGATCCCGAAAATCTTTCTGAGAGACCTATAGAGGACGGGGGTATAGATAGGGATACTTGGATGAATAAAGAAAAATTTTTGATAGACGACATAAATGAAAGTGATAGAGCAAATCCAGTGATACAGGATCATGATTTTCGCTCTCTCATCAGCTTACCGATAGATGATATAGGTGTTTTTCAGGCCATATCGAACGAACCGGGATACTTCGATGATAACGATATGAAGATGTGTGAACTTCTGGTATCTCACCTTTCCAATGCGATAAAAAGGATAAAGGCGAAAAAGGAATTGGAGAGAAAGGAAAAACTATATCGGAAGATATTTGAAACCACCGGAAGTGCCATGGCACTCATAGACGATGGGATGAAGATATCATTGGCGAACGATAAATTTCACAGGCTGTTCGGGTTTTTTGATAAAGATCTCGGTGGTAAGGACTTCTTAGAGCTCGTTGTGAACCAAGATGAATCTAGAGTCGAAAAGTACTGTGAAGAGTTGAAAGAGGAAAATGACAGTTTTCCCGTACAATTCGATATGCAGATAACGACACGAAGAGATAAAGAAAAACATGTGTTGGTGACATTGGGTTATTCAGAGGAGGTAAACAAGTTCGTCCTTTCCCTCTTCGAACATCCTAATCGATGAAGCTTTTAAGAAACTCTACCGAACAAAAGATATACTAATCATGATGAAATGAAGGATAACATGAACTCTATAATACTTGCCGGTGGTTACGCCACGAGGCTATGGCCGATAACCAAGAAAAAAGCGAAACCCCTCCTTCCGTTGGCTGGAAAGCCGATACTCAGCTACATTCTCGATGAGCTCGAGGATATAGATGAGATGGAAAATATATATATCACCACAAACGAAAGGTTCGAGGAGTCTTTCCAGGATTATCTAAAAACTAGAGATGAAGATCTATACGAGCTGATAATAGAGGAGCAGAAATCGGAGGAAGAAAAGCTCGGTGCGATAGGCGGGATCATGAACGCTTTAGAACAAACAGAAACGGATGATCATCTGGTGATAGGTGGAGACAATCACTATTCCTTCAAAATAGCGGACTTTTTACGCTTTGCTGATGAAAAAGACGGCATTGTCAATGCTTGCTTTGAAGTCGGAAGTCTGGAGGAAGCCAAGAACTACGGCATTCTGGACTTCGACGAGCAGAAGAAGATACAGGAGTTCCAGGAAAAGCCTGAGGAACCGAAGAGCAGGATGGCCTCTACCGCATTCTACTACTTTCCAAAAAACATCGATAAAATCTTCGAAAAGTACGTTGAGTACTGGGACGGCAGGATACCGAGAACTCAATATCTTGACGAGCCGGGCAGATTCCTATCATGGACCTCTGATAGATACGACTGTTACGCATATCCCTTCACGGGGACCTGGGCCGACGTCGGGACCAGACAGGGCTACCTGAGGGCTGAGCAGGAACTGAGAGATGGGAACATCATAAGAGGAAAAGTCCAAGATTCGGAGATAAAAGAAAACGTTACTATTCTAAAAAACACCGAGATAAAGAACTCTCAGATCGAGGATTCGATCATATTCGAGGACTGCGATATCGAGGATTCTATCATCGAAGGGTCGATAGTCGGCGAGGATACCGAAATCAACGACTTAGAACTCCGTAAAGGTCTGATCAAAAGATCGGATAAGTGATCTATCAAACCCTTACCCATTCGACCAACTCATCCACCGATTTTTTAGTCGGGGAACTCCCAGCTTCTTCTGGAACTCCGACCGTCATGCAGACCAGGGGTTCGTAATATTCGGGCACTTCAAGCTCTTTCTTCAGTTCTTCTTCTTTAAATGCGCCTATCCAGCACGTCCCATATCCGAGCTCTACAGCTTCAAGACACAGATGATCCATACCTATGGTCAGATCGACCTCTGACCACTTTGAACGGTCGACTAGTCCTACAACCAAAGCTCCCGCGTCCCTTACAAAACTCTGGCTCATAAATACAGGTACAAGATCATCGAGGACTTCAGGGTCCTGAACAATGATCAACTTCCACGGTTGAAGGTTCTTTGCAGAAGGCGCCTCTCTTGCAGCCTCTACCATCTTTTCCAAATGTTCTTTTTCTATCGGTTCTCCCTTGTATGCTCTGATACTGCTCCGTTCTTTTACGGCCTCAAACACTTCCATATCCTAACAAGAAAGAATAAAGAACTTTAAAATTTACTGAAAAAAAGAAAAAAGGTTTTGATCCCTCAGTCGCCTCTTCTACTATCGATGGGCCAGAACTTGTACCCGTAGTATATCAAACCTTCCGGACTCTGTTCACCGAGCTTTCTCATCGACGCTTCTACCCTTAGACCTGTTTCTACGTCCTCGTAATCCACATCGACTATATGTCCCGTCACTCTTACACCTTCGTCCATCTCCACGATAGCCATGACATAGGGACAAACGTCCTTGAAGTCTGGATGAGGGTCTTCCACTTTCGTATAGGTTACCACTTCGCCCGTACCGTCTAATTCGTACTCGCTCATCCTCTTGAAGCTCTTTCTACGGCACTCTGGGCATATCTCTCTAGGCGGAAAGTAGATCTGTCCGCAGTTCTCACACTTGACACCTATGCCCTTATAACGCTGTTTGATCTCTCTCCAGAACCTTGGTATCGCCATCTATGACCACCTCCTGAAGATATGGACTACAGTGCTGGCTCCTGTGCCTCCTATATTGTGAGTGAGCCCATATTCTGGATCTTCCACCTGTCTATCTCCAGCTTCTCCTCTCAACTGCTGGACGGCTTCGACGGCCTGACTGATCCCGACTGCACCAACGGGTCTGCCCTTCGCTTTGAGTCCTCCGGAAGTATTGATAGGTATATCGGAGTCTAACCTGGTCTTACCTTCTTCGGTCGCGGGTCCGCCTTCGCCTTTATCAAAGAAGCCCAGGTCTTCTATCGCCATGATCTCTGTTATAGTGAAGTTGTCGTGGACTTCTGCAAAGTCAATGTCTTCCGGTTCTATACCAGCTCTCTCGTAAGCGGATTCAGCAGCTCTCTGCGTGGCTTTCAACGTACCTATGTCCTCTCTTTCATGGACAGCCATGGTATCACCGCCTTCGCCCATACTCACTATCTCGATAGGTTCTCCGCCGAACTCGTCAACTCTCTCGGCAGGACACAGAACTAAAGCTGCAGCACCGTCGGAAAGAGGAGCACAGTCGAACATACCAAGAGGATCAGAAACGTTGGGAGCTCCCATAACGAATTCCTTGCTGGTCTCTCTCGGGAACTGGGCGTTAGGATTCTTTGCAGCGTTAGAATGGTTCTTGACCGCGACCTCGGCCAACTGCTCTCTCGTTGTTCCGTATTCATTCATATGATATCTAGCCATCATGGCATAGAGTGATTCGAATGTCGCTCCGAAAACAACTTCCCATTCCTGGTCTGCTGTAGAAGAAAGTATCTTTTTCGCTTCGTCTTCTCCCACATCGGTCATCTTTTCTGCCCCTCCAACGACAACTATATCGTTCATACCAGAGGCTACGGCTTTGTAACCTTCCGCGAGGGCCATACCTCCTGAAGCTCCACCTGATTCTACTCTGGTTGAAGGTATGTGACTCAAGCCCGCGTAATCCGCTATTAAAGGCGCCACGTGTTCCTGATCGATCAACTTTCCCGCGGACATATTACCTATATACATCCTCTCTACGTCTTCTCCGCTGACACCTGCGTCCTGCAGCGCCTTGAGACCGGCTTCGATACCCAGTTCTCTTAAAGACTTGTCCCAGAGCTCTCCTATATGGGTCTCTCCTATACCGATGATCGCTACGTCTCTCAAATTATCTACCTCCTTCTATTTTATCTCTATATTTTGCATAAACTGAATAGCCGATGTACTCTTTCTCGGATGTGACTTCATCTACAGTCGGAACATCTTTTTCCCTCGCATCTTGTATCCTTTCAGTTACAGTGATATCGAAACTGTCAGAACCCGCTCCGGAGCCGTATGAAGTGACCAGTATTTCATCTCCCGGGTTGGCCTGATCGAGTGTTGCCGCAAGGCCGAGAGGCACCGCACCGGAATAAGTGTTACCTATATGAGTTACGAGAAGGCCCGGTTCTAGCTGTTCTTTAGAAAAACCCAATTTCTTTGCGGCTTTGACGGGGAATTTTCCGTTCGGCTGATGGAAAACTGCATAATCGTAATCTCCGGGCTCATTACCGGTACTTTCTAGAAGCTTTTCCGTGCAGTTGGTCACGTGCTTGAAATATGCTGGTTTACCTGTGAACCTACCGCCGTGCTGGGGATATTTCTCCCCTTCGCGCCTCCAGAAATCCGGCGTGTCAGTGGTATAGGACACGGTTTCATTTATGATAGCTAGAAGATCGTCCGATCCTATCACATAGGCGGCTCCTCCTGCGGCAGCAGTATACTCTAAAGCGTCTCCAGGAGCGCCCTGAGAAGTGTCTGCACCGACCGCCATACCGTTCTCTATCATGCCAGAACTGACCAGTCCCATACATGTTTGAAAGGCTGCTGTTCCCGCTTTACAGGCGAACTCGTAATCGGCAGCTGTCATGTGAGGCGAAGCGGCTAAAGAAGCAGCAACGATCGTCGCTGTAGGCTTCACCGCATATGGGTGCGATTCTGAGCCTACATAGATCGCTTCGAGATCCTGACCTCTTATCCCGGCTCTCTCCATCGCCCATTTTGCCGCCTGCGTCGATATCGTGACGACGTCTTCGTCAGGAGATGGTACGGACTTGCTCTGAACTCTTAGTCCTTTTCCCATCGTCTCTCCATTTTCTCCCCAGCAACTACCTATCTCTTTGGGTGTTATCCTGTACTTTGGTACATAACCCGCATAACCTTTTATTCCGACTTCGTTTTTTGCCTTCATCTATTATCACAACCGATTTTTCATCCTTTTTATCAATTCATCAGTATCAAGTTCAGTCCGTAAAAGAGGTATCCCTTCCACCTCTGCTAGTTTAACAGATAACTCATCTATTTTATCAGGTCTGATATAGCACACCGCCGCTGGAGTCAAAGGTGTGGACCTGATCGCCACGAGAGGAGAGCGACCGTGTTCGACCCCTTTAAAGAAGAGTATCCTTTCCGTACTCCACCCGTATATACTCAAGTAATCAAAGGATTTCATCGAAAGTATGGCCTTCAAACTATCTATCACCGTATAGCCGTAGATATCATTTTTACCGTTCGTTTTCGAGATGAGGTCACCTTCGATGTCCTCTATCAGATCATCTAGAGAAAATGGTTCTGTAAATTCTTCCTTGCTTAGTATCCCTTCCTCCCCCGGTCTAGAGTATCGATCTATAACATCCCCTCCTCTTTCTTCGTCGATCTTTATCAGCGCTTCGACTATCTTCTTGACCAGCGGTGTTCCGGGTTTTCTCCTCCCCTTTTCGTAGTCACTGATCACGGAGGGAGAAACGCCCATATTTTTTGCGAGGTAGGTTTGAGAGACATCGAACATCTCTCTCCACTTGCGTATTATCTCTCCAGGTTGATCCGAAACTGTGATCTCTCCGGCGATCCTTTCTTTCAATCCGGTCATCTAGTAGGTGCGTATGAACATCGGATATATAAAATTGTCGAATTTTAATTTAGTCAATAGTCTTAATCCTGTCCTGCTAACAAAGGAAATTATAACGAAAATTTAATAAGTGCCTTTATAATACCTTTAATAATCGATATTTAAAAGAGAAAAACCCTTTACTTTAAATAGGGGTAATTAATAGGTATAAAAAGAGTGATCAAATATGGAAGGTCTAATAATAGAAAATGTGGTAGCCTCCTCGTCTATAGGAGAGGAACTAGATCTGTGGGACGTTCATGAAGCATTAGAGGATTCGGAGTACGATCCAGACAAATTCCCTGGATTGATCTATAAATTGGACGAGCCGAACACTTCTATACTCCTTTTCTCCAGTGGAAAGATGGTATGTACCGGTGGAGTCACACTTGAAGAACCTCAAGAGAGCGTCGACAAAGTGAAAAGACTGCTTAATGAGAACGGTATAGAAACAGCCGACGAAGTCGAAGCAGTGATACAGAATATAGTCGCCTCCTATGAGCTGAATACCGATCTGAACCTAAATTCTGTGGCGATCACACTGGGACTGGAAAGAGTGGAATACGAACCCGAGCAGTTCCCAGGCCTAGTCTACCGATTACAGGATTCGCCGGTAGTGCTTCTACTGTTTGGATCCGGAAGGATGGTATGCACCGGCGGAAAGAACACTGAGCAGTTGGAAGAAGGAGTCGAGCATATCAAAGACGAACTCGATAAGGCAGGACTACTATCATAAAAAAGAAAGAAGAGAAGATATTGATCAAGCGGTAACGTTTGCTATATCGCCGTAAAATCTCTTGATTTTATCCCTATAACCCTTTTCTAATGGTCCTTTTTTACCCTCGACTTTCAGATTCAGGTCATCTACCTTCTTGTGCATCCCTCTTTCTTCCAGCATCTTACTCATCTCTATCGCTGTTTTCTCTCCGTCTTTTTTTGATGTCGTGATCAGACCGTATTCTCCATTCTCGGGTAAACTCCCCTTCTTTATCATCTTTTTCATCCTTCTACTCGGACCTCCGAAACGAGTGGGAGAACTGAATACAAAGAAGTCCGCGTAACCTATCTTTTCAGGGTTCGTGGATTTTAGAGAATATATGTGAGCTTCAAGCCCGTTCTCTTTGACCATCTCCATAAGATCCTCCGATATAGTTTTGCCATTGCCGTATTTACTGTCATAAATGATGTTTATTTTCATGTTTCTCACCAAACAAAGGATCGCCGTACAACTATATGAACCTATCTGAGATCGGAACTGAATGGTGATTTCAGAGTTTTTTAGCCATGTCAGTTTTCTCCCAAGTGAATCCTTCCTCGTCCCTGCCGAAATGGCCGTATGCCGCGGTTTTTTCGTAGATCGGATTAAGAAGCTCCAAGTGGTCTATTATCTCCCCGGGCTTTAGGGGGAATTTATCTTTTACTATCTCTTCGATCTCTCTCTCCGGTATATTGTGGCTTCCATAGGTATTTATTAGAACGCTTGTCGGTTCAGGCACACCGATAGCATAGCTAAGCTGTACTTCACACTTTTCGGCTAAATCAGCGGCGACTAAATTCTTAGCTATGTATCTTGCCATATAAGCACCAGACCTATCGACTTTTGAGGGGTCTTTACCGGAAAAACAGCCTCCTCCATGACTCCCGTGACCTCCATAAGTGTCGACTATGATCTTTCTTCCCGTCAGACCGGTATCTGCCTGAGGTCCTCCAAGAACGAATCTGCCGGTCTCGTTTATGTTGTAAGTGGTCTCTTCGTCTAACATCTTTCCACATACAGGTTTGATCACTTCACTCTTGATATCTTCCCTGAGTTTCTCTCCTTCCACTTCAGGGTCGTGTTGGGCCGCTATAACTACATCGTCCATCCTAACCGCTTCGTCCCCATTGTATTCCAGGGTCACCTGTGACTTTCCGTCAGGGCGAAGGTAATCCAGTGTGTCTGTCTTCCTCACTTCCGAGAGTTTACGAGAGAGTTTATGCGCGAGGACTATAGGTTTTGGCATCATCTCGTCTGTTTCTTTTGTAGCGTAACCGAACATTATTCCCTGATCTCCAGCTCCCTGAACTTCGCGTTCTACTCCCTGAGCGATGTCTGGACTCTGTGAATGTATAGCGGTCATGACACCGCAGGAATCGGCCTCGAAACCGTAGTCGTGTTCCGTATAGCCTATGTCTGCTATCGTGTTCCTTACAACGTCGTTGACTTCTACGTAACCTTCGCTGGTCACCTCGCCGGAAACCAGCACCAATCCGTTTGTCAGCATAGTTTCGCATGCTACTTTCGAATAGACGTCCTGTTTCATAAGCTCATCCAGAACGGAATCGCTGATCTTGTCCGCCATCTTGTCGGGATGCCCTTCAGTAACTGATTCCGATGTCAAAAGATATCCTCTATCTCTGTTTCTTCTTCTCATTTTGGATCGACTCCTTGACTTTATATTACCACCCTAATAAGGCTACTTTAACTTAAAGTTAATCGATAATAGGGTGTAAAGTTATTATATTTGAATTAGCTATCCGAATCGCGATATCAAGATCAGGAGGAGTAAAATTGGAAAAATGGGATGAAGGACTTGAAAAGAGATTGGGAGAGAAGAAGTGTAGTGTTTGTGGAGAGGAATTAAAATTAGGTGAAAATTTTTTACTGAAAAAAAGAAAGTACTTTCACCCCGATTGTTATATGGAGGACCGAGCCGAAAAGATCAAAGAAAACGGCGTGAAGAAAGTGGAAGACGAGGTCGATGAAGAGATAAAGCGTCGCGATTTCTCGGGGATCGGTGAGTCGAATTGAAGTAACAGGTTGTACACGATAATTAATATTAATCATGAGGAAAATGACTCTACATGAAGGCGAGATACATCCCTCCTATCGAGGCCAACGCGGCAAAACAGATGGCCATTGACGAAGCAATCTTGAGGAGCTATGACGAGGATGAAGCCATCCCGACTTTCAGATTTTTTAGATTCAAACCCTTGGCTATAACTCTCGGATACTCTCAAGACCTTCACGAAACGATAAATGTAGAAAAATGCGAATCACGGGATATACCCTATGTAAGGAGGATAACCGGCGGAGGAACGGTTTTTCACGATTATAAAGGAGAGATAACGTATTCTATCGTCACTGAAAAGATAGAAGGAGATATAGAAGAAAGCTTCCGGCAATTATTGGACCCAGTTATGAAGACATTAGATGATTACGGTCTGAAACCGAAATTCAAGCCCTATAACGACATACTGGTCAACGGTAAAAAGATCTCCGGTAGCGCCCAGAGAAGAGGTAAGAGAGGTCTCCTTCAACATGGGACCTTGATGTTCGCAACCGACCTAGAACTTCTATCAGAGATACTGAAGCTGGACCGAAAAAAGCTCGAAGAGCGAGGAGCCGAAAACTTCCTGGATCTCGTCACCACCATGGAGATCGAAACCGGTAAAAAACCAGAACTCGAAGAACTGATCGAAGTTTTAAGAAAAAATTACGATTCCTTTTTTGAGGGGAAGATTAAAAAAGGAGAACTGAGAAAAAGAGAGATAGAGTTAGCGGAAGAACTAGAAGATAAGTATTCTTCGGAAAGATGGCTGAATGAAAGGAGATGGAGATAGATATGAAGATCAGAGTTTCTTATGGGACCGCTCTCGAACTCGGACTTGAGAACGGGGATATGGAAGAAAAACCGACGACCGCCTATCTTTTGGTGCACGGTGAAGGTAAGTGTAGAGGAGGCTGCACTTACTGTACACAGGCCGGAGATGATTCTAGATGGCTTTCACGTGTCTCATGGCCTCTGTATGACTTAGACAGGGTAAAAGAAAGACTTAAGACCTCTGACTTTGAGAGGATATGCGTACAATCGCCGGATACCCCCGATTACGTACAGAGGATAAAGAAGCTTGTCGAAGAACTGAAGAGCACTAAAAAACCAATCTCGCTCTCCGCACCACCGATAGATAAAAAAGATCTTGAAGCGTTAAAAGATCCTATCGACAGGGTCGGTGTCGGGCTCGATGCTCCCACTGACGAGCTCAGGAAAAAAAAGAAACCCTCCTATGAACCTAAAGTTTTCTGGAAGTACCTGGGTGATGCGGTAGATGTGTATGGTGAAGGGAAAGTCACAGCACATCTCATAGTTGGTCTTGGAGAGAACTTCGATGAACTTGCCACCGCAGTGAAGAAAATCGATGAAGTCGGAGGAGATGTCTCTCTGTTTCCTTACACCAACGGCAGCGATGATGTAGAACTTTCCTACTACCGGAGAGCCCAATTGGTAACTTATCTTATCACCGATGGGCTGTCCGTGAAAAGGGCGATGAGTTTGATCTCAGAAGATCCTTCTAAAGCACTAGGTATGGTCGACGAAGAAAAAGTCTTTCAGACTAGAGGATGCCCGGGCTGCAATAGACCCTATTACACTACCTCTCCTGGGAGCGAACACAGAAACTACCCTAGAAAACCGCTCCCGGAAGAACTAAAGAGTATTAGGAAAACTATCCTCGGAGATGATTCTTGAATGGATCCGATAAAGAAGACCATGCAGACATATGACGAGATAGCGGAGGAATACTGCAGAATCACTGAAGAAGAAGGAGACAGAGAGTATCAGGGGAAGATGCTCGATAGAACACTGGATCTTTTGCCTTCAAAACCACGAATCATAGACCTTGGATGCGGTGACGGAAGAGATACGGATTATCTGAGAAAAAAAGGTGCAGACGTAGTCGGTATCGACCTCTCGAAGTCCATGATCGCATTGGCAAGAAAAAAATATTCAGAACGGACCTTCCTTTATTCTGATATGAGAGATACTGTTTTTCCAGATGATACTTTTCAGGGAGCCTGGGCTAGCACTTCACTCTCCAATATACCAAAATCTCAGTTTTCCGCCGTCGAAAAAGAAGTTTACAGGATCTTAGAAAAAGGCGGCATCTTCTGCTTCAGTTTTAAATTAGGTGAGGGGGAAGGCTTTGAGGAGACCTTAGTTGAGGGATATGAAACGTATCAGTCCTATTATACATTAGAAGAACTAAAAAAGATGATGAACCTTTTCGACATTATAGACACAAGAGAGCACCCCGGGAAGGTATTCGACAGCGAGTTCATGTACTGCTGGACCAGGTCTAGATGAGACTATTTTCAGAAAAACATCGAGAACGGACCCAGGTAATAGCCGGCTGCGAAAGTCCCGGCTATCAAACCCGCTAATAAGATATAATTTTTAACGCTCCAACCGAATATCTTTCTACCATCTAGAGGTCCTATTGGAAGGAGATTGAAACCCCCTAAGAAAAGATTTACATAGGCCACAAAGGCGAGTATGAAATGGAGTAACCACATGCCGCTCATCCCGACCACGTAGGAAGCTGCTAAAAAAAGGGAACCCACCACCCAGTTCGTCGCGGGTCCCGCTGCGCTTATCTTTCCGTTCTGTTTTCGCGTTATGTTGCCCCTGATCATTACTGCGCCGGGAGCCGCGAAAACGAAGCCGAAAAAACTGAAAAGCAGAGCCATCATCAGGCCCCACCGCCACATCCGGAACTCTGCCCAACATCCATAGCTCCTTGCTAGTTTCCGATGAGCTAACTCGTGGAAAATGAAAGCAGTTCCGACGGAAAGAAAAGATATCAAGAGAAACAACGGAAATGAAGAGTTGTAGATCGAGGTCAAACCGCCGGTAAAACTGATAGCAAACGCTAAAGTCAATACCGCAAGGGCGATCAAAAGGTGTTTACTTTCGACTTTGCTCAAACCTTTTTGACTCTGGATATCTATCCTGGTATAGGGGCTGCTCATCTTTAAAACACCTCTTCGTGGAAACGTTCTTCTATCATCTCCACAGCTTCTATCTCATCCTCGAATCTGTCTAAAGATATTTTTCCTCCTGCCGCGTGCGGATGTCCTCCTGCCTCACCTATGTCGGCAAAAGCTCTTTCCATTATCTCTCCCATATTGGACTGCATATCTTTACTTCTAGCTGACATATGTATCTCATCTTCTTTCACTCCGTACACTAAAACTGTCAGTATATCTCTCTCTCTGAGAAGGAGATCGGCTATCTTGGCGATACCTTCTGTATGATGTACTTCTCGACAAAAGGTGGTAAGTACATCCTCTTTTATCCTTCTATTGAATATGGCGCTTCCCATCGCCGTGAATGTCTCGGAAGAAATAGGAGGATTTTCAAGCACGTCTAATATATCCTTGTCAGAGATCGAACTCAGATATGAGATCACTTTATAATCGGTCGAACTTATGTTCTTGGTGTAGTCGCTGGTATCTGTTTTTATCCCCACGAGAAGAGTGGATGCGATCATGGGAGGTATGTCTACCTCCAGATTCAGCAGGTGTTTTGTGATCAACGTGGCTGTTGCACCCACATCAGCTCTGATCTCAGTGAACTCTCGTGCCTTTATCCCTTGGCTCGTCGAATGATGATCGAGTATGATATCAGGTTCAACCTCTTCAGGCAATGGATCGCAGTGTGAATGATCGGCGAAATCAAGAAAGGCAATCTTGTCATTTTCTTCTAAATATCGTTCTATATTTTCCGTATCTATCTTTTCAAAGAGAGGATCTGTACTGCCCAGGAATATTTCATTCACAGTAGGACTTATAGACCCGTGATAATATATGGTGGATTCGATACCTTCTTCATCACATATGATCTCAAAAGCCATAGCAGACCCTATGGCGTCCATATCTGGATCATCATGGATATAGATACCAAGTTTCCCCTCACACGACGAGATAGCTCTTTTCAGTTCTTGGCTTTTTTTTCGCATGCCTATTTCCTGGAAACTTTTTAGTACAGTATTAATCACGAGTCCTTCACTCTTAACGACCTCGTTCAATAGAGACTTTTCCTCTAGCTCGTCCAGGTTTTCACTATCTTTAGGGCAACCGATCTGATGTATCTCAGGATCTATATCCATCACTTTCTTAGAAAGAAAGATCATAGGATCCTGATCGATGCCCAAATAAGCGATGCCATCTGTTTCTGAAGATCTGTTTTTTATGAAGGATATGACATCGTCCTCATCTTTTTTTCGTTTTTCAAAATATTTTATCTCCTTATCCATCCCTTCGAACTGGGGCTCTATCATATCGAGATCAAAATCATCTGCATATATGATATACATGCTTTTTCTCTTTATTCCCTGAAGGTACGATCGAACTCCCCTTTGATCTTTTCCAATAACTTTTCTTCTAGAGCATCGCCCGATATGGACGACACAAGACAACCTTCGTGCTCGGTGACCTTGTCTTTCGAGAAGTTCAATAATTTGAGCACCTTGCTCTCTTCGTTGTAATTCGTCATGAGAGCTATACCGGAGAGAAAGATCACACCGTTCGGGTTCTGTTTCATGTATCCTCCAATCTCATTGGACAGGCCGGATAGATCGGAGGGCGATATCTTGATCATATTCAAATCGAGTTCTGACTCTTTCCCTTTGGACCTGGTGAGCCATATGAGTTTAGAACCGTTCACGGGGATATCATATTGTTCGATTATCTTGTCGGGTGATGTTCTGACTATGATCAGAGCTTTAACCCCTTCCCTCATCACTTTAGATAGTTCATCAACAGAGTTCTGAGGTTTCTTCTCTATGAAAAGGTAAGCGTCACCCTTGTTCCATGGTAAGCTCATCTTTTCTTCATCGCTCTCTTCAGTAGTTCCTTCAGTTTCGATGCTGAGCATCTCCGGATTCTCCTTTAACTCGGATCTTTTAGAAGCGATCTCTCGCTGCAGAATGCCTATCTTGCTCTCGACCCTGCTCCTCAGTTCCCACCCCTCGTATTTAGATACCATACTCTCTATTTCGGACCAGGCGTCTTCTTGTCCCTCTTCATAGGCCTTAAGGTACAGCTCTATTTTGTCCTTTTCATCCATCGATATCCCTTATTCATCCTATATAGCTCAGATCTTCACTGCTGCCTTCCTGCTGCTGCATCCCGCTCATATCCATATCCTTCACTTTGTTGGTCAGCTCTTCAACTTCTTCGGCTTTTTCGTCCAGCTTCTCGTAATTTATCTCTTCACCTATGTAGCTCATCAACTTTTTGAGTACAGCCCTGGCCGCTGCAGGATCTACGAAATAGCCTGAGGTCTCACCCATGAGACAGACACCGCTTATCCCGTATAATTTATCCCCTAAACCGAGAAGGAGTCCGCTAGCGCCGATGATACCGGAGGAAGGATGCTCTTCAGAGAATTTTACACCGAGTTCTTTCATCTCATCGACCTTCTCAAGGGTGGTCGCCGCACCTAGAACTTCAGGTTTATCCACTATATCTCCCTGGCTGTAACCTCCCAAAGAGAACACTCGATCGACCCCGAGTTCTGTAGAGATCGACAGGATCTTATCGGTGAGTTGATACTGTCCCTGAGGAGTCATACCTTGATAATCTCCGGTCAGTAGCAACAGATCCACATCGTTATCTCCCACATTCTCCTTGCAGTAGAGCCTGTTATTGACAAGCTTTGAAACGCCGTCTTCATCAACTAGAACCTGCGGTGGGAAATAGACGGATTGTATCTCGGCGACTTTCTCTGCATCTATCTCATCTATCAAGTGCTCGACAGCGAGCTTGCCCACATTTCCTACACCTGGTAGTCCTTCGATCAAAATGGCGTTATCCAGATCTGGTTTTTCAGCGAAATCTACGACAATATCATCCATATCTATCATCTCGTTTTGAGTATCTTTTTTGTTTTCTTCTGTACTCTCCATACTTATCTTCTGGAGAGTATTTAGGTGGTTTGGGATCTACCGTTTTTTTCCCGCACCGTTCACAATGATCTTGAAGCGTGTATTCTTCACATGAAAGGCATTTTTTGATCTTTTTCATCTGAGAATCACTCTTTCATTACCGATGAGGGTTTATATATTTAAGGCTTCGTAAACTAAACGTCAACTCATCTTGGAAATTTTTATCATCAAACCCATATCGCCCAAGTGGTACCTCTTTAACCCTTTAGCCTCAGTAAAATCAAAAAAAGCCTCGCTGAAGTCGATATTGTCCGCAAGTAGAAAATGGTCTTCTTTCAGATTCCTCCAGGCGAGAGAGAATTCGAACATCATCGTTTCGTAAGAATGATCGCTGTCGTGGAGAAATATGTCGATCTTGTCAGACAGATCTTCAAACAACTTCGGCAGTTCATGATATGTGTTCCCTTCTCTGAGAGTCCATCTATCTCTCAGTTCGTCAGGTACAGCCCATCCAGAACTTTTACCAGGGGGTAAAACGGCTCCCGTCCGCCCATCAGTATCTACCTCGTCTAGATTGACCGGTAGATCAATTGAATAAAGCTCGCCTTTACTGTTATCTTCCATAGCTTTGAGTATTATAGAAGAAGAAAATCCGTTGCAGACACCCGTCTCGACCATGACTTCCGGTTCTTCCTGCCTTATCAGGTCATAAATTTTCTGGCCACTCTCTTCTCCGAGGATAGCGGGATGATAGTTTTCATAGCTCTCGAACTCGCTGTAGATCTTATTTGAGATATCTTCGATAAATCCCTCTATAGGGTAGGAAAGATCTAACGCATACTCAGAAAGCTCCCCCATTATCGACTCATCCATAGTCTTATCCTCTCAATATCACTTCACAGAAGATCCCTTCAATCCTTGTCCTCTAAGATATCTTTGTATTCGGGTATAACGTCCTGATCAAAGGATTTCATACCTTCACTGGTCTTATAGTGGATCATCATGTCCTCTATCACGTTGAAAGGGAGCGTAGCCACATCAGCGCCTATTTCCGCACAGCTTCTCGCTTGTCTTGCTGTTCTGATACTTGCGGCGAGTATCTTGGTATCGTATGAATAATTGCTGAGCATCTCTTTTATCGACCAGACCATGTCTACGCCGGACCGGACCCCTTGATCGTTCCCCCAATCATACAGTTCCATCGATCTTTTATCTCTATAGACTATGTTTTCGCGATCAACCTCACTGATCCTCCTACGAAGCTCGGTCTCTCTGATCCTTTCAGTCAATTCTTCCGGGTAGTGGGTACCTTTTGGGTAATCTTCACCTCTCTCAAGACCGATTCCTTTGCGGATGTAGTCATCGATCCTTCCGAGGAAAGGACTCACGTAGTCGGCTCCGGCCTTTGCGGCCATCAGTGCCTGGTTAGGCTTCATCACCAATGTGCAGTTAATAGGGATACCTTTCTCGCTCAATCTTTTTATAGCTTTCACACCTTCAAAATTGTCATCTCCTTCTTCCATGGAGGTGTTTATCGGGATCTTTATGACGACGTTATCGTTGACTGAATTGAACTTCTCGTAGAGTGTTTCTGCTTCTCCGACCATGCCTTCAGTATCAGTTTCGGTCACTTCCAGGCTGACAGGTCCATCTACTGTCCTCAAGATTTCTTCGATATGGTCCTCCAAGCTGATCTCCTTTTCAGCACTTTCAACAGCGCTCTTGATCAGTGAAGGGTTGGTGGTCACACCGTCCAATATCCCCCACGATTCCGCTTCTTTTATCTCATCTAGATCTGCAGTATCTACAAATATATCCATGATATCACACTCATCTTCTTTTTTACCTTCTTTCTAATACGTCATGTGCGCTCTCCACTATATGTTCTGCGGTCAATCCGTACTTTTCCATCAGTTCGTCACTGCCGCCCGACTCTCCGAACACGTTGGGCACACCGACACGCTTCATCGGAACGTGATAATCGCTCTCTGAGATGACCTGCGAGATACCACTCCCCATCCCTTGGCTCACGACGTGTTCTTCGGCTGTAACGATCCCTCCTGTATCTTTTGCGGATCTTATGATCTTTTTCTCGTCCAAAGGCTTTATAGTGCTCATATTCAAAACTCTAGCGTCGATATCTTCCTGCTTATCCAATCTCTCAGCAGCCTTCAAACATTCAGACACCATTATACCGGTACCGATCAAAGTTACGTCCTCACCTTCTTTCAATATGTTCGCTTTTCCGATCTCGAAGGGATGGTCCTCTTCCGTGACGATGGGAACACTAGAACGACCCAAACGCATGTAGAAAGGCCCTTCCTCTTCAGCTATAGCAAAGGTGGCTTTCCTGCTCTCGTGGTAATCTGCGGGCGCGACCACATTCATGTTTGGTAGGACTCTCATCAGGGCGATATCTTCCAGCATCTGGTGAGAGGCCCCGTCACCTCCCACGGTTATACCGGCGTGAGTGGAAACTATCTTGACATCTACTTCTGGATAAGCTATGCTCTGCCTCACCTGATCATACGCCCGACCGGTGGCGAATACGGCAAAGGTGCTTGAAAAAACAGTCTTCCCTGAAAGAGCCAATCCTGCGGAAACGCCCGTCATGTTCTGTTCTGCAATACCGGTATTGAACATCCTTTCTGGGAATTCATCGCCAAAGGAAGTAACTCTGCAGGATCCACAGAGGTCGGCTCCAACCACGACTATATCATCCCTTTCTCTGCCGAGTTCTACTAGAGCTTCACCGTAGGCGTCCCGCTGTTTTGCCATCTCCCACATCATCCATCACCTCCTTCTTTTTTAGCGAGGGCATTCAATGCGATTTCCAACTGTTCATCGTTTGCTGCTTTACCATGGAATGCGAGTGATCCTTCCATGAATGGAACCCCTTTACCTTTTATAGTGTGAGCAACGATTAAAGTCGGTTCTCCGTGTACCTCATCAGCTCTGCCGACGGCATCGACGATCTCTTCCATATCGTGGCCGTTTATCTCCAAAACATGCCATCCAAAAGAGTTCCACTTTGATACGATCGGTTCTATACTCATCACTTCTTCAGTTGAACCGTCTATCTGAAGTTTGTTCCTATCGAGGAAAACTATCAGATTATCCAGCTTGTTATGACTGGCGAACATGGCTGCCTCCCATATCTGGCCGGACTGTAACTCCCCATCGCCGCAGATAGTGAAGACTTTATAGGCGTCTCTATCGAGTTTAGCGGCGAGAGCCATACCAGCTGCTATGGACAGACCCTGGCCGAGAGAACCGGTAGAAGCATCCACTCCCGGAGTCGCCTTCACGGATGGATGTCCCTGAAGGCGCGAACCTAACTTTCTCAGAGTCATCAGTTCTTCGACCGGAAAATAACCTGATTCAGCGAGAGCACCATACAAAGCAGGGGCGGCGTGGCCTTTGCTCAGCACGAGTCTATCCCTTTGGGGCCATTCCGGCTCATCCGGTCTATGATTCATGATCTCGAAATAAAGAGCAGTAAGTATGTCGGTAGCCGAGAGCGATCCTCCTGGATGTCCAGAACCTGCTTCGTGGGTGCTCTCAACCACGTGAACTCTTATCTTCCTAGCTATCTCCTCTAATACTTTTATCCTCGATTCTTCTAATGCGGGCATCTGTTATAATACCTCCAAAATCATGTATGCGAAATCTAGATTCGAAATAAACTAAGAGTTATTATCTTTTTCGGGAACTATCGCTGCTTTGCCGTCCTGCAGTTTCACCCTTCCTTCGGCGAAGGCCCCTACTACCGAGGGTAAAAGTTCGTGTTCTTTTTCTTTGACCCGCTCAGCTAGAGTATGGGGATCGTCCTTCTCTTTGACAGGCACACATCTCTGATCGATTATAGGACCTCCATCGACTTCACTGGTTACGAAATGAACTGAACAGCCGGTCCTTTTCATACCGGCGTCGAGAACGGCCTCATGGACCTTTTTACCATACATCCCTTTGCCTCCAAAGAGTGGAAGAAGAGCGGGGTGGATATTGATCATCTTACCATGATGCTTATCGACGAATTCGTCGGTCAGTATCCTCATGTATCCAGCTAGAACTATAAGGTCAGGATCATAACTTTGCAGCGTTTCACTTATCTCTTTTTCGTGTTCACGCCTTTCTTTGTCTCTGTGATCGATCACATGATGATCTATATCATGTTTTTTTGCCCTCTCGATACAGTAAGCTTCTGGGTTGTTCGTTATCAAAAGTTTTACCTCGGCATCGATCGTCCCGGATTCACTGGCATCTATTATGGATTGAAAGTCAGTACCTCCACCGGATGCCATTACCGCTACATCTATCATCTTATCGCAAGGGAATCGTTCTGCAGATAAAAAAAGATTAGGATTACACCTCTTCAAGATTTGGAAAACTTTTTTTACTTCTACATGGATAGATATATCGATATCTGTAACGACCCCCAACTACAAACTCCTCGAGGTGTAAATTTGAAAATATTACATGTGGACGAGAATGAAAGTGTTCGTGAAAAGACCAAGAGTTTTTTGGAAAATAGGGACGAAGATTTTTCAGTTGACAACGCTTCTTCTATTGAAAACGCCCTGAAAAAACTGAAAGATGGAGAATACGATGCAGTGGTTTCAGAGTACGAGTTGACCGACGGTGATGGACTGGAGATCCTAAAAAAGATGAACGAAAACTCTTTAGAGCTACCTTTCATTCTCTTCACCAAAAAATGTACTGAAGAGCAAGCTATTGAAGCATTGGATTTGGGGGCGGAGAGGTATTTAAGGAAGGGGAGAGATGAAGAAAAAGATCTTGAACTTCTCCGCAGAGCCTTAGTCTACGAAATGGAGCATTATGAAGACAGGAAATATAGACAGCTTCAGGAAACCTATTTCAAGGATCTTTTTGAAAATTCTCCAGAGCCTATAGTCCTGCTGGATAATGAAGATATTGTGTTGAGAGCAAATAAGGCGTTTGAGGAAACTTTCTATTACGATGGAGAGAAGATAAAAGGTGAGAAGATAAATGATCTAATAGTTCCTGATGATCGTATCGAGGAGGCGAATTCCACATCTGAAAAAGTCCTTTCCGATCAAATTATAAGTTTTGAGACCAAAAGAAAGAGGAAAGACAGCACTCTAGTAGATGTGCTCGTTCTCGGCTATCCGATAGATCTTGAAGAAGAACAGGTCGGTGTTTTCGGTATCTACAGAGATATAAGTGAGAGGAAAGAAAGGGAAAGAAAGATCAAAGAGCTTTATAAGATATTAGGTGACCTTGGCAGATGCAGTTCTGAAGAAGAAGTATTTGAAATGGTACTCGATTCAGCTAAAGAGATACTCGGTTTCAGGTCAAGCAGTATAATGGAAGTCGAAGATGATAAGTTTGTCACAAGAGCGACCATAGCCAAAAACCTGGAAAAAGGAGACCAGTTTCCCATCGATAGCGCGATCAGAGGGCTGACCTATAAAAACCAGGAATCCTACTTGATAGATGACCTGAGCCAGTGGGAGGAGGCAGAACCTAGTGATCCTGAATTCAAGTCTGTCATAAGCATTCCCATAGATGAGAGAGGTATTTTCCAAGCTATCTCTTACGAAAAAGGATATTTCGACGAGATAGACCTAGAATTGGCCGAGATATTGATAACTCACACTAAAAAGGTCCTTGAAGGCCTGGAAAGTCAGAGAGAATTACGGAGGAGCGAAGAGAAGTACAGAACGATATTCGAATCGGCTAACGATGCTATCTTCACATTAGAGGATTATGAATTCATTGACTGTAATAAAAAAATAGAGGAAGTTTTCGGGGTGGACCGAGAAGACATACTAGGAAATAACCCATGGGATTTTTCACCGGAAAAACAGCCTAATGGAAAGCCATCAAAAGAAAAGGCAAAAGAGATGATAGATAAAGCAAGAGGAGGAAAGCCAGAATCCTTCGAATGGGTACATGAGAAAGAAGACGGAACTCAGATATACACTGAAGTAAGTTTGAACCGGTATCAGATTGATGAAAAAGATTTCGTTATGGCCATCGTTCGAGATATCACAAAGAGGAAAGAAACCAAAATTGAGCTGGAGGAAAGAAATAAGAAGATAAGGAACTTACACAGAAAAGCTTCAGAATTCGAGAAGTGTGAGACAGAGGATGAGATATTAGAAAACATTATCGACGCATCTCAACGCATATTGAATTTTAAGGTCTGCAGTTTAGATATGGTCGAAGACGGTGAATTCGAAGTCAAAGCCACGATAGGCGGGGTTCAAAAACAAGGAACCAGTTACCCTATCGAAGGTATAGCTGGAAAAACCTATGAGTCTGGCGAATCTATCCTGATAAAGGACCTCGATAAAGAAGAAGATGCAAAACCAAAACGAGAATCTTACAAATCCGCCATCAGTGTTCCGGTGAGTGACTTCGGGGTTTTCCAAGTCTTGTCAGAAGAAAAAGACGCTTTTGATGAGAGAGATTTAGAACTCACTGAGATACTGGTCAACCATGGAGCTGAAGCGATCGGTAGATTGAGGTTCGAAAACGCCTTGATCGAAAAAAACAGGAAGATAAAAAGGATACACGACACCGCAATAGAGATGGAGAAGTGCAGTAGTGAAGAAGAGGTTTTTGACCTGACACTCGAGGCTGTCGAAGAGGTTCTCGATATCTATGATTACACTCTCGCTCTTTATGATGAAGATGAAGAAAAGTTCGTGATAGGTACTTCTTTTCGAGGAGAGTATGAAGAGGGGAGTACACTCCCGAAAGAACTTGGATATCTGGGTAAGACCTTTGAAACGCAGAAGTCATTTCTCATAGAAGATATATTGGAAGACGAGATCGCAAAACCCGCTACTGAAAAATACAAATCTGCGATCAGCTTACCTATCAGTCAGATAGGGGTATTTCAGGCGATGTCCACGGAAAGGGGATATTACGATCAAGACGATCTAGAGATGCTCGAAACGCTCTTTTCCCATACATATCAAGTGATCAAAAGGATCAAAGGGGAAGAAGAGATAAGGCAGAGCAAGAACAGATATAGAGCTATATTTGAAAATACTGGGACCGCCACAATTATAGTCGAGCCGGACGGAACTATATCCCTTGCGAATAAAAAAGCAGAGAGGTTAGCTAGGTTCTATGAAGGCTCAATAGAGGGAAGAAAATATGCTGAATTTACCACCGAAGAGGACCAAGAGAGGATCAGGAAATATCATAAGGAAAGATTAAAAGATCCCGAAGTAGTCCCTAATGAATATGATTTTCAGTTGAAAACGAATAAGGGTGATGTAAAGGATGTGCACGTAAGTCTCAATATCATCCCGGGCACTCAGAGAATAGTAGCTTCTTTAGTAGATATCACTGAGAAAAAAGACTTGAAAAGAAAGGAAAACCAGCTCAAATCCGAACTCGATGATTTATTTGATGATCTCGAGAGGGTCAAGACTTATATTGATACGTTGGATATTGAGAATATGGATGAATCTAGCATGGAGAGGATAGAGACGATAAAGAAGCTAGTGGATGAAGACATCAGTGAACTAAAAGAAGAAAAGTAGTAACGGCAGGAAAAAGCTTTTTTACTTCCTTTTGCTGAAGTGATTTGAATAAGGATCGTATTGCGGGGATAGCCAAGGGGTCAACGGCGAAGGATTGCTAATCCTTTGTCCCATCGGGACACGCGGGTTCAAATCCCGTTCCCCGCG
>JBKHFH010000016.1:0-34617 GCA_046540335.1 Thermoplasmata archaeon | reverse complement strand
GGCGATGACACGTCTAGAGGTGGTCTCGTAATGAAAAATTTTATTTTTTCATCAAAGACCAACGGGACGATCTTAGAGATTCCTCCGACTTTTTGAGGAAGCATAGCTTCCTCATCATTAGAGGAATTTTTAATTCCTCATAATTTAGGCGGAGGAGTATGTCAAAATCGTGACGTCACTTGAACCCGAACAGCCACATCCTTTTCTATTTTTCTTCAGTCCGAAGGGTATTTCTTCATCGCTCATGTAGATCACCTACTTGATTTTTTTAAACGTCAATCTACTACCTTACCGGCCTTCAATATCCTGATCGCCCTTTCAGGATAATCCTTTTCCCTCATCTTTTCAACCACTGATCCTATATCGTATTCTAACCGTTCGAATGTGATCTCTTCATCCTCCAACACTGCATAGGCTGCTCTATTATCTCCATCTCTAGGCTGACCGAGACTGCCGGGGTTGATGTATCTTTTACCGTTGATTTCCCTATCCATGGGTATATGGGTATGTCCTAGGAAAATGATATCCTGTTCTACTTCAGAGAAGTCGGAGAATTCTTCTTCTGGAGTATCAGGTTTAAGATATTTGTATAGATCTCCTTTCGAGGCGTGGGTGAAAAAGAAATCCTCTTCTTCCACTTCGAACGGCAGAGCTTTCAAGTATTCCATGGCTTCTTCACTCAAGAATTCCTTCGTGATACTTCTGACTTCCTCCGAAAGATCCTTGATTTCGTAGCTGCACCCGCAGTCCGCCCCCGTCGCCACTGCATTATCGTGATTTCCCCTGATTACGATGTCCGCTTTATCCGAAAGTTCTTGGATGCATCCTTCTGCTGAGGGTCCATAATCGACTATATCACCCATACAGAAAAGACGATCGTATTCCTCTTCTGCGAGTACATCTTTCAATGCTTCGTGATTGCCATGCACGTCCGATATTAGCAATATTCTCATCTTACACACCTATATAAAAATCTTATTAAAAGTACTTTCTTGTACGATTGGCTATAGCAACGAGAGTCAACATAACCGGCACTTCAACTAGGACTCCAACGACAGTAGCTAGTGCTGCCCCCGAGGTTATACCGAAGACCGATATCGCGACCGCTACAGCTAGTTCGAAGAAATTGCTCGCTCCGATCTCCGCTGCGGGAGCAGCGATCTCATGATCTATCCCCCACAAATATGACCAACCATATGCTATGGAGAAAATAGTGAAAGTGAAGATGATTAGAGGCACAGCTATCAGCAGTATGTGTATAGGATTGTTCAATATTATGTCTCCCTGGAAAGAGAATAACAGTATCAATGTCATCAAAAGGCCTATTATAGTCACATCTCCCATCTTCTCTAGGAATACGTTTTCGAACCAGTCTTCACCCTTTTTATCTATCAGATAAGTCCTCGAAAGATATCCCGCTGCCAGAGGTATGCCTACGTAAAGGATAACAGAGAGTATGAGAGTATCATAAGGTACTGTTATACCCCCGATACCCAACAGGAAAGTTACGAGAGGGACATAAGCGAACAACAATATTATATCGTTACTAGCGACCTGAACCAAAGTGTAGGCAGCGTCACCATCTGACAGATAACTCCAAACGAAGACCATCGCAGTACACGGCGCAGCACCCAGCAGTACCGCACCAGCTATATATTGGCTCTGAAGGGAAGGCGTGATGAACTCACTGAATACGATGGTCATGAAGAACCATATCAAACCGTACATAACAAATGGTTTTATCAACCAGTTAGAAGTCCACGTCACTATCAGCCCTTTCGGTTTTTCTCTAACTCCTAATATACTTTTGAAATCTATTTCAGCCATCGCAGGATATATCATAAACCAGATCAAGATAGCGATAGGGATGTTTACGTGTGCGTATTCGAATTCACCTAGAGTATTCGGGATCACGGGAAGAAATCTACCGATCGCCACTCCTAGAACTATACAGATCGCCACCCAGATGGACAGATACTTCTCAAAGAAACTCAATCCGTGTTCCGCTTCTTCCTCTATCTTTTCTGATGAGATCCCATCTGCCATCGTCTTTCACTCTGACAATACATGAAAGTTCATTCATATAAATATTTTTTCACATAACCTTTAAGTTATTTGAATTGTTTATTAGACATGATAGAAAGATGCAGATCGATAGAGAAATCGACGTGTTGAAATGCATAGCGAACGAGACAAGATACAAGATACTGAAACTCCTAGAAGAAAAAGAGAGGAGTGTGAATGAGATAATAGAAGCACTTGATGAAGAACAGTCGCTCATCTCCCATCATCTCCAGGGGATCAGAATATGTGGGTTGGTCAAAAAAAGACGAGAGGGCAGAAAGATAATCTATTCCCTAGCCAATCCTGAAATCTCAGACTTTTTGGAAGAGGTTAAAGAACTCTCCAATAACTACTGTCGTATCGATGAGTAAGATGAGTTCGTTCTCGCAAAATATATAACCGGTTCATTTCATAAATACAATGGCGAGATGGTATATTTGGTGGAATTAGACATTCCTGAGGAAATCGAAGACGAATTAGATCAAACGGGCGGGATCATGGAATTGATGAAGAGTATCGATCATGATGAAATAGAAGATCAAAGTGAGATCTATAAGGCCCTGTCAAAACCGCTGAGGTTGAAGATCTTAACGCTCCTCGATCAACAGAATCTCTGCGTCTGTCTCTTGAAAGATATGCTGGACATCGAAGATTCAAAATTATCTTATCATCTTTCTGTTTTAAAAGACGTTGGGCTCATAGAAGGAAAAAGAAAAGCGAACTTTGTGATCTACCGCATCACTGAAAAAGGCAAAAATTTTGCATTGTGATTATAGATCTTACGCTTGATATCCTTTTATATCCTTTTGCATTGGAATCCAAATGGATGATTTCTCCAATCATTTTCGCATCTTTATTCGATGATTTTACGGACTCCTAACTCTCTTTCTTTAGACATAATATACTCTAAATCAGGACGAATTCTATCCCTTCCAGGAAGTACAAGCTATAGTCTGTCTGAAAGTTATTATTATTGCTTCAACAGCTTCTTTATCTGATCCGTATTCAGTACCTTTCCGGTAGCTTTGGTTTCGCCATCGATAGCTATGCCGGGAGTCGACATGACGCCTCTCGCACTTATTTCCTCTAGATCCTGGACCTCTTCGACCTCTGCATCTATACCGAGTTCGTCAACTGCTTTCTTTGCGTTCTTTTCCAATCTCTGACATTTTGCACATCCAGTTCCCAATATCTCTATCTTTTTCATACATATCTACCTCTAAATTTTGTTTATTCTTCTTGAAGTTCATCCACTAAATCTTCAACATCCTCTATGATCTGATCTAATTTTTCTTCGCTTCTAAGATCTTTGTTTTTCTCTATATCGAATCTCTCCGTGATGACTATCTCCTCATTCACTGGTATATCGGCGCTCTTTAAAGCTTTAGTTGCACATCTAACTTTACAGCCGTTCAGTGCGATATAACCATCGCTACTCTTACCGTTCTCTATTATTCCTTCTATACCTAAAGGTAATCCGAGAGCGCAGACGAAGTCAGTGTTCTCTTTTTCTTCCATTGTATTCACTACCGCTTTGTTCGATAATAATCCTACGTTACAAGCCCCAGAACAGGGCAATATTCCAATATTTTTCATGTTTTTTATCTCCTCTTATATCTTATCAAACTATCATTCCATACGTGAATCCCATCAATGTGGAAAGCACTACAACGATCCCTATGTAGGCGAGCCAATGCTTGGATTTCATTATCCTGAAAAGGACGATCATGTTGGGCAGACTTAAAGAAGGACCGGCAAGTAGTAAACTTAGAGCAGGAGCGTCTCCCATCACACCTGAGTTGTAACCGAAAGTCGTACCGATTATCGGTACCTCCAAAAGAGTTGGCATATACAGTATAGCTCCGATGATCGAACCGAAGAACGAAGATAACAGACTGTTATCGCCCAGATAAGGTCTGAACGTTTCTGGAGGCAAAAAGTACGCTATCACACCAACTATGAAAGTCCCTACGATCAGTATCGGAAATATCTTCTTCGTTAGATCCCATGTCTCGTATCCCCACTCCGTGACTTCATAGGTCTCATAATAATAGATCAGTATGACCGCGATGGCCATGGAGAACAAGTAAATGATGCCTATCTTGAGAGCCCAAGAGATCCCAGCGGTACCTGTAACCAATATTGCTATCAACAAAACAAAAACACTCAGCTTGACCCACTTTGATCTTTTAGGACCGTTATCGTTAACAGAGGTATTCTTGTTATTTTTGCTGGTCTCTTCATCGTGGGTTTTGAATAGATAGGACATCAAAAAAGCTATAACGAAAGCCATGGCAACCGCGGCTACCGCTCTTGCTAGACCCAGTTCGAATCCCAGTATGTTAGCTGTATAAATTATAGCAAGTATATTGATAGCTGGACCTGAATACAGGAAAGCTGTCGCGGGACCTACACCGCTACCCTTTTTGTACAAACCGGCGAACATAGGTAAAATAGTGCAGCTGCACACCGCTAGTACAGCTCCCGAAACAGACGCTATTGGATACGATATAGTCTTCTTGACATCGGGTCCCAAATACTTCAGTATAACGTCTTTTTTGATGAAAGCGGATATGGCTCCAGCTATGAAAAATGCAGGAATAAGACAGGTGAGAACGTGAGCTGAAAGATAGTCCCAAACGTTTAGAAGGCCGCTCCAAGCCGCTCCGATCAGCACGTCCAGCATTTCCATAACGCTCCATTTCAATTTTACTTGAAATAACCTAAAAGGAAGTGAGTAATAAAGATTACGGTTTAAAATTAATTTGAAATGGATTGTTTGATCGATTTAGCCTCGTCCCATCAGGAGTTGAATATCTTTCTAAGAAACTTTTCTCATTTGTTAATCGGAATATTTGGTTTTTTGAAAAGATAAAAAAAAGAAAGTAATTTTGAGTGTTGAGTGATCGGAACGGTAAGATGGTAATCCTATGATACCGATAAAAACACTGTGATTTTACAAGGTACAGAAGAATCTAAGTCCGATAAGAACCGGAAAAAGATCATCTACAATTTCTGAACTTTTTCTGCTCTCGGTCCTCTCTCTCCTTCGCCTACTTCGAATTCGACTTCATCATCTTCCTGCAAGAAATTCGCATCTTCGAGATCGCTGCGATGCACGAATAGATCTTCTTCGCCGTCTTCTGGCTCGATAAAACCGTAGTTCTTCATATCGTTGAAGAATTTGACTGTTCCTTTCATATCTAGTTCACCTCCTTCCTTTTCATCGAAGTACCATCGGAGTCCGTTGCTTATATAGTTTTGGTAGGAAAGATCAAGATTGGCTATCATCGATGATATTTAAAAGAAGGGGTGATCGGGAAATTTATCCCACCATAATTTTTATAGTTTTATTCATTCACCTATCTAGAGGGCCCTGGACGGAGGAAATAATATGAGAGTCAAATTAGATGCGAAAAACAAAAATCTTTACTTCAAATTGGCAGAGGGAAAGGTAGCAGAATGTGAAGAGGTTTCGAACGGTGTGATCCTCGACTATGACAAAGAAAGGAAGGTCATAGGTATAGAGATAGCCAATGATGATAATGGATCCTCACTTGAAGAACTCTCTAACATAGAGTTCGAACTGGCCGAAGCCTGAATAGGATAAATCTATATCTGGACTTCCACTAACGTGTTCTAACGTGTTAGACCTAGGTTTTTTATCGTACCTCGACGTTTAGTAAAATATGGGGTTGAAGATAGATCCGACAGAATTGGAATCGGAAGATATCGGGGAGGAAACAGCTGTCTTAGAAATGGAACACGAAGATGCCGTAGAAAAGGTCAGGGAGGCATGCAAGAATAACGGCTTTGGGATAATGGTAGAGTTCGATCCAGCGGAATTGCTAAATAAAAAAGTAGACGCTGATAGAGATCCATATTATGTGCTTGGAGCATGTAATCCCAAAGTCGCAGACCGAGCATTGGATGAGACCATGAAGATGGGAGCACTCTTCCCGTGCAACATGGTGATCTGGGAAGAAGAGCCCGGCGTACAGAAGGTTTATCATCTCTCGATAATGAAAGTAGCAAGATTGATAGGCATAGCACCAAATAACGAAGAATGGCAGGATATCGTCGATAAGACCGGAGAAAATGTAGAGGCTGTATTCGATGAACTAAAAGAGTGATCGCAACTAAAATCACTTTCAATCTTTTTAATCTGATCTTTTACATAAGAATATCATCTCTTCGCTGTCTTGATCTATAGGTTCGTTGTTATTCAGTGAACCTCTTTCCTCAAAGATCTCATACCTTTCATTTGTCAGTATCTCTCTCAGCTCTCTAGGAAAGTAAAAGGTGAGTGTTTCTTCGATCTCTATTTCTCTAGTTTTTTCCTCTCCGTCATATTCTGTGAAGTGTATAGTATCGTGTTCTATCTGATCGACGAAATCGTAGGTCGGCGTAAATCTATCGATGATCTTTCGACCGTTATTCGGGTTCTCATATTCATATCTGAACTCTTCTCCGTTCCTCTCAACCATCTCCTGTACATCGGGAAGACTGTTATCTATGACAAAAGCTCCATCGTTTGCAAGATGATTTTTAATGCAGGAGAGCGCCTTTTTCAGTTCAGAAATCGCGACCAAATAATTCATGATATTACATGGGGCTAATATCAAGTCAAATTTCCCAGCCAAATGAAAGTTTCTCACGTCCCCTTTTACAAGGTCTATGCTTTCAACAGTATTTTCTCTTTCTTCATCTAATTTCTCTCTGCAGGTGGTCAGCATATTTTCACTTATATCTAGCCCAGTGACGTGGTAGCTCTCTCTAGCGAGAGGTATCGCTATTCTACCCGTGCCGACACCTAGTTCTAATACCTTAGGACCGAATCTTTCAGCCATTTCTTTGAAAGCTTCTACATCCTCAAGGTTCGAATGCAATATGTCGTAACATTCCGCGAAAAAATCGTTGTATTCGTTTTCAAACATTTTCTCCCCCATGTTTTTTACAAAATTATTTTTTCCAGTCTCCCCGGCTGTATTTACCATCATTCTTTATCATCTTGTCTAACATACCTTCGATACCGGGCAGACTATCTATATCCCCATCCCAATCTTCTATGTCGCCTTCATATCTTTCTTCTATATCGGCGACGAGTTCGGACATGCCTTCGAGGACCCATGAAGGCTCTTCACCGGAGACGAAGACCGCTAGGATAACGTTCTCACCTTTATGCACCAGTACTTTATCGTCCCCGTATTCCATGCGCTTCAATGTATGTTTTTCTTGACCTCCAAAGGCGTCACCAACGAAGTTATTGACCGCCGTGAACATACCTGCTAGTATCTCCTCGTCCCTTTCGGCTTTCAACGTCCTGGTTTTATGTTTTATTAAGACCCCTGAATCGTGTATAAGGAATACATCTTCGATTGTGAATTCCTCCTGCTTTAAATAATAGGCGGAGCCGATCAGAGCAAGAGGAAGAAGGACTAGTGAGATCAAAAACCAGTTGTTAGCTAAAAATCCATCATCTTCAGATCGGACAAGGACATCGATCTCAGTTGTGTTGGATTCGAGACCATCTGATACTTCCAAGTTGATTTCATATTCCCCGGGTGTTTCATAATCCAATATCAGTTTGTGTCCGATAACTTCTATATTAGGACTATCGACCGCCACGTCCAATTCATGTGTTTCGTTATCCGGATCTGAAATATAATCAGATATATCGAATATCCAGCTCTCGCCGACGATACCTTCCAACCGTGGTATCTCTGATATCACGGGTGGTTGATTTACAGGTAGCACAGTCACGGTTAGAGAGTCCTCCATAAGAGCTCCGGCGGAATTCGTTGCTCTTATCGTTATCAACTCTTCTCCGTACCAGTTCTCGGGTGCATAGAAATCAACGGAACTGTTTTCATGTATATCTACTTCTATGTGCTCATTTCCTGATGAGTAATACATCGTATCATTTTGTTCGTCTATGAAATGATTATCAAGGTGGAAAGCGTTGGTCAGTCTTTCGTTCTCTTTGAAAGCAACGTCGTGCAGAGGTAACACGAGTTCTGGAGGATACACATCACCTATAGTAACCGTAGAGTGCCGAGACGCAGTACTTTTACCGTCAGAGACAAATACCTCTAGAGGAACAGTTTGTCCGTCCATATCCTCCGGAAAGACCATGATCAATTCGGTGCCATCAACAGAAATATATTCAGAAGGATCAGTAGAGATAGATAGTTCGGATGTCTCATTATCTCGGTCAGATATATAATATTCTAAATCAAAATCATAGGGTTCTTTATAACGCACCACTAGCTCAGGTAGTTCCTTTATCTCGGGTGGATAATTTATGGGTATAACAGTCACATTTATCGTCTGTTCAAATATCGCACCATTCGGGTCTTCAGCTCTGAATGTTACAGTCTCAACACCGTGCCAATCCACGTCCGCTTCGATATCCACCGAATCATTTGCGTGTATAGTCACCCGAAGGTATGTGTAACCGTAACTCATGTAAAGAGGGTCCCCCTCCGGATCGTAGAAATAGTCATCAAGGTCGAAAACGTTGCGTTTTAATTCGCCCTGTTCTATCTCAAGATCGGGCAATTCTTCTTTTTCTTCAGGTGGTTCATTAGAAGTGACTTCTACGGTTATAGCTGTGTGATCGCTGTTTTTGCCATCAGATACAGTAAGCACTACTAGGATCTCTTCACCCAACTCACTTTCAGGATATTCATAGGTGACTCTAAGCCCATCGACTTCAGCATGAGCTGGATCGTCAGTCTCTAATGTCAATTCATTTTTTTCTTCCTCATCATAGATTATGTATGGCGAATAATCGAATTCATACGGCTCACCGTAGTGCACCTGAAGGTCCGGACAGCTTCTGAACTCAGGAGATATATAGTCCGAAGTGATATTTATCCATGCTTTTTGAGTGATCTCGTTGTCAGCACTATTGACTAGATGATATGTGACCTCCATTGAACCGTGCGAATTATCCTCGGATAAAAGCGTCAAATTATGATTTCCTGTATGGTTTTCACCTAAGACCTCGATCACTGAGGGGTCATATCCTGTAATGTACCACCTCATATCGCTTAGTTCGTCATGGGGATCTGAAGCGTGTTCCGCTAAATCAAACTCATAGATACCAAAATCCTTTCCCAATTCGATATCAGGGATCTCACCGGTTATCTCTGGATCATCATCATAAAAAACAGTTAGTTTGACAGTGTACTCGAACTCTTCATAGCTGGCTGTGACGTTGCAATTCCCTGTATCATTAGCTAAAAAGTTCGTACTAGCTCCCTGCTCTTGATCTATCTTACCAACATCTTCTGAGTCGATATTCCAATCAACTTCGATATTCTGTTTGAATCCCATAGTTTGATTATAAGCTGCGGCGTAAAGATCGATGGTTTCGCCCATCGGCAAGCCGGTATCCTTGATCTTCTCACCAGCTCCGTCCGGCTCACTCCTAACTTCTATCCAATCGATCTTAGGGTCTTTTACAGAATAAAGAACGCTATCCTGCGCTCTTTCATAACTTGCATTGAACCAGACCTTTTCAGGTATCGTTCCTGTATCGATTCCGTTCTCAGCCGCGGGAGTAGAGGCCAATAGAGATGCATCACCGCCTTCAACACTCCAATCAGCTTCTACAAGTCCGATATAACCCGCGGTTTCGTTATAAGCAGAGGCGTTGCCCCATATCCTTTCTCCCACCGGAACTTCACCTCCCTTAAGTGGAATACCATCAGGTGTATGGGTTATATTTATCCAATCGGCTGTCGGAGAAAGAACTTCGAAGCTCACATCATCGGTGAAATTTTCATAGGTGACGTTGAACCAGACATCTCCTCCTTCTAATCCTACATCTATCACGTTCTGCTCAGTCGGATTCTCCTTCAACATTTTCGGATCTGGACCATGAACGGACCAGTTGCTTTTGATAGTGTAAAGGAAACCCGTGGTTTCATTGTAAGCTGAAGCGTAACCTTCGATCTGAGTACCAACAGGTACCGTATCATTAGAGATAGGTTCTCCTCCAGGCGAGTCAGTTATCTCTATACGGGTGATATTGTCCGTTAATACAGTATACTGCACCCCGTAAGTATGAACCGTGTCATATGTAACGTTCAGCCAAGCATCCCCGGCATTCTTCCCCATCTCTATCCCGTTAGTACTGTCTCTCTCCACCCCTAACAAATCCGCATTTCCGCTTACATTCCATCTTCCCTTAAAATTACCTACATATCCCGTGCTATCGTTGTATCCGGAAAGATATCCCCATTCAGTATGATTTGGCGGAACGTCTCCTCCGGATAAGGTTTCTCCGTCAGGTTCGTCGGTGATCCTTACGTAATCCACACTTGCTGTAGAAAAATTCCAAGGACCTCCAGTTGTAGTGTTCTCACCGTCGTCCGCTACAGCATACCAACTATAATTGCTCTCGGGATCTAATCCTTCCCACTTGGCCTTTGCCAGCTCACCGCTTGATACGTTCTCGTCTGTTCCTATCAACCCATCAGAGGCGTTATCATAAAAGGATACGTCCATCGAAAGATTCTCAGGGTGAGAAACGTAGACATATAGCTCAGGAGTGGCGTTGACACCGCTCTCGCCGTCTTCAGGTATGGGTCCGCTCGGCTCGTAAGGTTCTGAAAAAACTCGATCTTCGGTCTTTTCACCATCGATCGATGAAACAACAGACCCCGAGATAGACAAGAGCAGGATAAAAATCGCTAAGACCGAAAGCCATTTTTGCAGACGCATTTATAAACCTCTGTTTGTGAAACTAAGTTCGTTTAATATACTACTATATTTACCGATCCAATTCCTCTATCACACTGGAGTAGGGGTATGTTCTCTTCCCCGAGAGCGATGATCCTTTTTGGGGATATTCTGGAAAAATTCCCATACATCGGTCCAAAGATCAGATCTTCCGATAATCAGAGTACTCTCCAATTTCACTGATTCCCCACTCTCAAAGTCCACCGTAAGATTTACTTTGTATTTCCCATGAGCACCGTAAACGTGACTGGTAGTTCTTCCCTCACCAGTTTCACCATCACCGAATTCCCAAGTATAGAATGAGGCCGCCCCGTTTTTAGTGTCCCTTGCCGCTGAGAAGTGTACCTCTTTCACTCGAGACATCATATCTCCTATCTCTTCGGTCAAATTATATTCTATCACCTGTTCATCTCCATCACCATGGTGAAATAGTTCAAAAATAGTCGAAGTCCTATCACCTGAATTGAAAGTTATCCAGACAGGATTTGCTCCGGTATATTCATTTTCATAGGTAAGAGTAAGATTGTAAAAAGATTCGTTACGATATTTGAAAGTCATATTCTCTTCTTGAGGCATTCCAGGTTCTCTTTCAATCCTCACACTCCCGATATCTCCTCCTTCATCAGTCAGGGCTGCGCTCAAGTTATTACCCTTCCGACCGGCGATCCTAACAGACATCTCAACTTCTTTCCATATATCCATATGCATATCGGAACCCGTAAATGAATATACGTTACCATTGAACGAATTGATGAATACTCTTCCGTCTTCTCCTATCGCAGGAGATGAGTAAACAGCCCCTTCGCTCTGATAAGGTCCTATCTCTGCTGTTCCGACTTCTTGATCGTTGGTATCGTAAGACCATATTTCATTGCCTTCAAGGTCTAACGCATAAAAACTGCCGTCTTCTGAACCGATATATATCACTCCATCAGAGCTTATAGCTGCGGATGAACTTATCCTATCAGATGTTTCAAAAGACCACTTTAGCTCTCCTTCTTTTACGGCAGATAACACTCCATCGTGGGAACCTATGTACACTGTACCGTCTTTTCCTATAGCTGGGGAGGGATGTATCTTAGACCCGAGATCATACTTCCATTTCATCGACCCATCTTGATTCAGCGCATAAAGTGTTTCGTCGTAAGAACCGAAATATACGGTCCCGTCCTCATCTACCGTCGGCGAAGAGTAAATACTTTCTTCGGTAGAATAATTCCAGATCTCCGTACCATCCTCACTATCGATAGCGTAAAGAGTGCCTTGGCCCGAACCAACGTAAACCGTATTATCTTCACTGATAGCTGGGGATGCCCATACCCATGAATCAAGTTCGGCTTTCCAGTTCAAGTTTCCAGATTGATCTAAGGAATACAGAGAGTTATCTTTAGAACCGAAGTAAATATTCCCTTCGTCATCTAAATTCGGGGATGAATATATCTCCCCATCTGTAGTATAATCCCATTTCAAATCACCTTCAGAATCCACCGCATATAACTTATTGTTCTCAGTACCAAAATAGATAGTTTCGTCTTCTGAAACAGCCGGTGATGAAATTATCTCTCCATCTGTTTTAAAAGTCCATTTTTCAGTACCATCTTCCGTGTTCAGAGCATAAAGTTTTTTATCTGGAGAACCGAAATACATAATACCTTCAGACCCGATAGCAGGAGAAGACCAAAGCCATTTGTCTGTCTCATATGTCCAATTTATCGTGCCGTCAACATGATCACTATTGTATGGACTTAATCCAGTATTCCTCGCGTCAAGCCCGAAAGAGGGCCATGGTCCATCAGAGAGAGAATTTGTATCTACATCGGCGAGTTCCCCCTTCTTAGAATTGGTCTCTCTCTGTGATCCCAAAATTCCTCCGGTGATCAAAGTTACTATCATAGCTCCGGAGATAAGCAGTGTTAGATATTTTTTCCCAGCTTTCATTATATGAGCTATTTTAGCTTCTTGTTTAAATAACTTATCAATCTTTACTAAATATCTCCTTCTACAGCTTAGGGAAAAACTGCTTTCTTAACGGTAATTATTAATAGCTTTTTCCTAATGTACCTTCATGGCACAGAGGTCTGTAAAGATCCTCCTGTTGGGAGATGGTGCTGTCGGTAAAACATCTCTGGTCAGGAGATTCGTCGAGCAGGAATTCAACGAGAGCTACAAGATGACTATAGGAGTCAACGTGAAAAAGAAAGAGATCGAAAGCTTAGACCTCACCATGATGATCTGGGATATCTACGGGCAGAGGCTCAATAAGGACTTACATTCTACAAATTATTCCGGGGCTGACGGAGCGATGCTGGTCTATGACCAGACCAGATACGAGACTTTTGAAAGTTTAGACGAATGGATAGATGAAGTTTTCTCTGTGATCGGCGATATCCCACTCGTGATCCTGGGCAATAAGAATGACCTCATAAAAGATTTTGAAGAATCCGATAGAACCGACTTCGATGCTTTTGTTAAAGAAAATCATCTGGATGTGGTAGAATCACACACCAGGTTATACGGAGAAAATCCCAAATTCAATAAAGTAACTGAGGAAGACCTAAAAGATTGGAGTGAAACAAAAAGAGATCGGGGTGAAGTTGATTTTTCATATTTTCTGACCAGTGCCAAAACCGGTGAGAATGTCGAAAGGGCATTTAGATCGCTGGGAAAGATGATAAAAGAAGGTGATAATGTTTGAGCGAACTTGTTTCTATGCCGACGGAGATAGTATTTCATTTGCGAACTACTATCGAAGATATGAGCAACGAAAAAGAGGCTGACTTTACTGTATATCAACTCGGCAGTGAATGGGGCAAAGAGACAGTAAGGATAAGCGGTGAAGAGAGTGGTATGGAAGACCTGAAGACCAAGGCGGTTCTTACCGCGGTACATTCCGGGATAACGAACATAGAAGTGGAACTTAAGGATGAGTATATCGAAGTTACACCTTTCAATTCGAAGATAGACGATGATTATTTTTTAGCCGGTTACGTCACTGGGATAATCTCTGAACTCCTCGGTGAATATCATGTTGCGAAAATAACCGATGACCATTTTGAGGTTAGACCCTGGGAAAAAGGGGTCGATGAGCAGATATCTGAAGAAGAAGTGGAATCAAAAGACCAGATAGATTACGAGAAACTGATGAAAGGGGAATCCTACCTTATAGAAGATGATTCCGAAAGGGCTTCCAAGACTTTCAATATTTTCTTTAACGCTCTAGAAGAAGGCATCCCGGGTCTTTGTATGACCACGATATTTCCTTCAAAGATTAAAGATAAAGAAAGCGAGTTCGAGTATGAGTTTTCGACATTCTGGTTAAGCAGAGTTGAAGGGAACGAAGAAGTCAAATCGATCACCGCTCAGAGGTTCAGCCAATACGCTGTAAAGATCGCTACCAGCTTTTTGAAGGTGAAACACGGAATATTCATGCTCCATGGGATGGAGTTCCTTTTCGAACACGCTGATCCAAATGAAGTCATCAAAGCTGTCCAGACCATCAAAGATCTAACATCAATCCATGATGGGATATTTTTAGTAGCTATGGACAAAGAGAAAATAGACGAAAAAGAATTCAATCTTGTGAAGTCAGAGTTGGAAGTCCTCGATGTCTGAATCGAGAAAGACCGTATATATGGGTATAATCCGAGTTCATCAATATCATTTTATACTACAAAGGGAACTTCGTGATTGATGGATATCAAAGCGGTAGTGACAGACCTTGACGGCACACTATGTGATGATAGAGAGATACACGCGGAAGATAAAAAGGCGGTAGAGGATGTACTCGCTAGAGGTATCCCAGTGATCATAGCAACTACTCGAATGAGATTTTCCTCTGCAAGAATTTTAAAAGACTTAGATATAGATGGATCACCTCTTATCTGTAACAATGGAGCTAGAGTGATAGGACCTGGTTGGAAAAATAGTGCTTCCTATGATGAGTGGTGGGAAGCTTTTTTGGACGGGGAAGTAGCTAAAAAACTTGCGCTATATACTGATGAAAGGAACTATGAGATAACCACAATATTTAAGGAAAAGAAATTCTGGAATAGTAAGAAATATCGGGAACACGGAGAGTCATATAATATAACCGAGATCGTAGATAAGACCCAAAAGGCCCTGGAAAACGGATCCCCACTTTCCTTCATGATGCATATTGAGAATAACGGCCATGATAAGTTAAGAGATTTTGAATCATATGCCTCAAATTTTTCTGGAAAAGTAAATTTAGACAGACATCATCGAGACGGTGAACTAGCAGCCCTAACGGTATATCCCGCAGGTGTTTCCAAGAAAAACGCTCTAGAGATGGTAGCCAATAGATTAGACATCTCGATGAACAATATATTGGCTATAGGTGACGATGAAGTTGATGATAGATTGTTAAAGTCCGCCGGTATGGGTGTCGCGATGGGCAATTCGCCTGATCACGTGAAAGAGTCAGCGGATACCGTCGCTCCTTCATGCACAGAAAATGGATTAGCCTGGACTCTGGAAAGATATATTTTAGATTCTTGAAGGAATATAATTTAATTCCTGCTTTTTAAAGCGAAATCATCTGATCAGTCTTAATATCTTGTTTGACTCACTCTTTAACCAATTTAAGACTTTGAGGACTTTGGCACGGTATGCAGTCGAAAAATCCATCGTAGAAAAGAAAGAGATCGTGAGGAGTGAAAAACCAGCGCCGAAGAAATTGAAGAGTATATCGTAAGCGGTGTCTACGAGTCCACCCTGCACTCCAGAATCGTATACGAGATCTATATAAAATTCAGCTATCTCCCAGACGACACCTACCGGTAGTATGAATAGAAGAACAAAGACAGGTATCGACCATGAAGGTAGGGATAGGTTTCTAGAGATCTCGTCTACGTACATCAAAATAGAGAACAAAAGGAGGGCGACCGCGCTACCCGACAAAAAGTGAGTGATCTCAGCCCACCATCTAAAAAGCGAATAGAAACCGAGGGGTCTACCCACCGTGAAAACAAACAACGCTAAAGTACTCCAAAAGTAAAGAATCGCAGGAAAACCATTTTTGGTACTTCTACTCACGACAGCAGGGATGATTGAGAAACCGAATGAAAATATCGCCCAAGCGGTCACTGGATGATTACTGACTATCAATCCATAGATTATAACTCCATACATCCCCCATTGGAATCCAGTAGAGACTCGGATCAATCCAGAACGATCGAATCTATTGAAAATGGAGTTCAGAAAATCTAGAAAATCTTCTCTATGACCTTCAAAAGATGATTTCATTTCCATTTTCTCATTTCTTCCGAAAAATATATTGTATTCTGAATTCTTAAGATAATTTTTAAATGCAAATCCGAGATAGAAGCTTAAGATCGTGATCAACATCAATTCCAACATAAAATGAGTGTTTCCAAGAAAATATTCTGTACCGTAGAACTGATCTGAAAGAAAGAATGCTACGGCTCGAGCGGCTCCGATAGCTATCGGAAAAGAGTAAACAAAAACTCCCGAGAAAAAGATATTTGACCTCAATTCGGTACGTTTTTCGATGATCAATAAAAGTATGACAGCAAAAACGGAAGCGAGTGCTGTGAAAGCGAATATCTCCACCAAAAAGGCCGCTTCCCAATCACCAGTTATTCCAGTTGAACCCATCAAAAGCGGAGGTAAAGACCATATAAAAATGCGCTTTCTATAGGATCCTAATCGCTCTTTCTCTGGTGGATCGGCTCTTAATTTCAACATGCTGTGCATAAGAAGAATATAGAAAATACTCATCAATACCCATGTATAGTCCACCCTCGCTATCGCTAAACTAAAAGAGAGACCTCCTATCGCGGTGATAGAGGTCCGAAGACCCCACTTATCATCTCCCACGAACATCCAATAAATACAGACCGCTTTTCAAATATAAAATGTTTTCTAGGATTTTTTAATTTGGGTACTATCTCTTTTCTGGAAAACCTGTAAGACAGAGCCACCGGAGGGATTTGAACCCTCGATCTGCTGATTACAAGTCAGCCGCTCTGCCGAACTAAGCTACGGTGGCAATTTTCTGCGAAAATTCCACCTACTCACCAAAAACATAAAGTTTTTGGCTCGTACGGTGGCATCACGGTGTCTGTGACCGAGTGAGAGTAGGAATTTATTCCTGCGAAAGTGAAACGAGCCGAGTAGCTCATGAGGCAGTGAGTTGGAAATCCTTTCCGACGGACTGCTGAACTAATCTCTTGTGGAATCGGTTTTTTTTAGGGAAGTCTATAGAAAGCTCATCAGGACACCCAACTTAAGATTTTCGGTTTGATCATGTTACTTTGTTATCTTTTTTTACAGCTAAATTTCGGCATCGATTTAATGCCTTTTAAGTGGTCATAGTAGCCCGAATACCTGGTAAATTTCGTAGGACAATATTTAATATGTAATACAATATTAACTATATCAACGAAAATTCCGATGGATAATAGAATAAGGACAATATTTATATAGCTTAATCTACGTATATGTTCTTGTCCTACGATAGGAGTAAAAAAGTAATACAATACGGCATACGCGTAAGACAACATATGAAGAAGGTGTCTGAAATATGGAAAAGAAAATTTCGTTAAGGGTAGCCGAAGAGGATCTCGAGGTGATAGATTCCTTCATAGCTAGACAAGACTTCAGTAATCGATCTGAATTCATGAGAAAGGCTGCCCTCGATTTCATCAAAAGATACAACCCCCCGATAGGCCAAAAAGAGATACCAGAAAGCATAACTCTACCAAAGCAGATCAGGAACAATGTCCAGTATCTGATAAATATGGGACATTACAACGATTGGCAGGACGCTATACATGAACTGGTCAGAGAAGGATTGTTAAAAGAAGATATCGAAAAATTGAAGAGCCAATATGACACCGTCGGAGAGTTGAGCAGTAAAGTCGAGTCATTCAAAAGGATGGCTGAAGAAGACGATTACATGAAAAGATAGAAACAATTCTCGTAGGACATTCATTCGACCCCGAATATCGGAGGATAGTTAGATGGAGGAAAAAAGCCCCGAATACCCCACGTCTGAAGAAGAGTTTGTGAGTGAGACCGCAGAGGAGATCCTTGACTCTCTACTGTATAAATCAAATCTATATGTAATTGGAGTCGGTGGATGTGGCTGTAACACAATAGAATATATCACGGAAAAAGATGTAGACAGTGTCAAGACAGTAGCCATAAACACCGATGAGAGAGTATTGGGTGATCTAGAAGCTGATCGACAGATGTTGATTGGCAAAGATGTCACCGATGGAAACGGTGCCGAAGGTGACCCAATCTTGGGAAAAAGAGCAGCGGAACAGAGCGAAGGCCAGATCTTGAAGACGATCGATGGTGCGGACATGGTCGTCATAGTAGCTGGGATGGGCGGAGGTACCGGTTCAGGTGCCTCTGAAGTTATAGCCGATCTGGCAAAGAGAAACGGAAAGATGGTAGTGACTTACGCTGTGATGCCTTTCTCTATGGAAAAAAAGAGATACGAAAAAGCACAGTCATCACTGGAGAGCGTTTCCGAGCTGAGTAATGCAACGACCGTCTTTGAAAACGACGAAGCCCTGGTTCATGGAGATGAATCTCCTAAGGAAGCTTTCAAGATGGCAGACAGGATGTTGTACCGATTGGTCGAAAAATTGAAGATGGACTACATACAGGAATTCTTCGACGAGATCGGCCTCGACGCCATGAATCTTTCCGAGGATGTTTCGGAAACCGAAGTTGAGAACGAAGAGGAACAGCCACCTGTTTTAGAAGCTCTCCAATACGTAGGCGAGAACAAGGATGATCACGAAGAACCTCCCTTAGGTAATAAACTGGAAAGCTTTACCCCTTGATACTCCAGATTTCCAAACCATTTCCATTCTTCTCTTTTTTAAAAATTTAATCTTTTAAATCTCTCTCATATCATCGGGTCTTCCGTTTTTTATAACGTAATGAATGCCCAAAAAAGATCATTTCGATAATTTCTTGAAATTTTACCTATAACCGCTATAATCTTAGACCTTCATCTGCTTATCGATGTTCTCTCGTTGACCCTAACTTCGATACTCTCGGGGTCCCCTTCCCAACCTTCTTTAACGTATTCTGTTTCGACAATAGTGGTAATGCCTCCCCTTACATTCCAGTCCCCTCTAACCTTCATATATCTGGGGTCTAAAGCTTCGACTAGGTCTTTTTTTATATTGTTCGTTGCGTTCTCGTGATATATCTCTTCGTTTCTATAACTGCCTAGATAGTATTTCAGAGATTTCAGCTCTACAAGATGCTCATCTGGGATGTATGTTATCGAGATGGTAGCGAAATCAGGTTGATCGGGTTTACCGGGGCACAAACAGGTGAATTCAGGCGATATGATCTTTATCTCGTAATCCTCACTATCAAATTGGTTTTCTATGGTCTTCAATTCCATCGTATCACATTCAGATAGGACCGCGAGTTGTTAATTTTTTTGTATCTCAGTTGGTAACTTCTAGCTTATATAGGAGCACAGAATCTCTCAAAATATATATATCCCAACAAGCATTGCTGTACCCTCGATATTTAGATATTGGTATGATATACATGAAGACAGCCGTTATAGCTCTGGGCGGAAATAGCCTGGTAAGACCAGATGATGAAGGTACCGCTGATGAACAATTTGAGATGATGGAAAAGACCTGCGAAAAATTGGTAGTTATGATAGAGAGAGGCTATGATATAGTTCTGACACACGGTAACGGACCACAGGTAGGGAATATACTCCTCCAGAACGAGATATCATCCAAAAAAGTTCCCTCCATGCCTTTGGACGTGTGCGGGGCTCAATCACAGGGGCAGATAGGATATATGTTCCAACAGACTCTGCGGAATAAATTGATAGAAAAAGGCATTGAGAGGGATGTTTTGAGCATCATAACTCAAGTCGAGGTCGATGAAAATGACCCCGCTTTCAGCGAACCTAGTAAATTTGTCGGTCCTTCTTATTCGAAAGAAGAAATTGAGAAATTAAAGGATGAGAAAGAATGGGTGATCAAGAAAACGGCAAAGGGAAAATATAGAAGAGTAGTTCCTTCGCCGAAACCACAGAAAATAATAGAATCTACCGTCATAAAGGACCTAGTTTTCAGTGGAGAAGAGAGTTATATAGTGATATCGGCCGGTGGAGGAGGTGTTCCTGTTTTGAAACAAGACGGACGATTGGAAGGTGTAGAAGGCGTTATAGACAAGGATAGAGCTAGTGCAGTCTTGGCAGACGAGATAGATGAAAAATTCTTTATCATGCTCACCGATGTAGAAAAAGTCTATCTGAATTATGGAGAAAAAGACCAAAAGGCAATAGAATCTATGACCGCCCGAGAGGCGAAAGAATACTTGGAAGACGGTCATTTTCCCCCAGGAAGTATGGGCCCCAAAATCGAAGCTTCTATCGAATTTTTAGAACAAGGTGGTGAAAAGGTGCTCATCACTAATCCAGAGAACTTGTTAAAATCTCTTAAAAATGAGACCGGGACATACATATATCCAGAGTGAAAAGATGTATGGTTCAGATAGAGTTAAAGGATTCAGCGAATCCGTGATAAGAGAGATGACCAGAAAAGCCCACAGACACAACGCTATCAATCTATCACAGGGCTATCCCGAATATCCTACCCATCAATCGGTCATCAAGGCCGCCAAGGAAGCTATCGACTCAGGTTACAACCAATACTCTATCACATGGGGCACCAATGATCTAAGAAAAAAAGTATCAGAAAAATTAATGGATTTCAATTCTCTTGAATATGATCCAGAATACGAGATAACTTTGACCTGCGGAGCTAGCGAGGCTATAATGTCAACTATCCTCGGGCTTATAGAAAGAGGGGACGAGGTCCTTATATTTCAACCGTTTTATGAGAATTATGTTCCTGCGGTTTCTATGGCCTCTGGAAAACCGATATTCACAACGATCGATAAGAACCTGGATATAGATCGGGAAGATATAAAGAAAAAAGTTGGAAAGGATACCAAAGCCATCATATTGAACACGCCCCACAATCCAACCGGAAAGGTATTTGATAGAGAAGAGATCGAATTTTTGAGAGATCTATGTATCGAGAAAAACATGATGTTGATAACTGATGAGATCTACGAGCGGATCATATTCGAAGGGAGACATATCTCTCCCGCGAGCCTTGAAGAACTCAAAGAGAGAACCGTGACTATAGGTGGATTCTCGAAAGTTTATTCAGTGACTGGATGGAGGGTGGGTTATGCTGCAGCTCCAAAAAAATTGATGAAACCCATTAGGAAGGCTCATGACTACACGACCGTTTGTGCTCCTACCCCTTTCCAAAGAGGCATGATTAAAGCACTCGAACTTCCAGAAGATTACTATGACGAAATAACTAGGTATTATAAAAAAGGAAGAGATATCGTCTATAACGGTTTAAAGGAGACAAAGATGGTGCCTCACAAACCCGACGGAGCGTACTATATGATGGCTGAAATAGATGATTATGATATGGGAGACGAAGATTTCGCAGATCATCTCGTTAAAGAAAGAGGTGTCGCTGTCGTACCCGGAAGTTCATTTTTCGATGATGGGGGAGAAAACATGATAAGATTCTGTTTTTCACAGACCATGGACTCACTGAAAGAGGCGATGCAGAGTATAAAGGAATAAATCCTTTCTATTTCACTCGATTAGTTCTCCAGGAGTCCTGAATTCTCCACCCCAATAAAGCACTCCTTTAGTTCTTTCGAAATCCACTGATTTTTCTGCTCCAACGACCTTCCCTATGAACCAGTGATGGTCACCGGCTTCGATAGTCTTTTCGACTTCGCATTCGAAAGTCAGTCCACATTCTTTAACGGTCGGTACTAAGACTTTACCACCCTGCTCTCTCGTCAGGTCGAATTCATCGAATTTATCTACTTCTCTTCCTGAGACGCTGCCGCAGTCCTTGACCTTCTGTAGCATCTCTTCGTCGGGCACATTAACGGTGAATTCATCGTGCTCTTTCAAAAGTTCGAACGAATGTCTTTCAGGTGCGATACCGACCCCCAACATCGGTGGATCTATGGAGAAAACGTGGATCATCGCTGCCGTGATAAGATTGGAATCACTGCCCGTTCCAGTTCCAACGAGCACGGTCGGAAAGTGTGGTATAAATCTTATTCCATCGCTAGGTGATAATTTTTCTTTCATATTTAATCAAAATCACCGGGAATTTAATAACTTTGCGCTGAAATTCTTAAAAGACTTATATACCATATATTCATAACCTTATCCATGATAGAGAGACCGCGTGGAACGAGAGATTTTACCCCTAAGGATATGGAGTATAGGAACTGGCTGAAAAATATTCTGAAGCGAAAAGTCAAAGATTACGGCTACAGAGAGACTCTCACGCCTACCTTTGAACATACAGAGTTGTTCACTGAGAGATCTGGACCATCCATCGTAGATGAGATATACTCGTTTGAGGACAAAGGAGGCAGAGAGATCGCCTTGAGACCGGAATTCACCGCCTCCGTGATGAGGATGTATTCCGAAAGCCTTAAAGGGGAGCCAAAACCCATAAAGTTGTTCTATTTTGGACCGGCTTTCAGATACGAAAGACCACAGTCTGGGAGATACAGGGAATTCTGGCATTTCGGTACTGAATTGATCGGCGCGGATACGGCAAGAGCTGACGCTGAAAACATAGCTTTGGCTTATGATTGCATGAGAGAAGCAGGACTGGAGAACATAGAGATGAGGATATCGAACCTTCAAATTCTGGAGGAATTCCTCAAAGAGCGGGATTTTGACCGTAGAGAGCGGGAAGAGATCTACCACCAGATAGATAAAGAGGACGATCTCGAGGTCGTCAAGGACAGATTCGATCTTGACGAGAGTTTTTTACGTCTTTTCAGTAATTCTTTTGACGAATTAAAGGGCTTTCTAGGAAAAACAGATTCCTACGCTTATCTGAAAGATGTTATTGAAAAGCTACATTACTACGATATAAAGGAGAATGACTTTGGAATCGATCTCAGCATCGTCAGAGGACTCGATTATTATTCGGGGGTGGTTTTCGAGATAGAGGCAGAAAGTTTAGGGGCTCAAAAACAGATCTGCGGTGGAGGGGACTACGATCTCAGCGATGTATTCAATATAGACGTTTCGTCAAAGGGTTTCGCGATCGGTTTCGACAGGATGCTTCTCGCCTTGAAAAAAGAAGATAAATTGCCGAGCAAAAATAGAGAAGGTTGTTATGTTATACCTCTCGGAGAAGAAAACCATGAATATTCTTACGAGATACTCTCCATGGTGAGAGATGATCATCGGAGAGCCGACATCGATCTAAAAGGTAGAGGCATAGGTAAATCCCTTGGATACGCGGACAAGGCAGGATTCGAGTATTCACTGATTATCGGAGAGGATGAAGTTAAAAACGATGTGGTCGCCTTGAAAGATATGGAGTCTGGAGAACAGGAAAAGATACCTAAAAACGAACTGAAAGGTGCTTTGTGAGATGGTCGATATAGGGTTTAAATATCTATCTGGACGGGTAAACAAAATCGTATTGGTTTTCTTCGTTCTCGCCCTCTTTTATACCGTAAGCCTGTTTGTCGTCCCTTTGACGCTCGAGCCAGGAACAGTGGAAGGACTTGACGGCGCAGCTAATCAAATAGTTCACGAAGACAAATGGAGTGATTTACCTATATATCATCGGGCGATATACACTTTTAGCGATCTGAACTGTCATCAGATGCATGAGAGGTCCTATTCTTTGAACGGAAACCAGATGCCAGTGTGTGCCAGAGATGTGGGTATCTTCATCGGTTCCACACTCGGACTCTTCATGATGAGTTTCAAGAGAGGGGCTGAAAATCTGAAAGATACGCTGTTGGACCTGATCGATATAGGCACTGATAAGACAGAACTGAAGAAAACCTTGATCCTCATAATTGTAGGCGCGATGTTCGCACTTCCAATGATACTCGACGGTGGTATTCAACTGGTAACGGATTACGAAAGTTTCAATGCTTTCCGTACCCTTACAGGTCTGATTTTTGGCTTCGGTTTTTCCGTCTTTATCTCCGCCCTCATCCTTTCTTCCGCTCCATACGAGAACTACCAGAGTTGATGGTCATTTTGAAGGCAAAGCTTATATAAGGTTTTGTTTCCTACACCTGATGAGGATTTACGATGACTCACTGGCAAGGAAAATCCAAACGGAAGATCACTGGCGGAAAAAGAGTATATCATAGGAAAAAGAGAAAGTTCGAGATAAGCCATGATTATGAACTACCCATTATCGCGGGGGGAAAGAAGAAGACGGTTACAACGCACGGAGGCAACAACAAAGTCCGCGTAGTGGGATCAGAAAAGGCGAATGTTGCTGACAACGATGGTAACGTAAAAACGGTCGGGATAACAAATGTGATCGAAAATCCAGCGAATCCCAACTATGTTCAACGAAATATCCTGAACAAGGGAGCTATAATAGAGACAGAAGAAGGGGAAAAAGCAAGGATCACATCTAGGCCAGGTCAAGATGGAGTCATAAACGCTGTCCTTATCGAGGATTGAGGATGGCTAGAAGAGAGAGAAAAACTTGGATACTATTTCCTGAATATTTTGATAAGAATCTCTCAAGATCTGAGGCTAGACGTGTACCTAGTGATTTAGCTGTGGATTCTCCAAGTCAGGATGAGATCGGAGACATATTGGATTCATGGGATATACCTAACAGGATCGAGGATCATAAACATCATCCATCTAGATGGTACGAAAGGAATGGGATGATCATAATACCTAAACAGAAAGGGAACAAACAGGAACTAATAAAGAAAATAGGAGAAGAACTGAAAAAACGTAGAAAGGACTAAGGAGTTTCCCTTTTGATTTTCAGATAATCTACTTTTTCTCCATCAACTCTTGCGTAAAGAAAATCTTTTCTAACGCTGTGAGCGACCCGAACGGCTCTACTTACCTGATACCACTCACATCCATAGTCTTTTCTCAAAGGCTGTATGATATATTCAGCGTGTTTCTTTTCCGGATCTGCTGCGTAGGCTCTGAAAGGAGCTCCGTATTTGAAACCGGTCTTTGGGATCAACCCCTTCTCTCTGAGTTTTCTGTAAACTGTATATTCTGTTTTAAATTCACCTCTCTGATCTTGATATATCGGTTTTAAGTCTTCAACAGATAGTTCTTTTCCGCTATTGATATCTTTGACTTCTAGAACCTCGTTCTCTACGAGGTAGAGAGTTTCGTATATAGATAATCTAAGCGATCCCTCCTCCTTAAAACCGTAAAAATTACCTTCATGAAGCTCCTCATATCCTTCATTAATTATTGTTCCTTCACCATATAATATTCCCTTTAGATTCTTATCTCTGTAGCTTTCGACCTCGCCATTTAAGTCAATAGTCGAAAAAATGTAGTAAGTTACATCTCCTTCCTCATCTATTAGGGCGGTCATCATGGTCTTGTCAAGATTGGATATCTGTTTCTTATCATTCATTATCTTATCTATTTTAAACGTATCATTTTCTCTATATGTGCACAACCAATATTTTGAAGGGGTCTTTCCCGGACCACCACCCCTAGGGAACACCCGGAAAGACGCAGGGTCGGAGGCTTTTTTCAGGACGTAACCTCTCATCCTCATATCTTTATAGGGCAGATATTCTCTGTGAAAATCATCTTCTGATATCTTTTCGATTATATCTTCGGACGTGAGTTCTTTACCCACCTCCTCGACCTCTAACCTATCGGCTTCCATCAGATAAAGCCCTTCATAAAGGTCAAGCTCAACTCCACTTCCGGACAGTGGCTGACCAAAGTAACCTTTGTTGTAGATGCGATTTCCTTCCTTTTCATCTTTAACGATTATCTTTTCTCCTTTGAGTATTCCTGGCAAATTTGATCGTTCTGTTCAAGGGAAAGGAATTATAAAAGTATATTCTTTTAACTCAGTCAACCATGATACTGAAATCACTCGTCATCTCAGATATCCACGGATCTATGAAGGCTACCAACAAGATAAAAGCTGCTTACCACAAATACGAACCTGAACTATCGATCATCTGCGGTGATATCACTCATTTTGGATCCAAAGAAGAAGCGGTGAACATACTTGAAAAGATCCCCACTGATCTCATAGGTGTCACCGGCAACTGCGATCCAGGTGGTGTAGAGCAGGCTTTCGAGGAGGTAGATGGTGAATACATAGAACTCAAGAGCGTGGAAAGAAACGGTGTGAGCTTCATCGGACTCTCTGGTTCGAACTATTCTGAAGAAAAACTGAAAGTCTTCAAAGATCGCTCGAAAGGTATAGATGCCTACGTATTCCATCAGCCTCCCTACGGGATCCTAGACGAAGCCTCTAGAGATAAACACATAGGTAACGAGGGACTACTCGAAGTATTAAATGATAACAGTCCAAAACTGGTCCTCAGCGGTCATGTTCATGAAGACAGGGGAACTGTAGAACGGGAAGGAACAGTTTATATGAATCCGGGACCTGCATCGGATGATAAACTAGGACTAGTAACTATTAATGGTGAAAAAATTAGTGCTAAATTGATTTAGTTTCTCTACGTATTATAGTTTTGTGATAATTACTAGAAACCACTAGTAAATATTTAAATTAAAAATTTAACTGTATTTTAAAATACCTAAATTAATTATACATATTACGTAAAAATGGTTTTGCAAAAGAATAACAAAAATAATTTTACGTTATATGCTAAATTATTTGTTAAAATAACAAATTAGAAAAAATTATTTATTAATTTCTAAAATCACGTTTTTGTAAAAAAATCGAACAAGCGTTATATGATTAATAATTATAATATAATTTACTAACCATCTTAATTTTCCTTCTTAGAAAGGGGGTGATCTTCTTGACGTAAAAGATATTATAAATTCCGACGTCTTCTTATCTAATATATAAGTGTTACGTCGGATAAGATACATTTTCCGACATCCTTCGTTTTTGTTACTTAAGTTTTTGGAATTCCGTACCATCTTAAAATGGAGGAGTCCGAAGTTTTCCTTTTTTGGTCTAAAGAGGGTACATTGTAAGGAAGAAAAAAGCTAATCTATCGATTTTTACCTTTTTTCCGCTGTTCTTCGAAGATCGTGCATTATTACAGATAACATTTAGTTTTTAAAAATTTAGCAGTTTTACAATTTGCTAATAAATTTTATTATAAAACGTAATTATGGTTTTTTAGATTTCTAAAATAACCATGATTAATTTTTTTTGTTTTATAAGTTTATTAGTTATGTGAAATCAGCAATTATTTTAGCTTAAGCAAAAATAAATATGTTATGAACTCTTAAAAGAAAAAATTAGTATAATTTATCAATAATCTTATTTCCTATCTTAAGGATCGATTTTTTCTCGCGCGCGAGTATTAATTATTATTTTTCAGCTAGAACGACCAATCTATCTGCTTTTTCGTCGTAAGGTTCGCCGTCATAATTACCATAAACTTCTATCGAGGAAAATCCGACTTGTTTCAACATGTTTTTCAACTCTTTAGCGGAATAGATCCAATGAGAAGGATTGTACTCCTTTTGACCTTGCTCGGTTATCAGTATTCTCCTGATTTCTATCCAAGACCAATCCTTATCGACAGTTCTTTCTTCCAATTTGAATCCTTCATCTGTTTCATGCCAATCTTTTTCCTCGAAAATACGGGCTAATATCTCTTTGCCCATAACATCTAGGATGAATTTTCCCTTAGGTTTCAAAGAGTTATGGACGTTTTTAAGAACCCCGATATTTTCTTCCTCATCTTCGAAGAAACTAAGAGAAGTAGACAGGTTTAAAACGACTTCGAAATTTTCTTCTCTCTTGAAGTCCCGCATATCTTTCCTTACGAATTCGATATCCAGGTCTTCTTGCTCTGCCATTTCCCTCGCCTCATCTCAAACCCTCACTTATGATTGAGACCGATATAGCCCGGGGCGGATTCGAACCGCCGTAACAGGCTCCAAAGGCCTGTATGATTGACCACTACACCACCGGGCTTTTGCGAAGCAAGAGTGCGGTGGAAGAAGGATTATTTTATTCCTACGCACCACCAGGCTAATTTGCTAGGTCGGTGGTAATTTGGAATGTTTCCTTCCGAAGCACCACCGGGCTAATTTATTAGACCGAGGAAAGTAGGAATGTTCCATTCCTACGCACCACCGGGCTATAGCGAAGCCATTAGTCAGTGGATTCTACAGAATCAGATAAAATATATAATTGTTTTCACAGAAGGAAGCCGAATATGAAGAATATCAGTATGAACTGCAGTGAGAACGTTAGTATTATCGAGAGAGGCATCGTTCGACCGATGGTCTGAGATACCGCGTTTATCCTGTTTGTATTTATGGGTCCCATCAACTCCATATCCTTCAACGTTCCGCCTTCAACAGATACTTCAACAGGATCTAAATCTAAGATCGCCGCTTCCAATAACCCACGAATGTCTTTGATCAATCTCTCATGAGTGATCTTCGCACCAAGAGGTTGATGGTTATGGAGTAATGTGTTCACTTGATGTGTGTCTGTTGTATGAAACTCTGAGATGTCCACAAGATCTTCAACTTCTTCCTGTATCTTTCCTCTCAGCCCTTTTTCCATATTATTCGCGTCGATCAAAACCTGGGTGCTTTTCTGCCCGTTCACTTCGATCACCGAAACTTTGATGCCCTCTCCCGCGATACCTAGATCTTCTTTCTCATAATCTTTTCTCGAAGCGATACCCATTCGTATTTTTCCTTCCTTCTTCTCGCGAACACTCTTTAGTGTCTCGTCTGCTAGTTCTATTATCCTTTTCGCCTTACCGGTAGGATAAAATACAGTGCTAACTTTTTTTTCTCCAGAATTATGAGAATCAACGACTCCTACCTCTGATAGATCGTGATTACTTCCTTTATTAGATATGATCCTTCCTACCGAAGCATGTACATCTTCTGCTGGTTGAGGATAAAAGGAAATATTCGTGAACACATCATCTTTAAAGCGCTGGGCACCCATTATACCTTTATCTTCTTTTCTCAGAAATGGCGTCGCTATTTCCGTATAGTCCAGATCATCAAGTATAGTTTTGATAGACGAAGCTAATTCTTCACATCCTTCTTCGCTGACAGGATTCAAAGTGTGCGTGGAAGGTGCATGAAATGTGAATACCTCTTCGTGAGTGTTTATCTTTTCAGCCAATATCTCCCCGATCCTCGAACCGCCTAGACCTCTCAACGGGCCAGGATGAAAGCCCGGTATGACGAAAAGAGCTTTATTCATCTTATCAGTTCTAGTCCTGAATGAATATATAGTGAAATCCACGTCAGCTTCGATCGAATGATTACCAAAAAAATCTTCTAACTCGCTTTTTCCGCCTTTCTGCCCGAGTAAGGTTTTGAACAATATATTCGTTACTTCAAGAGTCGACCTACCGAAATCTTTCTTGAAAGGTCTATTTATGAATGGAATCAAAAGTAAAACCAGAGCTATCCCAAGGAGGAGCGAGATCAGATAGCTGGATAAGTTCAGTAGCGTCAAATCGTAAAATACAGCGAAAAAAGGAAGAGGTAACAGAGATTGGATAAGAGAAGGGATCAAAGCCTTTCTAGGGTTGTGCTGAAAGGCACCTATTATGCCCAAATACCTGAAAGAGATCGGGAAAGCTATAGATATAAGAACAGCTCGCTGAAAAGCAACGCCTACATAACTTAAGATAAAGTACATTATCAGAGTGGAAATCAAAGACACTATGACGATGATCCCAGAATGTCGAAACCTCATATTTACTTTGTAATCTCTCAAAATAGGAAGGAGGAAAACAGAAGTGAGATTTGGAATGAAGATCACTAAAACTAAAAATAGATAGGTCGAAGTTGTCAAAGGCAAATTGAGGACGAACAAAAGTGAAAGCATAGCTATGATAGGGATCTGAATCTTTAGACTAGGCAACCTGAAGAGAAGTGATCTAGACCCTCTTTCCGAAATCAGAACGGTATCATCCATATATCGATTCCACTTCTATACTTCCTTAATCGCCCTAATGAGTTCTTTAAGCTTTCGATTGATATTCGAAGATTCTTCCAAAACTGTACCTGTTACTATAACGTCAGCTCCGGCTTTAGCTCTTTTTCTCGCCTGTTCTGGTTCTCTGATTCCACCACCTACTATCAGAGGTATATCGAGATTTTTGTCACAAGCTTCTATCATATCGACAGGTACAGGATCAGGAGCCCCAGAACCCGCCTCTAGATAGAAGAGTCGCATACCAAAATATTGTGCCGCTAATCCAAAATTAACAGCTGCTTGAGGATCATCCCTGGAAATCAAGTTTGCTTTACCTACTTCACCAACGGTCATGCCTGGTTCAACGACAACATATCCCATAGGTAAAGTCTGTATTCCCATCTCTTTGATATAAGGTGCGCCGACAACCTGTTCACCCACGACTTTATTCAGATCTTTGGAATTGAGCATGCTCATGAAGTATATGGCGTCAACATTAGGTGAAATGGCTCCTGCTTCCGTAGGGAAATGAATTACTGGTAAATCCGTGACCTTTTTCATCTCTTTTACAGTCATATCCAGATCAACTTGAGTGATACCGGTCGATCCGCCTACCATAATAGCATCGGTACCTACTTCCTCAAGGGCTGATGCCAATCTTCCTGATTCTTCAGGGCTCTGTTCATCTGGATCTATAAGACCCATATGAAGTGTTTCTTTTTCTGACTTTTCGAGTATGTAATCAAGCACCTTCATGTTAATCCTCCTGTGAGGAAGGCGATCAGAGCAACCACCATAGCTAGTTTTATGAATCGCTGTGATCTCTTTGCAGAGTTAAGTAATAGGAGGGAATATATAAATATTGCATCCGCAGCGATCACCACGACCAAATAATATATCGATAAAAAACCCAATAAAAATGGAAGAGGTGATAAAACAACGCCTCCGATGATGAAGGCGGAAGAGGTCATCTCAGCCTTTTCAGGACCTACTTTCATCGGAAATGTTTTTCGATCCAGATCTCCCTTAAGGTCCTGTATATCTTTGACGATCTCTCTCCCAACAGTGGCCATAAATGCTAAAAGTCCGAGTAAAGTTGGGAGATACAACCTATCATATATGGAACCTCCAAAAACGAATACCATCCCTGTGAGTGCAGAGATCGTGAGATTTCCGACCAAACCTTCATTTTTGAATTTTACTTCGTAAAATATCATCAAAACGATCGCCAATATCACTATCAACTGAGGGATCCAAAGCTCTAACAAAAAGGATATCGTTAATCCCAAACCGAACATAACTATCGAAAATATCAAGGCGGTCTTAGGCTGAACTTCTCCGGAAGGTATGGGTCTCTCAGGATGGTTGATCTTATCGGTATCTCTATCCATATAATCATTTAGTGTATTACCTGCGGCGGTGAAGAAAAATACTACAGTCATGCCCACAGCGGTATAAATCAGGATCTGAGAAGATAACAGGTCTGTACCATAAAGAGTAATCAAAACTATAGGAATGCTGAAGGAAGATATCAAGCAATTCAATGGTCTCATCAATTTAATGAAGGGGATCATATCGATTAGAAAAAGTAATCAAATAAGATAGTTTTATATTTTTGGCAGTCTTTAGGTGAAATCAACAGTAAGACTTTAATATTTCATCTTGCTTGGTATTTCCCGAAATGCCCTGGTAGTGTAGTGGCCCATCATGTGGCCCTGTCGAGGCTGCGACGCGGGTTCAAATCCCGTCCGGGGCGCTTTGAATTTCCTCATCACTGGGTCTTGGGGGAGTTAAAGAGATTGGTTTGCTTGCAAGGCGCCTACTCTTTTCTCCTCCTCCGGACCCGCCTTCATTTTCACAGGAGTTTTTACTATTTCTTCTTTTCTCTCCGGATAATGTAAATTCTCTAGCATCTCGTCCAATTGATCTATCTTTTCTCTCTGATCGAACTCGTCTAGTTGCAGATATTTCAACGTCTCTCTCGGATCTGAATGGCCAAAGTATTGACTTACGGATCTTATCTCGTATCCCGTAGCCTTGTACAGATCTCTTCCGAATCTTCTTCTCCCTGCACGAAAGCCGTCTCTTGTGTCCACTTCTGCCTTGTCCAGTATCTTGTTTAACCAGTCGGTCAAAGTGTCCGGTCGCTTCACGTGATCGCCTGATTCCGCACCTTTGTTCCTCACTACTTCCTTCACGAAGACGTACTCGCATTTTCCGAATCTGTTTGTTTGTTCTTCCTTCCACTCTCGCAGATTCTCGTTCACTCGTTTTGGAATCACGTTCTCTCTTTCCTTGTTCTTCCCTGTGATCTCCATGACTCTCTCTTTTAGATCTATGTGTCTCCATTTCAGTCTCCATGCTTCGATGTTCCTCAGACCCATGCCTAGATTCACGGATACCAGGGCTAACTCTTGTTTCCCCATTTTCTCTGCAGTTTTCCAAACACGGTTCGCTTCTTCCGGTGTGTAGTACGGTCTCTCTACACGTCCCTGCTTCGGTAGTGAAAACCTCATTTGATCCATCTTGTCTTCGTCGTGAAACCTGAACCACTTCCGTAGAGCAGTCAATCTCTTCCGTACGGTCTGTGGTGCAAGTTCCGTCTTCATCATGTCGAAGTACTCTCTGATATGCAATTTTCTTATCTCCGCAGGATTTGTCGGTTTGCCATTTTTCTTTAACCACCTTAGGAATTTGTCCTTTCGTCTGATCAGGCTCGTCGCCCATACCTCGGATATACCTTGATCTACCCGAAGGTGTTCGTAAAGTTCCTCTTGGTTTGCTTGCAAGGCTAACACCCTTAGAAATGTCAGTGAATAAATAAGTTATGAAAGAGTAAGAGGGACCCGGAGAAGGTTGATGATGAACACAAAAGAAGCCGTTGTTAGATGGATTGGATATGCCCCTGTTTCGAATCTCCGGATCCCGTGGTGAAAAGTCATATTTTGACACACATATCCAATCTCTCAGATCCATATTTTTCAGTCCTCCACCCTGCTGTTTTCCTTTTTCTTCCTGTCGATCTTTCTGCCGATCTCTCCCCTCTGAATCTTGAGGTTAATCAACTCCTGTTCCTTCTTCTTGATCTCCTCTTCAAGAGTGTCGTGAGCCTTCCTCAACCTGGTAAGTTCTTTGCTCACTCTACCACCTGCTCAAGCTCCTCAAGAGCGGAATCCACCCCGAATTGTAATTTCAAGCTGTCGGAATCGGCCCTCGCCTCTTCAAGGGCGCTCTTCGCCTCCTTGATCCGGGCTATATTTTCACTCTTCAAAAGGACCACCCCTTACAATAGAATCTATAAATTTGGAACGGGAGCTGGATCGTCCCTGCGAAGACGTCAGAATAGTTTGCACTACTCCCCAGCCCCCGTTAAAGATCGAATTGATCGAGGGTATGAAAGCACTTTTTCCTCCGCAGGGACATTCCTATTCATGTTTTCTACCTGTTTGTTTTCTGTTTCCTAATTAGAAAATAGAGAGGGCATATTAAAACCTTTTTCTGTTTTCCGACTAGAAAACGGAAATAGGCGGGCAAAAGTTTAAATCGGTTTTTTGTTTTTTAATTAGCGATGAGAAAACGGAGAAGCCCCGGGTACATACTCGGAAAGGATGGTTACGCCCACGCGCTGCTTTATCTCTACAACAACTCGACCGTCGTCTCTTCTGATCTTGAAGATCTCGGGATGGGTTACAAAAAGTACAACGAGCTGATAGACAGCATGGTCTCTGACGGTTTACTCGTTGTGGAGGAGCAGACGAGCCCATATTATCAAAGGAATCTCGAACTCACGGATAAAGGCGAGAAGGTTGCGGAACTCATCATAGAGGCCGAAAAAAAGGCCAGAAAAGATGTTGATGAGGACCTGAAAGACCTACCTGCATGAGCAGTTCTCGCTGCACTTGTCGCTGTCGATATCCCCTTTGATGTATTCCAGCTCATCGATCAATTTTCTCCTGTTGTCGTTCTTGATGTGTGTCAGCAATCTCTCCAACCTGCGCAGGCACTCGCAGTCCTTATCCGTCATCCCGCTGTCGTTCCTGAAGTCCTTGCAGAACTCTTCAAGCAGTTTCTCGTACTTCAGATCTGAACTCATGCCCTGCACCTTCCTTTCCATTCTGTTTTTGATGGGGAAACATGCTGCTTCTTACTCTCGCTCTTTTTTGTTTCCATGATATCACAGGCTCTCACTTTCTCTAATTATAAAAGAAAATTCACAGGGGGGACGTAGATGAAAGTGTATGTTTCTCAAGGGTTCTTTGATATCGAGGTTTTTATCCACTATCAGAAATGGATCAGAGGGTGGGAAGGATGAAAGGTAATATTTGAACTCCATATTATCCTTAAATGAAAGCTTCAAGCACTCTTTTACTTGTGCTCAATATTTCTATAGAGGATATTCACTGTAAAAAATCTTGAATTTTGCGCTCTGTTATTCAATGCTGGTTCAACAGAAGATTTTCTGATATGGTGTCTCAATCTTTTTTATCTTTATTTTACTCAATCCTCTGAAGATGGACGTCAAACCTCGCGCCGCCTAACTCAGAATCCTTCACTTCCACGCTTCCGTCGTAACTCTCGACGATCTCCTTCACAAGATACATTCCCAAACCACTGCCTGCATTTTCACCTTGTTTGTAACCTCTATCAAATATCTTTTCTTTAATCTCGTCTGGAATACCTACACCATCGTCTTCAACTGTCACAACACACTCATCCTCTTCACGTTCATCTTTGATTCTGATCTTATCACAGTCCGCGTGCTTTATCGAATTCTCTACCAAGTTTGATATAGTTTCTTCTAACAAAGGTCCGC
>JBKHFH010000015.1:0-34903 GCA_046540335.1 Thermoplasmata archaeon | reverse complement strand
GAAGAGTAGTGAGCTTTATCCGTGAAGTCTTCAACATCCTCGTCATCCGTTTCATAATAACCATCACCAAACTCAGAACTACCGTCTTCATACGTCATACCGGATTTCTCGTGATCCCAATCGCCTTCAACGTTGGTCTCCATGTCCCTTCGATCGGCGAAGTCCAAAGGTCCGCTGCCATCTATATTAACCAATGTTTCATCGTGTCTCCATTTTTGCTCTCCCTCTTCCATATCATCGTAGAAGAAATAGACCGGCTGTTCTATCTCGGCTCTGTTATTCAACTCCATTATCTTGTTTCCGTCTTCATCTTGGATCTCATCTACTTCTCTTTCAGGATCGACTTCAACGATCAAATCTCTAGGTCCTGGATGTGAAGGACTCCATGAAACTTCAGCGGTAGCGGTCCCTGATTCAACCTCGAAGTAAGAGCTTCCTGGTTCAGATTCTCTCTCAGAACCTTCAACGAAAAGATTTTCTGCTCCGATGTAATCCTCTCCATCGTAGAATCTTACCAGTGTAGATGCTCCTCTGTAGCCTATGTTTTCTATCTCCGCCCTCACTTCGTAAGAACGACCTGTATGAGGTCGATCAGTGTTCAATCTGATATCGTAATCAGACACCCTTAATTCTGTTCTACCCTCTGGCGTAACCTCTCCATCGACTTCAATGGTCTCACCTGACTTACCAAAGTTCCAGATCGAACCGTAGACGAATTCCGTCCTAGCGCTCTCTTTAGAAGTGTTCACATCTCCGGCCGGCCAATCGCTGAAAGCTCCGTCACTCAGCATCGGACCTTCAATGCGTTCAATGTCTACGCCCATGTAGATAGTTTTAACGTTACCGTCGTCGTAAGTGGAAGATAAGTTTTGCCCTCCAGATCCCTGGAAGATAACATCTCCATCATCATCAGTCTCGAATGTAGTATAATTCAGATCTGATCCAAGTTCATACCTCAGTCCATGACCGACAGGATTGTTTTCTAGTCCTTTTAAAACATCAGTTTCCTTCCGATCGTCAATGTTGTTTGGATCTACTCCCATCATCTCAATGAGATCGTCTTCATTATTTTCGTTGAGGAAATCCAGCATGTGTTCGCCCATGAAAAGCATGTTCCCTCCACCGGACTGATTGAGGTAATCGTTGATATTGGAGATGTCAGCATCCGTGAATATAGGTTGAGCATCGTCTGCTTCTCCTCTTTCACCAGTTATCCAGAAAACTGAATTGAAGTTCGACATATTGCTGGCACTCGGACCATCTTCGATCTCGTTTTCGTCCATTCCGACGTCATATACTTCATAATCACTACCCTCTTCATGCCCCAATCTGTCGAAGGCGTCGGTAACTTCTCCGGCGGTATCGTAAAAGTCTTTATCGTTAGAAAGATCAGCATCGACAACCATTGTTGAGTAGTGCACATTCGCATAGATCTCATCGTCGGTGATATCCAGGTTTTTGTAGGTTATATCGTTCGTCTCTGGGTTAGCCTGGTCTATCTCGCCGATGTAATCCGCCTTGACAAGAAATTTGTGGACGCCCAATTCGTCAGCTGTCCATTCAAAAGTAACTTCTGCTGTTCCACCGTTCGCCTCCAAGAAAAGATTCGCATCATCGGGCGGAGATATAACCTCTTCGCCGTCGCTCCTGACCAATCTCGCTGTATTGTTCAGTGTTAGATCTCTAGGACCGTTGTTTCTAAAGGTCGCAGTTATGTTGATAGTATCCAAATACATCGGGGAGCTCGGCTCTATGTTCTGCGAGGTCACCGCCACATCGACACCGCTCCTGACTGAAATATTGGTCGCCCAGCCGATCACCTCTCCGGCAACCGCGGTTCTCAGGCCTGGATCTTGGATCATATCGAAGAGGAAAGAATTTGTGACTGTCCTCTGATCGTTATCGAATTGATCATAACCTCCGCCGAAGTAAGTCTCCGTGTCATCTCCCTCGTCGTCAACTTCCACCAGTTTGTTCAGACTATCGCTATTACTAAGGTCCATCTCATGATAATCGATCTGAGATTGCCCGTCGCTGTAATCTACAGGGTTCAGATCGAATATAGGTTCTCTGAAGAATGGCCCGGTCTCGTTTGCACCCCTCACTGAAGTAGTTGAATCCTCTTCATTATCATTCCAATCTATCCCTCCAAGATAGTTATTAAGGTCAGCGCCGTTACCATCGTACACATCATCTAGATTCACACCCAGTACCCATAGGTTACCTCTTTCGTTGTCTACATAAGAGGTTAAATCATCTGCGACGTCACTATTTTCAAGCAGCGTAGTATCCTCTTCTTCTCCATCTCCCGTTTCATTCCCTGACATCCAAACGATTATACTGTGATCCTTGAAGTTGATCTCGCTAACATCATCTGCGGATTCGACACTCTTAACTTGATGATCCAGGTTCAATCCTGAGAGAGCATTGCTCATCAATTCCGCCTCTGGTAACTGGTCCGCGCTCCTATCTTCGACCACTAGCACGTGGGGATCGACAGTGAGTTCAAAACTTTTCTCGGCGCCGTCCCACTCTTCGTTTCCATCGACTTTCACTCTTATCCCATGGGTGCCGCTTCCACGTATCTCAAACTCTCCACTTATCTCTGTCGGGGCGGGTCCCGCCGAGATAGTAACGTCTGTATCGTTTGCCACTTCCTCTTCATCTTCTTTGAAACTGTCAAACATGGACCATTCGGTCGTGAAGTTCTCAGGGCCGTGGTTGAAGACCTCCGCAGTGATCGTGATGTCCTCACCGTGTGAAGGGAAGGAGGGAGTGTAATCTATCCGACCGATTTCGAGTTCTTTCGGGTTCTCTTCGGCGGGTTTCTTGCCGACGTTCAACCTCACCCATTCCTCTGACTCGTTACCTGCGATATCAGCCACTATTTTGATGCTGTAGCGATCTTCTTCAGCCACAGGTGATATCTGGATGCTTCGATTCTCGTATTTATTGCCAGACGCTCTCTCTAAAGATATATTTTCTCCTTCCTCATGATCAGCCCAGAGTTGACCATCTGATACTGACACATTAACATTTATCTCATTGTCATCGATACCTTCTATATTACTGAGCTCTGCGACTATATCTATTTCTTCGCCCTGCTCAGCATAATTTCTCCAGTCATGGATATAACGGATGTAAGCGTTATTGATGTCAGCTCGTCCCAACTCCTGCATAGAGACGTCCGTCTGGTAGATCACGCGATTCGAATCCTGGTTTTGGATCACCAGTTCCATGTCTGAACCAAGCTCACCTGATTCATCTGAAAGATCAAGATTCACTGTTTGGCCGACGGACCATTCATCGCCTCTTGGACCACTCAGTTCGTCATCCTCGGTAGTATATCTGAAAGTTTCACCTTCGGATAAAACTGTGAATTCTAGATTATCGATCTCTAGAGTTTTCCCGCCTTGATGGCTGATAGTTAGATTATATGGTTCGTACACTACATCCATCTCAAGGTGATCTCTTCTTTCAGGGGAATCCAGAGTCGATACTCCGGCATATACGCTCGAAAACAATACTACAGTGATCCCGAGTGTTAAAATGGTGCCCACGACCTCAGAAACGCCCTCTTCATCTTCAAATAACCTATTAAAAGCTACCATGATATCTCCAATTTACTATCAAAGAGCCTCATCTGTTTATTTAAAGGTTGTCCGGTAATTCCCATCGTCTGATGGGAAATAAGGTTTATTTCGAGCTTAAAGATTAGGGATTAAATCGATGAAAGGAAAAATTCAATGAAAGGAAAAATTTATTTTCTGTAAGAACATAACTTAATCAAAACAGGTGACAGAATGGGAGAAGAATCCGATGTAGGGATATTTGAAAGAGCAAAAAGTTTCTTTCACAATAAGTCGATAACCCCTTCCGATAAAGCGGACGAATTCATTACCAAAAACATGCCTGAATACATAGAGGACTACAAATTAGCAACCAGATCCGATCTAGACGGCATCGACAAAAGGATCGAAAGTTTTGTGGAAGAGGTATCTAATATGAAGGAGTGGAAGGAGGAAACGAAAGAGAAGGTCGAACAAAATAAAACCAAGATCGAGAGATTGGAGAAAAAGCTAGGTTTATGGGGTGAAAAATGATGGCAGCGTATACTGCGGTGATAATTCTTTTAGTGATCGTTATACTCGCAGGAATATATTTCTACTTCAGATACAGGACCAGAAAGAAGGCTTTGAAAGATAAATATGGGCACGTTCCGAGCCATACTGAACTTTACTTTGAAGAGTACTTTGAGGATATGATGGAAAGCTGGGATCTCGTGAGAGTTGACGAAGCCCAAGAGTGGGTGGATAAGATGGATTCCAGGTTGGACCAACTCTCTCAGAGAGTTGAATCTCTGAAGTCCAACCAAAGAGACATCGACGAGGACTTAGACATGATGGATAACAGAATAGAAAAACTGAAAACAGAGGAGGCTAAGAGGTGAAAGTATGACTTTGGTAGATACCATCTCTAATAATTTTTTACCGATCTTCTATTCGATCGTTGTGATAATCATACTTTTGATCATTGCCAAGGTCGTACAGACCAGGGAGAAATCCAAAGAGAGGAGAGAGCTTGCGGAGTTCAGGCTCAATCATAAGAAACTGGACATGCAGAAGAAAGAGAGGCATCTAGACAAACTGAAAGAGGCCTCGATGGTCCTCAATGACGATGAAAAAGAGAGGCTAGACAATATAGAGAGAGACAAGGCGGTTCTTTCCAGAAGGTCTCTTGCTATGATGAACGAGTTAGAGGAAAGGATGCAGAGGCTGGAAAGGGCAGCCGATAATGCCAAGCTTATGAAGACCATGAAGAAAGTAAATAGGGCAGAAAATGAGCTTTTCGGAAAGGAGGATAGATAGATATGGGAGAGTTTGCAAACGAAAGTGCGAAAAAGACATCTAATATTTTGGATCGCATAGAGGAGACGCTTTTCCCGGGCGAAATGAACGTTGAAGGTACAGGATACCATAGAGGTCTTATGGACCGTAGACTGGAGAAGTATCTCGACAAGCATTTCGATGAGTATATCGAGGAATACGGTCTGGTCAGAGAACTCCACCTGGAGGTTTACGAGGACAAATACGAGAGATGCGTGGAGGACATTGAAGAATTGGAAGATTTTCAGAAAGACATAGAAGCTGAAATCTCATCTCTAAACAACAGACTCGACCGTATTGGAGAGGAATTAGAGCTCTAAGGAGGGGAATCTGTTGGAAAACAAAGTCGCTGACAAGAAACGTTTCAAGCGGTTGATAAACAGCTACGTATTGGCTCAAGATGATCCAACTGAAAACATCGAACTCCTCCAAAAATATCTTAAGGCAAAGAGAATAGCCGATGTGAGCACTGATTTCCTCAAGAGAAAGATCTCATCCCATATAAAAAGTAAGAGAAGAGATGAAAAACTAAGATCTATGGAAGCTCGGCTGTTCAAAAAAGACGATCAAGAAAGGACTTTCCGACCGGGCTCGGCTATCTGCAGCAACTGCGGTATGTATAAAGATTACGAGAAGGAGTGTCCGTATTGTGGAAAACTTGAATTGACTCGATAGGAGGTTATGATATGGAAACCATCCTGTACTCTCAAATGATAAGAAAAAAGGTCGATACCCCGACTAAGGAAGCCGAAGCTAAATTGGTTGACATACTCGCTACTCGTGCGAACGGATACTGGGAAGCTGACGAGATCATGGTTGAGACCGGTCTTATCTCCAGTAAAGGTAAGTTCTTTTCATCGAACGAGCTAAACAATTTGATCGGAGAGGGTTCTCTCAAACTAAAAAAGACTATGACCGAGGGTAAAACTTCTCCGAAGAGTGAAAATAAAATATATCTGAGTAGATTGGACGGCACAAAAGTCTACACCTATGACGGGAACGAAGTGGGCCGTATCTATGACTACGAGATCTATACGAATTCTCATCCATGGAAGATATGGAAGCTTTTGATAGATCCCACTGGTCTTTCACCTTTAAAAAGACGGATAAGGATACCCACCAAAAATGTGGGGGAAATCGGACAGAAGAAGATCGTCTTGAAAGAAGGATATAAAGGTGTGTGAATTGATCATATATCTACTCTTGCTCTTATCGGTCTTGATCGTCTACGCAGGGCTGATGACCTATCTTTATTTGAAGGAGAAGAGTAAGCGTGAAGAAGTAAACGGATATGACAACGATATCGATTTGAAGATCCAAGAGATCGGGGAGAGACTCGAAGAGATAAAGAAATAAAGTAGTAGAGAAACCAGTATCGATCTGAAAGATGAAGATCGATGAGACGATATCAGTTGTGAAATAGATGCATAAAGCTTAAATCTACTGCATCTAATATACTTATGCAATAAAAAATAAGGATGGATGTAGATAGGATGGGATGCCCCTATGTGTAGGTATAAGTTTGGAGATGGAAAATGTTCTCACCCTCACAACATGGCTCAAGGATGTGTTGGAGAAGATAATTGCCGCTTTAAAGAAAACTCGGAGTCTGAAATTTCTTCAGACCCGTTCATAGGTGAGAGGGGTAAAAGTGAAGATCGAGCGGAGTCTCTCGAATCTCATGAATGCCCGAACACAAAAACTGGGATTTACTGCAAAAAGTACGGTTTTTTCCACTGTGCTGGGAAGGAGAACTGTGATGAAAAAAAGGATTACATGGAGCACTTGGAGTCACATCAAGAGAAGTTTGAAAATATAGATATAGAGAAAGAGATAGGCTGAACGGTCAGTCTATTTCGAGGTCTTGGCCACCGTAGAATGCGTCTTGAACCGCGGTATATATGTCTTCCAACCCGCTTTGATCTGCACTCGATACAGGAGTCAGACCTCTATGTAGCCCCATGTTCTGTATGCTCTTTATCAATTCGATGCTGGCCTGTGTCTCTGAATCAGTCTTTTCTCTGAGTGCAGCGTCCAATTTCCAGAAATCTTCGGCCCACATTTCTATCATCCCTACTTCTTCTTCGGATAGTATGTCCGATTTTGATAGGACTGGAAAATAAGGGATATCGAATCTGAATTGAGTGGTCGCCGCTAGAGTCATGAGTGAAACTAGCCCGGACGGTTGTTTGGCCAAAACGGGGTCGAACAAAAAGGAGATCATGGATCTTTCACCCAATGTATTCACCATCTCTTTGCTAGCTTCCCTAAAAGTGAACAATTCCATCTGACCGGGTGTATCTATGAGAAAATAATGTGTCTCGAACTCATCCATGACTTTCTTAATCTCTGGAGCCTTCATAGCTACCATATCCGCGGAGACTATCTGAGCTCCGTTAGGTCCTAGTCCGTGTTCCTCCATAACTTGAGGAAGAGAGACCCAGTCCCTCACGTCTATATCCACAGTGTAGGGTAATTTATCCACTCCGGGATCCAAATTAACGGTCACAGCTTGATATCCTTGGTTTTCCATCCACTGTTTGAAAGCCTTGGTCAGCGTCGTTTTTCCGGAACCCGCAGTTCCGACAAAATAAAGATTAACAGCCATGGTTCACACCTCTAATTATCATCCTGGTAAAGTTGAAATTAGAACAGTCAATTCTTCATCCGCCTCTTCGTCTTTCAGATCGTCCAACCTTTCCACCATCTCTTCAAATATCTCGTCGACTTCATCTATCGCCTTTTCTGTGAAAGGCACTTTTTTGAAGGAGACCCAGCCGACTTCGTGATCGATGCATTCACTTTCCTGAATATACTTTATGCCTCTATTCACCATGCCTTTAACGGTTCCCAGAGCTGCGATCTTGTAATTTTTCTTTTCTTCCAACGTAAGGTCGTCCCAAACAGCACTGGAGTCGAGCCATTCTTCTTCCACATCATAATATCTTTTGACGATGTTCCCCTCAGTTTCTTCACGGGAGACGTGGATAAGTCCAGCATCGAGCAATTTGTGGACATGATGGTGAGCGGTCTGTGGAGTTATGCCGATCTGTTCGCTCAATTCCGTGATAGTCATCTCATTTTCCAGTAAAAGAGCCATTATCTGTAGTCTTGAGCCGTTTGATAGAACTTTGATCTGATCTATAGTCGGTTTGAGATCTTCAGGCATATTGGCACCTTCGATAGCGTCTAAACGTACAAATAGGCCCGAAATATTTAAATATTACCCCTGATCTTACCCCAATTAGACGCTATCTAATCGATAAGGCGTTTAGATATCGAAAAGGAGGAATAAACATGGTAAGAAGAATTAAAGAAAAAGGAAAAGCAAGCAGATGGGTAGTTATGGGTCCTGATACAGCTATGTTCGCTGAGGAACCACCAGCGCCAAAAGGAAAACGCAGCAATTTCGGTTGAATAAATTGATACGCTGAGTGATATCATCTGCCCTAAAAACCCTTTATCGATTTTTGTTTTTATAATCTTCAATCACAACGGAACAAAATAAAGAAATAAAATGGTTTTCAGAACTCATAGGGATAATCATCGCCCAAAGGGCTCATCTAGGTTTTTTCATCACTAAACCGACAAAGAATATCCGGCATTCTTTTTATTTTTTTCTATCACAGGTCAGCCACGGTACTTTCAATCCTGTCCATCGCTTCTTTGATATTCTCTAAAGAATTGGCGAATGATAGTCTCAGATGTCCTTCGCCCTTATCACCGAACGCTGAGCCAGGAGTTGTCGCCACTTTAGCCTCTTCGAGCAGATGCATCGAAACCTCCATGCTCTCCATATCGAAATCGAACTCCGGGAATGTGTAGAAGGTGGAGTTCGGTTTGCTACAGGTGAATCCGTCGATCTCGTTTAACCTATCGACTATCAGGTCTCTCCTTTCTCGGTATCTACTCAACATATAGCTAATAGCTTCATCCGCTTTTTCCTCGTTATTCAGGGCTTCGAGACCGGCTTTCTGTGCGAAGGAGGTCGCGCAGGTGATGGAATGGGTCTGTATCTTCGCTATGTTCTCGAGCAGTTCTTCGGTGCAGGCGGCCCATCCAAGCCTCCATCCAGTCATAGCATAGGATTTGGAAAAACCGTTTACCGTTATTGTTCTCTCTCTCATCCCGTCCAGAGAAGCGAGTGAGATGTGTTCACCTTCAAAGATCAATTTTTCATATACCTCGTCCGTGATTACTAACAGGTCGTTGTCGATAGCTATGTCCCTGATCAATTTCATATCTTCCTTGTCAAGTGTCTTACCGGTTGGATTGTTGGGAGAGTTCAAAATTATGAGCTTAGTTCGAGATGATATCTTATCTTTCATGACTTCTGGATCCAAAGAAAAGTCATGCTCGTTTACTGGAGCTCTTCGGACTATACCGTCTGCAAACTTGACTATAGGTTCGTATGATACCCAGGCGGGGTCTGAAAGGATCACTTCCGCGCCGTCGTCTAGATGAGCCAAAACGGACATGAAAATAGCCTGTTTGGTCGGCGTCACAAGGATATTTTCGGAAGAGAAGTCAAGATCATTCTCTCTGCGAGACTTCTCAGCTATAGCTTCCCTTAGCTCGGATATCCCTTGAGAATTGGTGTAGTGGGTGAAACCGTCTTTCATCGCTTCGTAGGCTGCTTCGATGATGAAATCCGGGGTATCAAAATCCGGCTCTCCTACAGCGAGAGATATTATATCCTTGCCGTCGTCTTCCATATCACTTGCCAACTTCGATATCTTCATCGTCTCCGAGAAGGAGACATCCAGCATCCTTTTTACGAATGAATCCATCTTTATTTACCTCTTTCAATCCATGAGCTCTAACATGAGCCCTTTCTGGGCGTGAAGGCGGTTTTCAGCCTGATCGAACACCACTGAGTGGGGTCCGTCCATCACTTCACTGGTTATCTCCACCCCTCTATGGGCTGGTAAACAGTGCATTACTATCACATCGTCTTTAGCGGGCTTCAACAATTCCTTATTCACCTGGTAGTCTTCAAAATCTTTTTTACGCTTCTCAGCTTCGTCTTCGTCACCCATAGATATCCAAACATCGGTGTATATTATATCAGCGTTTTCTACCGCTTCTTTAGGAATATCATGATGAGATATTTCCGCGCCGGTCTCCTTTCCAAGTTCAACAGCCTTCTCGAATATATCTTTATCAGGTTTGTAATCTTCCGGCGTGCATGCTACCATGTTCATCCCTACTATCGCCGATCCGAGCAGTAGAGAATGACATACATTGTTCCCGTCGCCGACATAAGTCAATTTTTGATCGAAATCTACTTTCTTCTCTTTGATGGTCAACAGGTCAGCCAGTATTTGACACGGATGCTCTTTATCATCCAGTCCACTTATTACGGGAACAGAAGAGTTCTCGGCGAGTTCTACCATCATATCGTGATCGAAAGCCCGGTACATTATCCCATCCACGTATCGGCTCAAAACTTTTGCCGTGTCGGCGATGGTCTCTCCTCTACCCAACTGCATATCATCAGGGCTCAAATACAAAGCGGATCCGCCTAGCTGGGTCGTACCCACTTCGAAAGATATCCTGGTTCGAGTACTCGGTTTTTCAAATATCATGCCAAGACTCTTGTTTTCCAGCGGTGTGGGCTTCTCGCCGTTCTTATATTTCTTCTTCATCTCTCCGGCTCTGCGGAGTATCTCCTTCAGTTCATCCTTCACATCCAATATAGATATCAGATCTTTCGTCATATATTATCACCATAAGTTCCATTTGTCAGCCTGAACATAAGGTCAACATAAGTTTTTGAAGTTCGATCGAGCATTTCCTCCGATAAAGAAGGTACCGGGGGTTCATCATCGTTATTTTCTCTACTCTTCATCAAATCATCGTAATATCCATTCTCCATGTAGTGTTGACGGATGAGTTCTTTGTTCGCTCGGACCGGATCCCCTTCCTCGTAACTCTCTTTGCTCCAAAAACGGTCTTCATCCACATTTCCAAAACTGTCAATTACCATCGGTTCTCTATCTTCTGTCATGGCAAATTCCTTCCCACTGTCAATGTGGATAAGACCATTATTTTCCGCGTTCTCTTTTATCATCTCGTCTATCTCGAACACCATCTCTTCAATGCGATCGAACTCATTTTCGGTCAGTCCAGCTATAGATTGAGCTTCCTCCCTATCCACCACCCTACTATCATCCTGAATCTTTGTCCTGACCTCTAATAAAGGTTCCGGTAAACGATCACCATATTCTGGTTCCTCTCTGAATCCAAGTCCTTCCAGATCGATCTCTCCCTTTTTGAATCGTTCATAAAGTGAGCCAGCCATGTAATGTCTAGAGATGAATTCTAGAGGTATACGATAACCCGTTGTTTCCTCATCGATCTCTTCATGATCATCTATCGAACCAAGATTTTTGACTCTCATCTTGTCTTCTTCGTCTTCTTTGATCTTGATGAAATGTGTTTTAAATCCAAGTTCTTCGGTCTTCTCAAACCAATAAGCTGAGGTTTTACAGAGACTTTCACCTTTTCTTGGTATTTCGTCGGGGAGAAGCTTGTCGAAAACAAAAATGTTGTCGCTGAAATGGAACTCCAACTCTTCCTGGGATATCTGGAAAACCTCCTTTACTTCACCTTTTCTGACAAGCTTCTTCATCATTACACCAATGAACTGTGGAAAGCAATTGGGTTTTATATTTAATCTTTATGTCTCATTCTTAATCTCTTCTTCTAAGAAATCCTGAGATTTATCAAGCAGCTTTCTAGCGTTCATGAAAGTCACTTTTTGTTTTGCTTTCTCATACGGGGCCCAGAGATAGCCCTGATGTTCTTCTGAGATAGTGACCTTTTCTTTATCAGTCTTTCCTAGAAAAAATATGACTTTTTTGTGGGATAGTTCTCCCTTTTTCTTGTAGAGATAGTCTATTGTCTCTCTGAACCCTTCTTCCAGTTTGACTTCTTCCTCAGTTATACCTGTTTCTTCCCGCAGTTCTCTTAGAGCGGTCTCCTCCATAGACTCGCCTTCTTCGACGTGGCCCTTGGGAAAATCCCAGTGACCGGCGGGATAATGTAGGAGCAAGTATTTGATCGGTTCATCCTCCCGATAGACCACAACCCCGGCGGATACCTCTTCCAGCATTTTATCCGTAAAGGGGCGGATGGGCGCTTTTCCTGTCCATATCTTGCTGGGCTTTGTTAGCCTGATCTACCATCTGGGCATACTGATTTTCCAGCTTTTCGGCACTCTCGATCAATGAATCCGTTTCGATATCTATATCCCGGTAGTCTGCAAATCTCTGCAATAGAGTCGCCGAAGCTCTAGGATCTGGCATATTCGGTTTACCTTCAGCTAACATCCCGACCGCTTTTATATCCTTCTCGTGGGCGTTCAAAAGTAGTGAGCTGGATATACCGGAGATAGCTCCTCTCGAGATTATTTCTAGATCTAATTTTTCGGCCTCGGTTTCAGCTGCATGCGAACTCAAGACGCCCCAGACTTTTTCTTCCTCTTCTTCCTCTTCACCTTGATCTCTTTTGGGGATCCCGTCGAAGATGATCACTTCCTCGATACCCTGATCGATCGCAAAATTTATGATCGTCTTTGCTAGACTAGAGGACAGATTGGGAGGTATCACCATGTCGGATTTCACCAATAGAAATTTTTCACCGGCGAAGAATCTAACTGGTCTTCTTGGTATGCCATCAAATATGACCGCGGTGGGTGGAAATTCATTGCAGTCTATGGATGCTACTTGTTCCAACTCCAATACGTTTATCAACTGTTCCGAAGCTATACCACCTATCAGTCCCGTACCGGGAAAACCAGCGACCAAAACATCGTACTCGGGAACTTTTTCCTCCCCTATATTTATTTCAAAACAAACGTCATTTTCATACATGAGTTTTTCTTTCACCATATTATCACTTTTTGTTTACATCTATGAAAAACTAATACTTCTATTTTTGCCCTCACTGACCATATAAAGACCTAAAGTTTTTTACTAATCATTTCCTCTACGTAAATATCAAAGGTGAAAAGATGGATGAAGATTTTCCCAAATTACAGGTTGCGCTCGATCTGATGAATTTGAAAAGAGCTGTACGTATTGCCAGAGACGCTGTCGAAGGAGGAGTAGATATCATCGAAGTGGGTACTCCTCTGATAAAGTCTGAGGGTATGGATGCTGTCAGAAAACTGAGGGAGGAGTTCCCCGATAAAACAATAGTGGCTGACATGAAAACCATGGATGTGGGAGGCGTAGAAGTCGAGATGGCTGCGAAAGCCGGAGCTGATATAATAGGCGTTTTAGGGGCCGCAGATGATGAAACGCTGAAAGAAGGCATTAGAGCTGCTCGAAATTACGATTCAGAGGTCTTTGCCGACCTGATAAGGGTGGAGGACCAAGTCAAAAGAGCCGAAGAAGTGACTGAAGTAGGCGCGGATTATATCGGAGTCCATATTGGTATAGATGCTCAGATGAAAGGTGAGGACCCTGCCGATCTCGTAGAAAAAATTTCTGAGGCTACCACTTTACCCGTAGCGGTCGCAGGAGGACTGAATTCTGAAACAGCTCCGGAGATGGTCGAAAAAGGAGCTAAAATCATAATCGTCGGAGGAGCCATCATCAAAGCTAAAGACGTTAAGCAGGCTGCGGAAGATGTGAAGAGAGCTATACAAGAAGGCATTTCGATCGAATCAGAAGTCAAGAAGAAAAGAGGTTCCGCGGAGATAAGAGAGGTGTTCGAGAAGGTCTCAACTCCTAATATATCAGACGCTATGCACAGAGAACCGTGCATGAAAGGGATCAAGCCCAAAACCACCTCAGGAAAGAAGGTAGTTGGTAAAGCATTGACTGTAAAGACCGTCGACGGCGATTGGGCTAAACCTGTCGAGGCGATAGATGAGGCCGATGAGAACCAGGTCATAGTCATAGACGCCGACAGCGGTAAAACAGCGGTCTGGGGTGAACTTGCTTCTTGGTCCTGTCAGCAGAAAGGAGTCGAAGGAGTCGTTATAGACGGAGCGGTCAGAGATGTTGACGATATCAGAGACCTTGGATTTCCCGTTTTTGCAAGATATACCGCTTCCAACGCAGGTGAACCGAAGGGTTACGGAGCTATAAAAGACGATATAGTTTGCGGTGGAAGAAAAGTCAGGACTGGTGATTGGATCGTAGGTGATGACAGCGGAGTCATGGTGATACCGAAAGAAGAAGCTGTACAGATAGCCAATAGATCTCTAGATGTGATGGAAAAGGAAAACAGAGTGAGAGAGGAGATAAAAGAGGGTAGGACGTTATCGGTGGTTATGGAACTCGGTAGATGGGAGAAAAAGTGATCACCTTTTTTCGAGGTCTTTAGAGCGTATGACCTCAATGTCGAATTCCGAAGCCCAACTTTCTACTCTATTTCTTTCTTTTCCCGAAGTACTGCTCCTGTCGAAGTAAACGTACTCGACTCCGGGGGTTTTTTTGACAGTCTCTGCAAAGCTCTCTTTCGTGAGATATTTCATCCCCCAGCCGGGCACTATATGTCCCAGAGCGACTTTTCTCCCTTTGGCTAAACTGGTGAATCTCGGAGTGTAATGTCCTCCTCCTATGCATATCGTGACGGGCAGGTCTTCCTTATCCCGATCTTTCACTTCCAGTACCGTTTCAGCTATAACTTTCCCGGCGCGCTCATCTTTCCACGAGTCGATGTCACTCCCGATCTCGATATAATATGTTGGCGTTTCTAGATAAGGTCCGTGATGTGTCGCTTCGAAAGAGATATCGTATTCGTCTTTTAAAACATACCGTTCTGCGATATCCCTCAAAGTTTGGAAGGCCCCGGTCATATCATGAGGCAAGGCAGGGACAAGTTTACCTTCTTGCCCGCCGTATTTCGCCTCTCCAAAATTGCCGATAGCATGGACGGTCAGTGAATCGACCCCTGCTTCAGAAGAGTGCTTTGAGATGTAAACGACCTGGTCGAAATCGACCCCCAAGTAAGATCCCAGCTTTCTGTCGATATTATCGAAGTAGATATGGCGTTCATCGATCACCGCTATCCTATCTTGACCCCGCCTGTATAATGGGTTATCACGCCATCTATCGAATCCGTCCCAATCATGATCTAATAGCTTTGAGAGTATATTCTGGCTTGCTTCGTCCTGAGTCGATGAAACGATGAGTCTCATGAACCTCAGTAATTCTCTCAAATAGATATAATTTTTCCCGGGACGAAAATAGATAGGCAATTAGTATTAAATATAGAGAGTCTATAAATGAATTGATGGATACCGATCTAATCGAGGATATATGGGATGAGAGTCCAAAATCAGTACAGGATCTGGAGAGCTTATCTCTTCACTCTATACTCATGGTCCTTGGGGGCTACATAGCCATAGGTATAGGCTCTTTACATTTTCTACTGACGCTGATTGAAAGATTCGATTCACTGATGATCTTGAAATTATTGATAAATCTAATCTTTGGGTTCATGCTTTTGTTGTCTTATTATAGACTGGATAAACATACGGAAAAATGGTCCGTCCTTGCTGGTATCTTTTCACTTATCTTGATCGGTCTAGGTGGTGTCGTTGGCGGTCTAGCCGGACTCGTCGGTTTTTTTGGAGCGGTTCTGGCTTTTCTTTCCACTTTCGACAGCAGTTTCGACCTGTGAACAAGAAGATTAATAACTCACCTCACGAATCTTTTCCTCGGTAGGTAAATTGAAAAAGAAAAAGATAACAGAAATAGTGATCGATCTGATGACTATATCCGCTGAAACTTCTCCTAAATCCTCGGGGAATTATGTGGAGACTATCGCCTTAGATGAAGCAGAAAGGGAGATGCTAGCGGAAGAACTATATCAACTATCTGATCAATTCGAGGATGAAACGTACAGCGAGGAGGGCGACTTGGTAAATTCTGCAGACGAACTGATGATCATGGGGTTGAAGGATAATCCTTCTCTTGGTATAGACTGCAGCGCCTGTGGCTATGAAGATTGTGAAGAGTTCTCTAAAGCTGACCAGACTGAAAAGATATTCCAGGGACCTAACTGTGCCTTCAGACTGATAGATCTCGGGATGTCTATAGGACATGCTCTTAATACAGCAGAAACACACAATATGGATTATAAGGTTTCTATAAAAGGAGGACTGGCCGCTAAAAATCTTGGATTATCGGATTCGCGAATTTGTTTTGCACTCCTCATGAATGTGATATCCGACAAAAACTATCATAGCGGATGACGATTTCTGAATGAGTCTATCGGTCCCAGGTTAGTACCGTCTAAAAGATAGACCTTCTCCTCAGATAATTCAGCGTTTTTCAAGAACGGACCCAGATATCCTTCTTCATTGACGCTTATACCACCGAGTAGATGATTCAGATGGGGCATTATTATCGCTTTTCCCTCTTCACCTTTATACTGAAAATTTAACTTGATCCAGCATTCCTTTTTTTTCTTATTATCTAGAGTATCTCTCAGAGTTACAGCTGGATGACAGTGAGCTACGACTATATTTCCGGTCGATATGACCTCTTCGCGAGGAATAGCATGGCCGTGGAAGAAGCCTACGCCGTTTATCACCGCACCTCTCGAACCATGGACTTTCACGTCCGAAGGTAGATATTCTTCTATCCCTCCGTCGTGATTGCCCTTCACCAGATGGATCTCTTCAACAAGTTTGAGCCACTCGTCGACCGCCTCAGGGACGTCCTCATATTCCTGCCAGGTAGCTTTCGGAATATTATGCTTGAAATCCCCGTTTATCACCAATCTATCAGACCCTTCCTTCTCCAATATCTTGGAAACTTTTTCTATCATCTTTTGACTCTGCTCCGGTATATTGATGCCTTTTTCTTCTAGTTCTCTCTCGTATCCTATGTGAAGATCGGCTATAATTAGAATATCATCGTGTTTCAGTACTCTCTCGTTCCATATGGGTTCCATGGTCGCATTTAGGCAGAGGGTCTTATTTATCTATAGCCCCAGTTAACGTTAATAAGGAGAAGTACTAATTTTGTACGATGTCGTTAGGAGATATCCTTGGAGTTTTGATAGTGTACATTTATGTTGGATCTTTATTGTTCATCTTTGATTTCGCATCTGAAAGAGATCATTTCATAAATAGAAAACTGATCCACATCCTAGTAGGAAATATAGTCTTCGTCGTCCCTCTTTTTGATAATAGATGGGTCATCGTGCTCCTGGCTGCAGCGCCGTTTATACTCATAACATACATTGTCAGTCCTATATCTTCCATCTCAACTAACAGTAAAACTTCTCACAGCGGCCACGGTCTGGGTCTCGTATATTATTCTATAAGTTGGACTCTGTTGGCGCTCTTGTTTTTCGATCATCCAGAGATCATAGCTGTTGGAGTGATATGCATGTCATATGGTGACGGTTCAGCATCTCTTTTCGGAAAGAGATATGGTGAACACTTTTTGAAGATCGCTAGAGATAAGAAGAGTGTCGAAGGTTCTACAGCTATATTCTTTGTCTCGATCTCGGTGATAATAACAACTCTTTATATATTCGGCTCCTTACCCGAGAATTTGCTGATCATCCCTTTGGTCGTGGGGATAGCTACTATCATCGAAATATTTTCGATCAAAGGTTTCGATAACATATTGGTGGCAGTAAGCAGTTCGATAAGTTATTATATCTTGATTAGCTTATGAATTATCGATGCGCTTCATAGTCATCGACGGGCTTGACGCAGCTGGCAAAGACACCCAGGCTCATCTTTTAAAGAAGAAATACTCCGATGTTGGGGAAGATGTGATCCTCAGGTCTCATCCCTCTTCAGATAATTTCTTTGGGAAGAAAGCCGAAAGGGCATTGATGGGCAGGGGTGATTTTAGCAGGCTTCTCGCCACCGTATACTTCACACTCGATGTTATAAACTCACTTCTGAAGGTTGATGATAGAGCGGAAACGGTGATCTTTGTCAGATATCTGTGCAGTGTCGCATATTTGCCAGATCCTCTCGTCAGTAGAGCTTACCGATTCTTTTCTCGAGTTCTCCCGACTTCGAGTTACATGTTCTTTTTAGATGTGGATCCGGACGAAGCCATCGAGAGGATAAACAAAAGGGACGATAGACAGATCTTTGAAAACAAAAAAGATCTGGAAAAAGCTAGAAGGAGAGCACTTTCAGTAGTAGATGAATGGCATGTTATAAACGCCTCCAGGTCTGTAAGAGAAGTACAGCGAGATTTGCGCAAAATATTGGACGCTTCTAAAGAATGAAATTGAAGGTATTCTCATCTCCGGGGAAAAATATTAGACTAACACCTTTTATCTATTCTCTACTGATGACTAAAGTTATCTTGGATACTAACGCCCTCTTGATGCCCTTTCAGTTCTCCCTCAATCTGGATGAGGAGATCCAGAGATTGGTAGGAGATGTAGATATTTACGTTCCATCTTCGGTCATGGAGGAGCTCAGAGCGATGGACAAGAAAGCTCCTCTTCAACTCGCCGAAAAATATCAAAAAATCGATGTTGAAAAGAAGCGGGATGAGGGCGTCCTGGAGGCTGCTGAAAGATTGAACGGGATGATAGTGACAAATGATAAAGAATTGAGGAATAGAGCTTTGGATAGAAAGATCGCCGTGGCTTTTCTGAGATCCGGATCACATCTTGAATTGACCGGAGAAGACCTGCTATTCACAAAAAGAAAGGGAGAAGATAAAGATAAGAAGATTTTCAAGTTGGAAGGCGAGGTCGTATCCGGTGTAGGAGAAGCGAGATTTTTTCTATCACTGGAAGGCTACAAAAAAAGGTTCAGAGAGGAGTTCGGCTTCGAACCATTCGAGGGTACGTTAAATCTTAAGTTGAAGGGTGAACCACTGAAAGAGTACCAGAAATTGAAAGAAGAAGAAGGTATACTGATCGAGGGATTCGTGGAAAAGGGAAAACGCTTCAGCTCCGTAGAATGCTTTCCGGCCGAAGTGAGCGGAGTGTATTGTCTGGTGATAATGCCGGAAAAAACGAGATATGAAAAGCAAGTAGAGCTCGTGTCTGAAAAGAAATTGAGGGATGAATTGGGACTAGAAAACGGGGATCGAGTTCAAGTGACCGTAGAGGTTCCTTGAGTTTTCAATAATTTAAAAATTATCTTCCAGGTACTCAAGTGCAGATTCGAACAGAGCCTTTCCGTCACCTCGGTCTCTTCTCCCGTCATCTCTGGTCCAATCGGGATTCGTATATGGATTGACAACTCTTTCTGGATGAGGCATCAAACCTAACACGTTACCTTCGGGATTACATATCCCGGCTATATCGTCTAAAGAGCCGTTTGGATTCCAGGGATATTCTGGTTTACTTCCATCAGGTCTCGTATATCTGAAAACTATCTGATCTTGTTTCTCCATACTTTCCAGAGATACACTCTCATCTATAACGAATTTGCCTTCTTTATGTGCAGAGGGATAAAGTATCGTCTCTTTCTCTCGATATTTGTGGGTGAAGATACAGTTCGAGTTCTCTTCCACCCTCAAGAGTGTTGGTCTACACTCAAATTTATTGCTGTCGTTCGTCTCTAAAGCGGCTTTAGGCACTTCGCTCATCGTTTCGTCAACAGAGGGGAGAAGACCTAACTCGACTAAGACTTGAAAACCATTGCATACCCCTAGGACGGGTTTTCCACTTTCAACAAAGGACTTCAGTTTATCTCCCAGCCTACTCTTCATCCTGGCGCCGAAGATAGCTCCCGCCCTCACGTAGTCGCCCGCGGAGAAACCTCCGGGGATCATCAGTATATCATAGTCCAGAAGATCTCTTTCTTCATCCGGGTCAACGTCCTGACCGATCAGTTGTTTAAGATGCACTTTTTCCGCCTGGGCCCCTAGACGCTTGAACGCAAGATGCGACTCTTCCTCGCAGTTCGTACCTTCGATCCTTAGCACGCCAGCTTTGATCTCTTCCCTTTTCAAGTTTATCTCCTAAATCATCTATAGATTCTATCTAAAAGTATTTTCCGTATTTCTTTTCAACGGAAACAAGGAGAAATTATTTATTTGTAATCTCATTTTGACCTAATCACCATACCGGGGCCGTGGGGTAGCCTGGTCGATCCTTCGGGCTTTGGGAGTCCGACACCCGAATTCAAATTTCGGCGGCCCCATCCATCATTTTTTTTAAAACACGTGGTCGTCTTCTGATTTTTCTTTCAATTCTTCTCTGATATCGTCCAGGTCGGGAACGTTATTTTCATTTTTCTCTGATAATTCAGGCTTGTTCTCTTCCAAGATCTCTCTAGGCCGTTTGGGAGTTTCGTTCACTTTGAATCTTTCTGCTCTCTTCTCTATCATCTTGAATTCTTTTCTTTTATCCATAAGGTCAGACCTTATCTGCTTGATCTTTTCGAATTCCTCTTCGGTGACGTCTCTAACTATCTCGGCGGGCTGACCCATAGCTAACTTACCGTCCGGTATCTTTTTCCCTTCTGGAACTATTGCATTTGTCCCCACGATAGCGTTTTCACCGACTTCCGCCCCATCTAAAACGACGGCATCGATCCCTACCATCGATCCTTTCCCGATACTGCATCCCCTTAGATCGGCTCCGGGAGAGATGAAAGTTCTGTCTTCCAGAGTAGTAGGATGCTGTTCGGTACTTTGTATAGAGGAATTGTTCATCAAGATACTACCCTCTCCGATCTTAACTTCAGACCTCTCACCTTTTATCATCGATCCTGGGAAGACGAAAGAATTAGCCCCCAGCATGACTTCTCCTACTGTTCTAGCGGCTGGATCAACGAAGGCCGCTTCTTTTTCATCTGAATCTTCATCGTCGGGCAGAAATTCCTCCAACTCTCGTGTCATGTTTGAAAGATAATAGGTGACGTGTAAAAATGTTGCGGTAAGACAAAATTCACTTGTCCGTCGAAAGATGTATAAAAGTTAGAGATCATATAATGTTAAGGTGATGATGGTGCCTTTAATGACTTATGTGACCATAATAATTGTGGATATATTTTTCATAGTGTTGCCAGCAAAGGCAGTTAACAAGTTTCGAGAATTTTTTTCTCGCCCTTTCGAAAAGTTTGTCGATATGTTTGAATGTAAGCGTCAATGTTGGCGTCTTGGCTTACATGAAGGTCTTCGATCCTAAAAAGGCAATCCTCAAAAATAGAAAAGTGCGGGTTCGGGGATTTGAACCCCGGTTATAGCCTTGGCAAGGCTAGGTGATACCAAACTACACCAAACCCGCGTGGAGTATACTTGTGCATCTCGGGAGGGGATTAGATATTTTTAGGTTATAAAGATTTTGGATGTCCTCTCATCCCGGGTGTAGTATACCGATAACATAGAGAGGATTTTCTTCATGATCTTTGACCAATCTATATCTAACAGTAGTTGGAACTTTTCCCTTGTCAAAAAGGATCTCTTTTTGGAACTCTTCCATTCTTCCCTCGAACATATCTTTTAAGTTCTTTTGAAGGTCTTTATCACTTTCATTTTCTAGGATCTCTTCGAAAGATTCACCCTCGATTTTTTTATCTTCGTACCCTATCATTTCTCTGAATGAGTCGTTAACTTCTTTAACTCGGTGATTCTCATCAAGCATGAAAACTGGATCGTCTGTGTTCTCGAAAAGGATTCTAAAAGCTTCCTGGCTCTCCCTGAGCGCTCCAAAAGTTTTCTTATAGTCTGTGATATCCATCAGTGAGGCTACCGACTTATTAGTTTCCGGTATCATACCGACCTCGATCACCACATCTCTAGCGTCACCGAACCTGTTTACCAGCGTGAATTCATAATTAGAGGGCGCTTCTTCTAGATCTCCTCTTCTTTTCTCGTGATACCCGATCATTCTCTTTCTGTCTTTTTCAGAAACGAAAATAGGCCATTTCATATTACCCTCTATTTCTTCTCTAGGATAGCCGACCAACTCTGCGTATTCCTCATTTGCCAGGGATATGGTTTTATCTTCTTCGATGATCATCATCGCAGTTCCAGTGTTTTCAAAGATCGATCTGTACTTTTTCTCAGATTTACGAAGTTTTTTCTGAGTCCTTTTCAAGGAAGTTATATCGACCAAAGAAACGATTACATTCGAGTAATCTGATCCATCTCCTAAAGTGGCCCATTTAATGAAGAAATATCTCTTTTCACCCTCCAATGTATAGTTAACAAAATCGCTAGTTTCAAAAGTTTGCTCCCCTTCAGCAACCGCAACTAACTCCTCTTTTAGTGCATCTAAAGCCCCATCTCTCAAGATCTGGTCAAAATTTTCGAATAACTCTTTTTTACTGTTAGCTCCGAAGATCTCCAGTGTGTTTTTATTGACATCGTTAACCTTCACTTTTTCTACAAATTTCTTCACTTCTTCTGGATTTTGAGAGAAATATTTTTCAAAGTCATCGATACCAGATTTCTCCAATTCATCAAGCTCATCTTTCAATTCGGAGAAATCTTCTTCCCAGATCGATATCGGAGATTCTTCAAACAACCGCCTATATCTTTTTTCACTTCTTTCGAGTTCTTTATGTAACTCGACCCTCTCCTTTGCCTCGATGATATGATTAGCGAGGAGTTCTAGCATATTCAAGTCTGCTTCGTCGAAATGACCTTTTTCTTTCGACATCGCCTGGAAAACCCCGAAGTCACCTATTGGAACAGAGATACCAGACTTATAGTCCTCAAGATGAAGGTTGGCCTCTTCAGAACTTCTAAGATCGTCGGTTATGTCAGGTTGTTTGGTTTCATATGTCTTAGCGAGTATACCATCAGTTTTTTCTCTGGATCTAACCACACTTGAAGGCACTCCAGAGGTCTCCGCTTTTAGAACAAATTTATTATCTTCTGAAACGAATATCGCCCCTAAGTCTATCTCGAGTATATTTTCGATCGCATCTATCGCAACATCGTATAAATCATTCACATTGTGCTGTTTTTCCAATCGGGAAGTACTGTCCAAAAGGGCTTCTATCTTTTTCTTATTTTCCTTCAATTTTTCTTCAGCCTTCTTTCTCTGGGTTATGTCTAAAGCTATAACCACTACTCCCTTGACATCACCCTCTTCATTCAGGTCAGGGGTAGCTCTGATCAACCAATAATTTCCATCACCATTTTTTTGTATTGCTTCTTGTGTAGTACCTGACTCTATAACCCTCTCTACAGGACAATCTTCACATGTATCTTCCTGTTCTCCGATAGCCTCAAAACACTTTCTCCCCACCAGTTCTTCTTTAGAGAACTTTGTATAATCAGCTGTCTCTCTATTCGCCCACCGGACTCTCAGATCATTATCTAAATATACGATGTGTTCTTCCGCGGTCTCAAGGATGAGTGATTTTTCTTCTTCGGATTTGATACGTTCTATAGTCTCATTTATATGGCTGGCCAAAATCTTTGCCATCTCTAGATCAAAATCGTCATAATAACCCACTTCTTTTGAAGCCGCTTGTAGGACACCTATATCTCCGATAGGGACGCTCAATCCGGATCTTAGGTTTTCCTGATGCGGCTCTGTTTCTCCCCAATCATCTGCATCTCTTATCAAAATGGACTCTTTATTTCTATAAGTAAGGCCCTTTATCCCTTCTTCTAATGGAAAACGATCGCCTTTTTCACCTACGCTGTTCTCTGTAAAGTTCTTTCCTACCAAGTAGCCGTTCTCTTTAATAAAGATGCCCGCAGTGTAGAAATCTAAAATGTTTTTTACATAATGAAGACTTAACTCATAGACCTCTTCTTTCGTGGTACATCTCTCCAATTCAGCACTAGCCTCATAGAGTTTTTTCACTTTTTCCTCAGACTCTATACGCTCTATAGATTCATTTATGTGTGATGCTAATATTTTTGCCATCTCTAGATCGAAATCATCGAAATAGTTTTTTTCCTTAGAAGATGCCATTAACAGTCTAATATCACCTATGGGGACAGAAATACCGGACTTTAAGCCCTCTTGAGTAACTCCCACCCCTTTTCTATCAAAATCATTGACTATAATGCTTTCTTTATTTTTAATAGAGCGGGACATCAAAGGTTCTTCTTCTACAACCCGGGTATCTCCCTTTTCAAAAGTACTCTGATCTAAAGAATATTTAACTTCTAATTTTCCGTTTTTTTTGATAAAAATGGAACAACTGTAAAAATCTAATATCTTTTCAGCGGACTGTACAGCGAGTTCATAAACATCTTGTTTTGTCCTGCAGCTTGTTAATTTCGTACTCGCTTCATAGAGTTCCTTCACTTTTTTCTCTCGTTCCTCTAAACTTTTTTCTCTTTCCTTCCTGTCAGTGATGTCCGTGATGAATCCTTCTAGATAGGTCTCACCATCTTTATCCTCGACAGCTTTACCTTTCTCCCACACCCATCTTTCTTCGCCCTTTTTGGTGATTATCCGATAAGTTACACGGAACTGATCATCCTTTTTCAAAGAATTGTTGATCTGATCCCACACTCGTTCTCTATCATCAGGATGGATTATCTCTCTCCAAGATAATTCTCTATCATCGATAAAATCTGAGGGTTCGTATCCCGTTAACTTTTTGCTATTCTCACTTAAGTACCGCATGGTCCAATTTTTATTCAGTTTGCATCGATAAACGATGCCTGGTACATTTTCTATAAGTGTTGATAAGCTCTTTCCGCTGTCCCCTAATTCGCCTTCCATAATAAATCCCCTTTGATCCTCCATCGGGTCCTTACTCAATATAAATAGAGATATATCTCGTGATCCAAGTGGTCATATAAAGCTTATTATAGGATAAATAATTTGTCCTCTTATCTGATATTTGGAGAAATATCTTTTAATGACTAAATTATTGAGGAAATATATGACTGTTAAAGAGAACTTTTCAACTGTTGAAAAATCAGAATTAGCTCATATATCATTACCCTTTGCTATAACAGCTGCCTCCTTCGCTGCTATCTTCATCAGGTTTTCTGACGTTCATCCTATCGCTGTTGCTTTTTACAGGATGCTTTTTTCTTCTCTAATCTTGCTGATTTTCATTCCGTCATATATCGATGAGATCAAGAACTTAACAAAAACAGAGTGGATCATCATCATAACCACCGGTTTTTTTCTTTCTATACATTTCGCCGCATGGATATCTTCCCTTAATTATACCACGGTTGCATCATCGGTGATATTGGTTTCAGCTCATCCTTTGATAGTTTCCTGGGTGGGGGGATGGTACTTGGATGAAAAAGCCCCTCCAAAAATATATTTTGGAATCGGTATCGCTCTGTTAGGTGTTGTAGTTATGGCATACTCAGATTACTCTTTCACTGATTGGGGGTTGTTTGGAGATCTTCTAGCATTGATAGGGATGTTGGGGATGGCAGCTTATATATTAAGAGGGAGGAAACTTAGACAGAATATGAATTTGATTCCCTATGCGTTCCTTATCTATCTTACAAGCACTCTGTTTTTAGCTCTATTTTCCCTCGGTTTTTCTACAGCCTTTCAGAGATATCCCAGGAAAGAATACCTCATCTTTTTGGCACTAGCAATTGTTCCTACAATGTTCGGCCATACGATCTATAACTGGGCTTTGAAATATGTCAGAGCGAGGCTGGTCTCTATCAGTCTTCTCGGAGAACCTATCGGCTCTTCAATACTAGCCTTTTTGGTCTTGAAGGAAGTGCCGCCTAGACTTACATTGGCCGGAGGAGCAGTAACGTTGTTTGGTATATATCTGTGCACAAAATATAGATAAGTGCTAGGTCACCGAGGTGGGTGCTCAGCTCACCACTGAGTGACCCCAGGTCCATCCTCGACCCCGCTATCCCTCGAGCATCGGCAGTCCAGGTGTCAGCTGCTCCCTTCCGGGCCTGGCCTGGTGTACCTGGCTAAGCCAAGGAGAACAACCCTCCGGTTGTTCTCCAGGGCACCTCCGATCCCGAAGGACGAGGTCTCATCGTCTGGACCTAGCTCAGCAGTGGGCTGATTACACCGCCCTCGGCGGTCACCCCCGCGTATCGGCGTTTTCGGTGTATAAGGGCACGCCGAACGCCCCGGTTAGACCTAGCGAAATCTAGTTACAAGGACGTATTATATAAATCCAATGCTCTAATCATCTTTCCCAGGTATGAACTTCTTGTGTCTGAATGAGGATATCGTAAGTCATTACATAGGATACCTTGGGTAATCTTTTAATAGGGGGCGATATTATGGACTGACCACAATGAAGAAACCCCGCAAGATCAAGGATTACTGTCCTTCCTGTGATACGCATACTGAGATGGAACTTTCCAGAGGTAAAAATAGACCGGGCAGCGAATTAAGAAAAGGCCAGCGCAGATTTAGAAGAGTCACTTCGGGATACGGCGGTTTCCCATGGTCGAAACCATCGGGAGCTGGTAAACCCGTCAAGCGAGTCTATCTGAAATACACCTGCACGGAATGCGGTAAAACATGGCAGAAAAAATCCCAGCGAGCTGGAAGGTTTGAGTTTGAAGAGTGAAGGAATTTGATACCATGCCTGAAGAGAAGAAATTTGTGAAGATTAAGTGCTCGGACTGTGAGAACGAACAGATTACTTTCAAACATGTTTCTTCAGTCGTTGAGTGCCTCGTCTGCGGTGCGCCGTTAGCTAAGCCGACCGGCGGTTATTCTAAATTCAATGGAGAGATTGTGGAAGAGATAAGCAGTGCAGAAGAAGAGGGTGAATGATGGCTGAAGGAGATGAGTATGAGTGGCCCGGAGAAGGAGAACTTGTCATCTGTAATGTAAAAACTGTCAAAGATTTTGGGGCTTTTTTAGAGCTTGAGGAGTACGGAAGAAAAGAAGGTTTTGTACATATTTCAGAGATATCATCAGGATGGGTAAAAAGGATACAAGACCATATCCAAGAGGGCGAGAAAAGAGTCTGTAAAGTCCTGAGGGTAGATAAAGGTAAAGGACATATCGATCTTTCTCTCAAACAGGTAAATGAACATCAAAAAAGAGAAAAGCTTCAGGCCTGGAAGAACCAGAAGAAAGCAGACAATCTACTGAGTATAGTAGCCGATAGATACGGCAAAGACCTCGAAAAGTGTTATGAAGAATTCGGTTTTGAACTCAGTGACGTTTTTGGGAGTTTGTATAGGGCATTCGAAAAAGCTTCGTTGAGCGGAGATATCCTAGAAAAAGAGGGGTTTCAGGGAGAATGGGTTGATCATTTTGTCGAAGTGGCGGAAGAAAACATATCACCACCTTATGTCAGCATTACTGGTTTTGTAGAGCTGTCTTCAACCAACCCCAACGGTGTAGAGGACATAAAAGACTCATTAACTGCCTTTCAAGATACAAAGGACTCCCACGTTGAAGTTAGTTATGTAGCTGCGCCTAAATACAGGGTCGAGATAAGATCAGAGGATTATAAGATGGCCGAAGAGGTCTTCGAAGATCAGGCTAAGAGCGCTGTGACAAAGATAGAGGAGAAAGATGGAAAGGGAAAATTCTACAGGAAAGAATGAATCTAGACTTACTACTTTTTATTCGTTTATTTCTTTATGATATCTGTCTTTCTCACTGAAAATACATCCACAATAACTTTGTTTGTAGAGCCCCATCTCATTGGCCATTTTATGATGCTTTGAAAAACCGCTTCTCAGGTCCTTATAGATGAATTCAACGTTATGTTTTTCAGCTACCTCGTTTCCAACTTCTTTGATCAACTCATGGTCTTGATAGGGAGATATAGTCAAAGTGGTAGAAAAATGCTCGAAACCTTTTTCTGCAGCTATTTCTGCTGTTTTCCCTAACCTGAGATCATAACAGAACCTGCATCTTGGATCGGCTTCTAGTGCTCCTTTTAAAAATCTTTTAAGATCGTAATTGTCCAAATAAATTATATCTATATCTGTTTCCGTATTATCATCATATTCTTTCAGCGAGTTAAAGCGCTTTTCGTACTCTTTGAAGGGATGGATATTCGGATTGAACCATAACGCGGTGACCTCCTCATACTCCTCTGTGAAAACCTTAGCTGAATATGTCAAGCACGGTGCGCAGCATGTATGTAGGAGTAGTCTCATGATGCCAGCTCTCAAATATCATATTTCAAAGATCCAGAGATACCCTTTTCTTCTTCTTTTTCTTATCTTCTTTTTCTATGTCCAAATACGTTCCACAATTCAGACATTCCTCTATTTCTTCAGCACAAGATGAATCATACTTTTTGCCACAGCTGCAGAGTATCAAGTCATCGCCTTTCATCATCTTCTTGCCGCAATAGTCACATATCTCCGATCCCGTAGCTTTCTTCACTTTAGAACCCAAGCTCACCTCTAGTTCCTCTTCAGCTTCTAATACTTTATCATCGAATATCCTTAAAGCGCTCGCTCGGATGAATGAGTTCTCTTTTTTTGGTTTTATCTCTACTTCCAAGTCCTTCTCCTCACCGCCCTTTAATTTCTTTGATATATTTGCATTCCTTATTTCCCCTCCCCTAACTTCCAATTGGGGCTCTTTTCCGAGTGCCTGTCCTTCATTTATGAGGCGGATCTCCGTGGTATTCCATTTATCGATGGTGAGCGTTTTTGAGATCTCTAAACGGAGTTTAGGGCTGTAAGCTTCTAAAACATCTTCTATTTCGTCATTTGCATCTTTTATCTTCTCATAAGCTTCTATTATCTCTCCTGATTCCTTGCTATCTTTAGCGGAGCGAACCATCCTCTCGGCTTTTTTTATCGATGCTCCAAATTTTTTAGCGTTTTCGATAGATTTTTCGACTTGCGGGACCAATTTATGGAATTCTCGTAGCTTGCTCAGACCAGAGAGTTCTTCAGCTTCATAGATATTCCTTAGAGCCTTTCTAGGACTAGCTAGATCCAATAAAAATCCCGCTTTTTTCAGCTTATTCACGGTTTTGTCGACTTCCTTCATACCTTTATCCGAGATTTCCTCTTTAATCTTTTTGATCACTTCTTTCAGATCTTCTTTTCGATCAATCATTAATCCATTTGCCTCTTCGATTTTCTCCTTTGCTCCTACATATTTACCATCTTTGTAAAGATCCTCTATATTTTCCTTTATCTGCCTGGATTTTGAAGCGTCAAAATCATATCTCTCGAGTTCTTGTATTATGAGATCAAAGCTTTCTAAAAATTTATCGATCTGCCTGTTCGTTCTTAATACCTCGTTTATCTCTTCAGAAGCCTTTATTGCGTTCTCTACAACTTTGGGATAGAAACCACTCTCATAAGCTTCTTCGCATCTCTGGAAATCTTCTTTTGCTTTGTCAACGAGTATATCTTTACTTTTGACTGTTTCCAGCATACTCTCCAATCTTGAGAGACTATTTTTAGCTATTACTTTCTGTTTGTTTATTCTCTCAAGTTCGCCTTCGCTCTGCAGAGCGAATCTGATACTGTTGGAATAATCTCCTTTTTTCAGAGCCTTTTTTGCCTTTCTCACTTTATTCTCGGCCAATGCTGTATCTACATTTTTGCTCCTCAATTTTTCGATTTTCTTGTTGAAGTCATCTATTATATTTTCTATTCTTTTTTCTTTAGCCTCGATTATCTCTTCTTTAGCTTCTCTAGTTATTTCGAGACTCTTGTTGTACTGGTCATTTGTCAGTTTTTCTTGACTCTTATCCAACCGTGAATCTATTTCTCCAACATCTGTACCTATAATCTTTGCTTTTTTAAGTAAAGACCTGGCTTCTTTCAATTCCTTTCTCGCTAGATCACCTTTACTTTTGAGACTGTTCAGTTCGCCGTCCAATGCTTCTAGAAGTTCTAGGCTTTCAAGACCCTTGCCTTTTTCATAAAGAGATTCAGCTCTTTTGAGTTCGTTTTTGTGAGACTCTATCTCGAATCCCATGTTGCCTGCGGCCTTCAAAAAATAACTGATATCTTCGATTTTTTCATCGGCCTTTTCCATTAAAAGATCGTTTAGTTCTTCTTCTTTTTTCTGCAATAGATCCTGGGCTTCCGATATATCACCTTCTTCAGCTAGGTTATCGATATTCTCGATTTCTAGATCGAACTCTTGTATTCTTTCATCGGTGATATCAAGATCTTTCGCTATCTCAAACCTTCTTTCTACTTCTTTTTTGGACATGGAAAAGCTCCCTCTTACTTTTATTTTTCCGATCAAATCTAAAGCTTTCTCTGCCTTTTCGATAGAATGTGAGTAATCACGGGCTTTGAACCTATTTTTAGCGTCTTTGAGTTTTTTCTTAGCTGGCTCCAACTCGTGAGATGGGATCCTTTCTTCATCAAGATCTGAAAGGCGAGTGGCGCCCTCCTTTATCTTTTCGTAAGCATTTTTTCGTTCATCTTTCTTGTTTTTACTCTCTTTCAATACCTTAACAGATAGGTCTATCGCATTTATGAAGTCCCCGCTTTCCATCTTTTCTTCGGATAACTCAAGATTCTCTTCCAACTCATCTGTTTTAACTCCCGCTTTCTCCGCTTCCTCCAATAGGCTTAGAGAAATCTCATAGATGTGTCTTGTCAGATCAGGTATGAATTCGATCAAATTATCAAAGGCCTCTTTGTTATCCCCTGAGGATAGTTCGTCCTTCGCTTCACTGATTTTCTCTTTGTACCGGTCCTTGTCCTCGAATTCTATGCCTGTCTGATTGATGGTTTTTATATCTTCTGAAAATTTTTCGATGAACTGTTCCGCCAGTTCCTTTCTTCTATCAGTGAACACCCTTTTCGCTTCTTTCAGTTTCTCAACAGCCACGATGTGAGAATCTTCTTTCAAGTTCTCCTCAGATAATTCAAGTAATTCTGAAACTTCAGTGGCCGTCTCTTCGTCCAATTCTTTTAGATTTTCTACACCCTCCGATATCCTTTGATTTTCATCTTCGACCTTCTCTCGTACCTTTTTCTCGACACTCTTTTTGCCGCTTATTCCCATTTTAGCAGCTTGAAAGTAGTCAGAAGAGACGATCTTTTTTTTACATTTTTCCTGTTGTTTTGAAAGGTCTCCAACATCTATTCCTAGGTTTTTAGCAGTTTCATTTAATTTTTCGAATTCCTCTGAGATCTCCTCGACTTTTGTCCGAGAGGTTTCTTCGATCTTCTCATCTAATTCTTCAAGTTTAGAGACAGCTTCCTCAGGAGATTTCTGTTCCAGCTTACTTTTTGCCTCCTCTAGGATCTCTTCCAGCGAGGAAAAATCACCTTCAAATACTTCTTCTAATTTATTTATTTCATCTCGCTTTTTCTGCACTTCATTTTTTAATTCCTCTAATTTATCTGTGAGCTCCTCTACTTCTTCTCTCCCTTTTTTGGCCCATTCCAAAGCCTCCTTGTAATCATCGTTTTTTAGAGAGTTCCTAGCCTTCTTCAAAAGTTCCATCGGCCTTTCGATATCGGCACCCATCTCTTTGGCTTTTATAAAATCCTCGCGAGATTCCGCTATAGTATTCAAAACTTTATCGAACTTTGCTTCTTCGATCTTTTCAAGTGCATCATCCAAAATATTTTCAACTTCTATGATATTATTTTCTCTTTTGAGTTTTTGGGCTTCTTCCTTCATCTCCTTTATCGGTTTTGTAGGGGCCCCGATATCTTCCGCTTCTTTGATCTCTTCATCCAGTTTTTCAAAAGCTTCTGAAAGAATCGTTTCCGCGTATAGATCGTTGATCTTGTCTAGTCTACCCTGTAAAGACTTCCAACTTCCTACCAGATCTTTTTCTATTTCCGATCTTGCATTCTCAAGCGCCTCTTTTCCGTCATCGATATCGTATCCCTTCTCTACAAGGACCTCTATTCTCTGTTCCATCTCTCCAATGATTTCCTCTATCTCTTTTTTTGCATTCTCTCTGATCGATTTTTTGGTATCATCCAGCAACGAAAAAGCCCTGCTGTAATCCTCAGCTTCGAGAGAGTATTCTGCCTTTGAAAGTAGTTCTTCAGAATCTTCTAAGGCCTCAAAATTCCCCTCCTTCCTGTTGAAGAGTCTATCAAATAGAGCTTCAAGGGTTGAAATTTCATCTTCTAATCTATCTTCGAATAATTTTTTAGATATTTTCTCTAAATCAACGGCTTTCTCGAGAGCCTCTTTTATTTCGCTCTCTTCAACGAGTTCATAAGCCTCCTCTATATCTTTTTCCATATCATCGATGCTTTCCACCGATTCAAGAGTCTCTTCTAAAGGATTGAGGATCTCTTCGACTTTAGCTTTACCCTTTTCCACAACCTTTTCGATTATTTCTTGTGATACATCAAAAGCCTTTTCGAACTTCTTTTGTTCTAGATGTTCTTCACTTTTTTCTAGCCTGTTTTCTAGTCCTTTCAGATCCCAATCTACATCTAAAGAACTTAAATCATCTAAAATTTCTTCAGCTCTTTCCTTCTGCTCTTGAGCCTCTTCTTTCATCTCGGCGGTTTTTTTCGCTTTTTCTTCCATCTCTTTAGCTAGTTGTCTAGCCTTGAGGTATTTACCGCACAAATCCTTCACCCCTGGATCTAATAGCCCTTTTAGTCATTGTGAATACCATATCTATCCTGGGTCCTATGAGGTTTATATCTAAAGGGTTTATTGTTTTTTTCTATTTTCCTAGTGATTGAAGATGCGTCTATAATTATCATCTTTAAGAGCAACGGGATTTATTCTAACGGGAATAAAGGAATTAATAATTTTTGGTGGGGTCACGGTGGGACATGTAGGTCTATTGATCAAGGGTGCTTTAGTCTCTTCTTTAAAATCTAGTCCTCTCTAAAAGATACATCACAGCTATCAGTATAATAGAAAACGATGATATCACCCACCAAGTATTTATTCCCAGTGAATCTGGGATGGTCAAAGGTCCTAGATCACTTTTGAAGATAAAATCGGATATGTAAGGGTAAACTGAAGCAAATATCCCCGCTCCTAGAAGCATACCGATCACTCCAAAGACTGCGTGTACCGCTCCGGTTCCCATTGCTCCGGCTGCTGTTCCCGGACAGAGACCTAAAATCGCGAAACCAGCACCGAATATCAATCCCCCGATTATAATTGCCTTCCAGCGGCAAGGTTTTGGTTGAAGTTCTGGAGGTAGATATTTCACGATAAGATGGACCCCTATCATACCCGTGATGATCGCTGTGAATATGATCTTCAGGACTCTAAAATCCTTCAGTAAAAGCTGATTCACAATTATATTAAAATCAGTAGCCCCACCTCTATCGAGTAGAAATCCGAAGCCTACTCCTATTAAAAAGCCTAAAAAGAGTTGGGTTTTTTTCTTCCTATAGATCTCTTTCATCATCTATAACCCTCCGTAGATTATCATGGCTGTCAATATACCCCCTATGAAGAAGAAAACTAAAGCTAACCAGCTACCTAAAGATAATTGCGAGGTACCACTTATTCCGTGCCCGCTCGTGCATCCACCGGCCATCCTTGCTCCGAAGCCCAAAAGTATTCCTCCGATGAGAGCGCCTGTGAACCTTAAGATCAAACTGGAGCCAAAAGTATCATTCCAGATCTCTGGAATCGTCTCTATCCTGAAGCTTCCCGAGAGTATAGATGAGATAAAGGCCCCCACAACCACACCCAAAACCAGCATCCATTCCCAGTCTATTTTAGGGATGAATTCTTTGTAGTATGGTTTTTCTTCGACTTTTTTTCCTCGGATCAATTTCTCTCCCATGCCTGAAGTCCTGGTGTATGCGGTGGAGCAGCCTATCGCCTTATTAGAAAGCAGAAAGCCCAGCCATATCAATATGCCTATACCTACACCTACAATATATGGTGACCAAAGATCAGACCTCAATAGAGTCATGATCATCCTTATGGTTATCTTTTTGAGTGTATATCAGTTTTTTCGATTACTTCCGCTCATCATATCAGAGCTTTCACCTGCTTATGCTTATTCTCTTTAGAAGACTTTTCTATAACACTTCTCTGCTTAAATATCTCCACCTCGGAATCAACTATGACCCCGTACAGATCTTTTTCTCGCACCAGTCTTCTGATTTTTTTGGTCACTCTGTATCTCATCCATCTTCCCTCTTCTTCTCTGACTTCGTCATCTTCAAAAACTGAAGATAACGCTACAGTTCCTAAGAAAGCGGTATCTGTTTTCTTCAGCTTCCGTTCCCCTTTAATTATCAGATCCATGAACTGATAGGCTGTGAAAGCCCTGGAGATATTTATCTTCTTAAGCACCTCTCTTTCATTTAATCCCGCCTTTTTGCACTCTCTTATCATGAAGTAAGGATTGACTGTCTGGCTTCCATCCATTATAAGAGCGTTTTTTCTTTCACAGCTTACAACCTTCACAGCTAAAGATGAAACTGGTCTGTGGTCCGAACCCTCGATAACCTTCAATGATCCTTTTTCCAGCTCTTTCAGTTCCATCGTAAGTCTATGATGTTTCTATCTTCTATTTATAGGAAACAGCAAGGGCGAAGTGAAAGTGGAAATTAGGACTTTAGATGAAAATAACAAATTTCGTACTGCACCGCTATAATTTCTCGGGATCACTTTTTAGATATACCTAACATAATATCAATGATATAATAATTATGTAACAAAATCTAAAGAAATATTAAGCTGATAAAATAAGAAGAGCGCCCCGGATGGGATTCCAGCTGGCGTTACACACCACCAGACCGATTTAGGTCCTTACGAGAAAAATGTCCTTGATCTAGCGGATGAGCTTCTAGAATGTCAAGAAAAAGAACAGGAAGGTCCGCTAGAAAGAGTTCTAAATATTGATAGATTAAGTAGATTAGTAGAAGAAGTAGTAGTGAAAGTGGGTTCTTTTTTAGGATTAGAAGAGAGGAGGGAAGAAGATGAAGATTTACTCTCATAGTTACAGATCATCGGAGGTTAGAGGAGGTGATCGATAGAGCCTGTTTACCGTAAACTGTTTTTTCAGCCTACGAACGAGTGGGTAACTGTATGAACAGCGTTCCATACACGAGTTGATACGCTGTTAATACAGTGTTTTTGAAGTGGATATAAGTTGTTAAGAAAAAAGGCGAAACTTTTACTCACTCTCTCGGGGCGCAGAGAAACGGTTTACCGTAAACGCAGACCTTTGGATGGTTTTGTATCGTAAACTAATATTGGAGGAAAAAGATGGGAAAAAAAGCACTGTCGACCAAAGTTGATATAGACTTCGACAAAAGATTTGAGGAAGC
>JBKHFH010000014.1:0-36005 GCA_046540335.1 Thermoplasmata archaeon | reverse complement strand
ATGGATCATTATAACTTTTTTGAGGCGTACCGAAATTGCTCTTAAACAGGCTGTGTTTGGTAAAATCACTATAATCTCATATTTTTTCCGGTCACTTCACCAACGTATTACCTACGCTTCTTCTCCGCTCCAGGTTCCAGACCCGTTACCATCGACAGTTTCCCAGGTTCCTGAGACCTCTGATCCGTCGGAGTTGAACTCACCACTCCATTCAACAGTTCCAAAGCCCGCATCTCCGGAAGCATCTATCTGACCTTCAGAAACCGAGCCAGTAATATCACCTGAACCGCCACCGTCAACTTCGAATGATCCCGTCACAGTTTCTTCATCGAAGTCCACTTCAAATTCCCAAGTACCACTGTAGTCTTCTTCTCCGTATTGGCCTTCCCATGTTCCAGAATAGTCAGCAGTTCCTGTTAGTCCGTCATCATCTCCATCGTCCTCACCATTTCCAGTATCATCATCTCCACCTATACATCCAGAATAGGCTGATACCACCAAGATGAGCCCGCTCGCGGCGATTTTCGGGAACACAAACTCTCTTTTTTTTAAATTTTTAACTTCATTTCAATGAGTTATTGAGATTTTTTGGTAATATTTTGGTCTCGATGTGAGATAAAAAAACTGATAAATGGGTTTTCTCAACTGAGTTGAAAAAGACAGAAAATCAGTCACCTGTGAGTAAGATTGGTATTTCACCCTCCGCTATCACTTCTCTCTCTAACTTGCTGAGTGAGAGCTTTGGAAAGATGTGATGTAACTTGTACAGTATACCCTTTCTACCTCTACTCCCTATCAAGAAATCAAAATCGTTCATCGTTTCGATTATCTCCTTGTCTGACGCACCTCTTTTGATTTTAAGAGTGTAATCCACGCCCAATCTATCCGCTCTTTTTTTGATCCTTCTTGAAGCGGGACCTGGTTCGTTATCACCGAAATGGAAAGTGGTCACGCTCGCGCCTAAATGTTCGGCTAGATCGAGTGCGATCATGGTCGCTTCAACGGAATAAGTGCTGAATGTAGTGGGATTGAAGATCTTCTCAGGAATTTCAACATTACTGAGTCGAGGAAAAACTAGAGAGGGATGACTCGTAACTTTCAGATAGTTCAAAGTCGTTTCTCCTATGTGCACACGCTGCGCTCCAACTTTAGAGTGTGAAGCTATCACTAATAGATCCGCATCCACTTCATCAGCGTACTTTTTGATCTCTTCAGACGGGACTCCTTCGGGCTTCCTCATGCCGCCCGGAGAGATGTTATTTTCGCTCAACACTTCCTCCCCATCTTTCAGAGATTGTTTCGCTATCTTCCGTTTTTCTTCCCGCATCGTGATATTGTGAGGGATACTCCTATCGGTGGTGTCCACCACGCTGATCAAGTAATATTCAGAATCTGGAAATAGATTTATGGTATAACGCATCGCGTTGTCTATGATAGGTGAATCGTCCGTCGCGATCACTATTTTGTCGAACATCCCAACTAATAATATATGTATATCTATTTATATATTTTGTATTGGCCATCCCGTATCGTCAAAGGATAAGTAAATTTAAAATGGTTGATATATGTAAATATTCAACATGGTGAGATTGGGTTACCCGATCATGTTCATCTCTATCATAGTCCCCATAACAGGAGCGTTTCTTATACCTCTCATGGAGATCAAGATAAAAACCAGGACTCTTTCCGTGATCAGTTTTGTTCTATTGGCTGTTCCGGGATTTTCAGCTTTGGTGATAGGTCTCACTTTTGGATTAGAACCAGGAGTTATCGAACCATCTCTGTTTTCTCACAGGATGATAGGTTCTTTTGCGATGTACTTGGACGATTTGAACTCTCTGTTCTTTCTCGGTGTCGGAGTGGTAACTCCACTCGGTGCACTTTACTCATACGATATAATGGAACACAGGATCGCTAGTATGCGGAAGTCAGGAGAAAACCCTCCCGGCCTCGGCTTTTTTTATCTCTTCTATATGCTTTTTGCAGCGGGGATGTTCGGTTTCGTGCTGACCACCAATCTTTTCCTGCAGTACTTCTTCCTGAATCTCGCTTTACTCCCCTCCTTTCTTCTTATCCTCTTTTACGGCCACGGTGATAGGACCAGAGTGGCCAACATATACCTTATATGGTCCCTCGTCGGTGGAGCTATCTTCTTTTTGGGCGTCATCGGCCTGGAAACTGAAGTCGGGACATTCGATATATTGGATCTCTCAACGGGCAGTCTAAACGTTGGTATGGGTCGAGGACTCACTCTGTTGATACCATTCCTGATCTTTTTCGGCATGTCTATAAAGATGGCTCTCTTCGGCGTCCATATCTGGCTGCCGAAAGCACATTCTCAGGCTCCCGCACCCGTTTCCGCTCTTCTATCCGGCAATTTGATAGGATTGTCAGGATACGTCATGATAAGAGTCGTGGTGGAGATGTTCCCCGAGCAGTTCAGTTTTCTGTCCCCGCTTTTCATCACTATAGCTTTCACCACAATGCTTTACGGCGGATTTAATGCCATAGCTCAAGACGACCTCAAAACTCTGTTAGCGTATTCCAGCATATCACAGATGGGATGGATCACTTTCGGTATAGCGATGATGTCGAAAAAAACGATCATGGGTGCTTCGATCCTTTTTCTCACCCAGTCATTTTCATCCTCTCTCCTTTTCATGGCCTCGGGAGTGATCATGTTCAAATACGACGGATTGAGAGACATCTCCGATATGGGAGAACTCATGACACTCAATCCAGTACTGTCCAGTCTGATAATAATAGGATTTTCTACCCTGATAGGTGCACCGCTGACGGTAGGATTCTGGGGAAAGACTCTGATATTCAGCGGAGCTACCACTCTTGCAGAGGCTCACGGCCCCGTGGTTTTCATTCTCGTTGCTCTAGCTATCATATTTGCAGGAGGGATAACAGCGAGTTATTCTTTGATCACGCTGAAAAGGATGCTTTTCGGCATGTTCAAAAGCGATATGGATCCCCCTAACATAGGCTGGACCCCTTACACTTTCAGCATGGGCGTGATCGGATTCACTGGATTGGTTCTTTTCTTCATTCCAAGCATTATAATGAACCCTGGGGCTATACCTAGTTTGCCTGTACTTTCAGTTGAAGGTTTGATGTTTTTGACGGCTTACCTTGGCGCTTATACGATCTTTTCGGGAGGTATAAGATACTACTTAGTTCTCTTATCACACAAAATCGAGAGCGACGTGATAGATCATTTCTTTCATGAACTCATAATACAGTGGATAAAAGAAGCGGATAGTTTAGCCGCTGAGCTGAAAACCACAGATCTGTCCGATTATATTTTTTGGTTTTTGTTAGGATTCGTAGGGGTCATCTCGATCCTCCTCGTAATGTGATCGTCGAAACTGTGTATTCTAATTATAATGAGTGACTCTTCACCAATGATTATATAAATACCAAATAAAGATTATTGAAGTGATTTCAAGGTGATAGATGATCATAATATCTCTGAGATTTATTAAGAAGATGATTCACTCGCTTTTCATCTCTGTGATCGGTAATTGGAGGTGTGGTTGATGGTTTGGGGGACTCTAGTTGATTCCACTCCGGGATTGATAGTGATCACACCCCTATTTTTAGCTTTCCTCATAACTCTTTTAGAAAGACTTTTTGGAAGATCAAATCAAATCCTTTTCCTTACTGGATTGGCTCTAACGTCTTTCTTCGTCGGCCTGATGGCGTTCGAGGTTTTGACTGTCGGAGGCTGGTCATATGTTTTCGGTGCCGAACAACCTTCTCCCGAAAATGGAAAATCGTTTTTCAGGATAATATTCCTTGCGGATGGATTTTCTGTACTATCTACTATAACCATCGTTCTAATCGCCTTTACAACAGGTCTGTATTCCATAGGATACATGAAAAACAAGCCCGATTTGAGCAGATTTTATTCTCTATTTTTCTTAACGTTTGCCGGTCTCAACGGTATGGTTCTGACGAATGATCTTTTCAACATGTTTGTTTGGTTCGAAGTCACCAGTATCGCTTCTTCAGGGCTAATAGCCTTCGAAAATTACAGGGGAAAAAGCGTCGAAGCCGCGTTGAAATACTTGTTCGTGAGCGTTATTGGGGGTCTGTTCTTCCTTTTTTCCATAGCTTTATTTTACGGCCAATACGGTGTTTTGAATCTTCAACTCCTTTCAGAGGCGATGACCGGCAGTTACAACGATGAGATGGCTGTCGGTCTGATAACTGTCGTCTTTGCGATGAAGTCCAGCAGTGTCCCGTTTCACTTCTGGACCCCTGAAGTTCACGGTGACGCTCCCGGTCCGGTCTCTCCTTTCATCGCTATAATGGTGATGGGATATCTCCTCGCGTTATTCAGATTGTTGACATCGGTCTTCACGGGGAGCATATCTTCAGAGATTATAGGACTGATAATTATCCTTCTAGGCGCATTCTCTATGGTCGTAGGAGTGTTCATAGCTTTCTCTACTGATGATATAAAATTAGTAGTGGTGTATCTTTCGATATCACAGATAGGATATATAATGCTCGTGGTGGGGGTCGGACTGACTACTTTGAACACCACGAGATATCAGGAGTTCGGTCAATTATCTTTTGCTAGTGGCCTCTTTCACGTTATCAACGATGCGGTGTACAAAACTCTCCTGTTCCTCTCCGTAATAACGATGGGACGTGTTGCAGGAACTAGAGATAAAAGACAACTCAGCGGGATGTTACACAGGCTACCGTATACAACTGTGTTTTTCATCATCGCCGGACTTTCGATATCAGGATTTCCACCCTTCTCCGGGTTCTATTCCAAGTTCCTTATATATAGAGCTACGTATTCATTCCATCCAATCCTGGGATTATTCACTGTCGTGATGACCGCTTTGATCTTTTTACTGATGGCCCAACTCTTCTCCAGTGTGTTTTTGGGGCCGGTAGATGAAGAACCGGAAGGATCCGTTTCCCGATCCATGTTAGCGAGCATGGTAATCTTGACTATCATAGTCATCGTGTTCTCGATAATACCCCATATCTTCGTCTCCGAAGTGGTGATTCCAGCTGTTGAAGCCTTAACGACCTCTTTCTAGCTTTTTAGGAATCACCCCTCAACTTCCGATAGCGTTATAACTTTCGAATAAATGGATGTAGGTACCATGAAGATCAACGCGGACTTCCATATCCACAGCAAATATTCGAGTGGTGTTTCGGAAAGTATGGATCTCGAAACTTTGAGTGTTGAAGGGGAGAAGAAAGGCATCGATCTTCTCGGCACAGGAGACTGTATGCATCCGCTCTGGAGAGATAAGATAAGAGATATGGATAAGGAGAGAGAGTCTGTTTTCAGGAAAGGGAACATGAAATTTGTACTTACAGATGAAGTTGAAACACAGGACAGAGTTCACCATCTTCTGATATTCCCATCGCTATCTAAAACGGAAGAACTGTATGAAAGATTGTCTCGCTTTTCTTCCAATATCGATTCCGATGGGAGACCCAAACTAAAACTCTCCGGCGAAGAATTGGCTCTTATGGCCAAAGAGACCGGTTGTCTATTCGGTCCCGCACACGCTTTTACCCCCTACACCGCTCTGTATGGAAATCATGACTCACTCTCATCAGCGTATGGAAAATACTCGAAAGATGTTGATTTCTTGGAACTGGGTCTGAGTGCCGACAGCAGTTACGCGGATAAGATATCTGAAATTCATGACTTGGTATACCTCTCCAATTCTGACGCACATTCTCCCTTCCCCCATAGGTTGGCTAGAGAGTTCAATACTTTACGACTTCCTGACCTGAGTTTTGACGGACTGAGAGAGCTCTTTGACGGCAAAAAAGGAGAAGTCGTTAGAAATGTCGGTTTACCTCCTGAAGAGGGAAAATACAACGAAAGTGCCTGTAGCAGATGTTACACTCACTACTCTATGGAAGACTCGATAGCGAGAGACTGGAGATGCAAATGCGGGGGGACGATAAAGAAGGGGGTGAAGGACAGGGTCGAAGAGTTGTCCGACGTTGATCACACATCGAAGGACACGCCTCCCTACTTGCATTTGATACCTTTACAGGAGATCATAGCCAAGGCTGTTGGCCACTCCAGTCCAACGACCAAAAAAGTAAATAAGATATGGCAAGAACTGATAGATAATATCGGTGACGAGGTAGAAGTTCTTTGTGACGCACCTAGTGATGAGATAGAAAGGATAGTTGGAAAAGATATCGCGGACTTGATAAGGGACTTCAGAGAGGGAGATATAGATATCCGTTCAGGAGGAGGTGGAGAATACGGAACTATTTTGTCACAGAGAGAAAATAAAGAAGAAAAAGGGCAGAGATCTCTGAGTGAATTTTAGGCTTATAAAGGATCCAAATTCACTTCATTTACTTCCGAAAATAATAATTAACAGTAAAGCGGATGTTAGGTAGAAATTAGATTGGGTTGTTGAAAGGAAAGTGCCCAAATGAGCTGATGATAATGGATCTGTTCGGTAAAGAGAAAGAGAAAAAGATAAAGTCCTTGGAGTATGAATGCAGGGAGAAGGAGAAGAAGATCGAGGAACTCAAGGAGGAACTTGAAAAGAAGGAAGGAAAAATAGAATCTCTCGAGGACGATTTTGAGGAAAAAGAGGAAGAGCTCATAGATCATGAAGAGAGACTCGAAGAGAAGAAAGATCGGATAGCGGAACTTGAAGAGATATCTACAGGGAAAGATGAAAAGATAGAAGATCTTGAGGAAGAATTGAACGAAGCTGAAGAAGAAAAAGCGTCTCTCGAAACTGAATTAGAAGAAGAGAGGGAGGAAGTAGAAGAGCATATAAAGAGCATCGAAGAAGTGGTAAAAGGCATAACAGAAGGTGATCTCAGCGAGAGGATAGATACCAGCCATTACAAGGAAGAGGGTGAAGAGACTTATCTTCTGGGATTAGCTAGCAACATAAATAAGATGGCCAGCAGTTTAGAGAGTACTCTAAGAACACTCCAAAAAGTTTCTACAGATCTGGATGAATCTTCGCAGAGTACAAAAGAGACGTCTAGAGACCTGACCGATATGGCCGAGACCCTTTATGATGATATAGACGACATATCCACAGGTGGGCAGGAGATAGCCAAGATGAATGAGCAGATCTCGGAGCAGATAGAGAGGGAGATACAGAAGATAGAGGCGACTTCGTCCGACATAAAAGATATAGTAGATACCGCCGAAGAGACATCAGCTCAGACGGAAAAGGGGAAGAATCAGGCAAAAAATGTGAGCGAGACGGTGGACAGATTGAAAGACATACTGAATGAGACCGCTTCAGAGGGGGAAAAGTTGGATAAGAAGTCCGAGGAGATAGGAGAAGTTATAGAAGTCATATCTGATATAGCCGATCAGACGAACTTACTAGCTTTAAATGCATCGATAGAGGCGGCTAGGGCAGGTGAGGAGGGAAGAGGTTTCGCCGTCGTCGCTGATTCTGTTAGAGAACTAGCTGAAGATACACAAGAGGAAACCGAGCAAGTCAAAGAGGCCATAGAAGAGACTCAGAAATGCGCCAAAAACATAGCTGAAAAGATCGAGGATCTGAAGGAGATGACCGGGACCGTGGAAGATATGTCGGAGGAGAGCAAAGAATCTATAATAAAGATCGATGAAAAGATGATTTCGGTGAAGGATTCTATCAAATCAGTCTCCGTAACCACATCTGATCTTTTAGAGACTTTGAAAGATGACTTTGCTCCGCAGATCTCTGGTGTGACCGAGATAAGTAATCAGAATGCTGAATTGGCACAATCGTGTCAGCAGATATCAGAAAGTCAGAAGACCCTTTCGGAGGATCTGCTAGATTCTGCGAAGGACCTTTCAACTGTATCAGAGGAGCTCTCCAACGTGCTCGAACAATATGAGGATGTCTATTTTGACATGATAGAGAGAGGAAGAGAGATAGGTGATAGAGAACTTGAAGCTAAAGGTCTGAGACGATTGGGATGGGTCTATGTCGATACAGGGAAATATGGTAAGGCCAAAGATTATCTTGAAGAGGCGCTGGAAATATCTAAGGATAAAAACAACTTATTCAGCATAAGTGAATCTTACAGAGGTCTAGGAAAGATCGCCTTCAGGAGAGGCAATCTTGAGGAGGGAAAGAGATATTACCGAAAAGGGCTCGAGGCGGCCAAAAAGTCGGGGGATGACAGGACCCTCGCGATGAACTATATAGGTCTGGGCAATGTTTTCTCCCAGCAAGGACATGCAGAAAAATCCATCGATTATTACGAGAAGAGCATCCCCCTCTTAGAGGATATCAATGAGAAGACCCAGCTATCTAGGGTCCACAATAATATCGGCGATAGCTACTTGAAACGAGGGGATTACGAGAGAGCCTTAAAGTATTTTGATAAGTGCATCGATTATGCTGAGGAAATAAACGACGAGAGGTTCATCGGATGGGGTTCATTCAACGCGGCAGAGGCTTGTACCAATATGGGCCAGTTAGAGGAAGCTAGTGAATACATACAAGGTGTAGAAGATATAATGAAACGGGAAAACGACAGGGTTGGACTGGCAGCCGTATACAGAAACAAAGGGACTATAAATCAAAAGAAGGGCAACTTCAGCAGGGCGTTGGAGAACTACAACAAGGGATTAGCGATCAACAAAGAACTGGATGTACCATTCAATATAGCGGAGACTAAATTCCATATTGGAGAACTATACAAGGAGCAAAGCAAGTATGAAAAGGCTAGAGAATACCTCGAAAGCGCTAGAGACACTTTCGAAAAGATAGGGGCTTCGGGTGAATTCGTGAGAAAAACGAGAAGAGCTCTGAAGGAACTGTCGGTTTGAAGAAAAAATTTTGATTCTGATGACTCTTTTCTTATCAGTCACAGATGCGATATAGCATGATATAGCAACCAAAAGCTTATGAATCATCATTTTTCTCCGTTCACCATGACAAGAGCGCTGATCCTTACCGACGAACATCTAGATAAAAGCGCCGCTAAAACATCTCATGGATTGCTGAGGCATTCTGAAAAATATGACATCGTTGGCGTTATAGATTCAAAGTTCGCGGGGAAGACCACCGACGAGGTAATTCCAAGCTGTAAAGAGGTACAGGTTTACCCAGACATTGGTTCAGCCCTTAAAGAAGGAGATGCTGAAAAATTGATAGTGGGCGTGGCGACCATCGGCGGTTATCTACCTCAGAACTTCAGAAAACACATCATAGAGGCTATTGAGAATGGCCTAGACATAATATCCGGTCTTCATCATTACCTCACCGATGATGAAGAGCTCTCTGAACTTGCGGAAAGATATGATGTGGAATTAGAAGATATCAGAAAATCACCTCCTCTCGATGAACTAAATTATTTCAAGAACAGGAAAAAAGATATCGATGCCTTGACCATACCTTTCCTGGGAACCGACAGCTCAGTAGGCAAGAGGACCGCGCTGTTAGAGGTATACGAGCTGATGAAAGAGAGAGGTGACGACGTCGAATGGATCGCTACGGGACAGACCGGACTGCTTCAGGGATATGAATACGGCGTACCATTAGATTCTATCAAGGGTGATTATATGGTGGGAGAATTGGAGAACCAGATATGGAAAGCTTGGGAAAACAAAAGACCCGACTACATACTCATCGAAGGTCAAGGCAGTATATCACATCCAGCTTACGTCTGTGGTTCTCGAGCCGTGTTAGCGGCGAGTCAGCCAGATGCGGTGGTCCTGCAGCACGCTCCGGCTAGAGAGTACCGCCACTATCAATCAGAGGATTTGAAGTGGCCCATGCCGGATCTAGAGGATGAAATACATCTGATAAAGTCTTTCTCTGGGGCGGACGTGATAGCTATAACTATCAATCCTGAGGATTTGACGGAAGAGGAGAAGCGGGATTACGTGGTAGATTACGAACAGCGATTCAACATACCGGCGGCCGATGCATTAAAAGACCCTGAAAAGATAGCAAAAAGGATAGAGATGCAGAAGGAACTTCAGGACTGACCTTTCATTCTTGGACTACGACACCCTGGTTGTTCGGTTCGCCGATCCAGATTTGATATTCCTCTTCATCTATACCGCTCAATAGTTCGTCTTTAAGCCCGCCTATCTCTTCCTTCTTCACTAGGCCGTAAGCAGTAGGTCCCCAGGAGCTCTGTCCTCCTCCATAGGTTTTTTCTGTGAGAGATTCAACGATATTTTTTATCGCGGGATGATATATACCTTCTTGATAATCCGAGAAAGAGCGGCCAACCAGTTTCTGTATCCTGGTGAGATGTTCACCGAACGCACTTATATCTTCTTTCTCAACAGCCGGCAATATACCCATCAATAGGTTGTGACATATCTTTTCAGGATATTTCTTGTCAACTGAGAGTTCTTCCATTATCGGCCTTTCTTCCTGCTCGTCGTATCCTTTATTTTGTTTCGGACAGAGAATGATGAATCGCCAATCCTCAGGAATCCGACTTCTCGTCAAAAGAGGTGAGATTTCGTCTTTATCAGTCTTCCCTCCTTCAAGGATGAAGCCTCCTTTTTCAAATCCGTGGGTACCTATAGCGGAGTATCGCCCTCTGTCTAGGAGTTTAGCCATTTCGATTATCGACATGTCTTTTCCAGCGGATCTTAACATGCCGTATCCGGTCCCAAGGGTGAATTGAGTGGTGGAACCCAGTCCGACGTGCGCAGGTATACTTTTTTCGACCTCTATCTTGAACCCCTGGGAGATATCGTATTTTTCTTTCAATCTACCGTATACCTTTTCAGCTATCTGTTTTTCTCTTTCACTGCCCTTGACTACTAGACCTTCGTTTAAGACCTCTATATTTATCTCGTACCCGTCTTTAAGAGTTACACCGAAAGCGCCGTATTCTCTCTTGAATTCTCTGCTGAGGTCGATTATACCGAAGTGTAATCTGGAAGGCGTCTCTATCTTCATGATTCACCTTCTAGGTCTATCCTGTATTTTTCCAACTTATCCTCATCGACTTCCATGCCCAGACCGTCATCATCCGATATCCAGAGTTTTCCATCTTTGAATTCCAGACCAGTTGCGATATTGTCCGAAAGCATGAAGTGACTGTCGAGGTCGGCGTATTTTAAATTTGGTGTTGAATTATAAAGGTGAGCTCCAGCAGCGATAGAAACGCTGGTTTCGCCCATACAGCCGACCATCCCTTCGACGTCATGATCTTCCATTATTTCAACGATTTTTCTCCCTCCCGTCAGACCGCCGCATTTGGCCAACTTGATGTTTATCATGTCCGCGATCCCCTCCTTGCATATCTTTTCAGCCATCTCAGGGCCTTTTATCGTTTCATCCGCCATGATAGGTATATCGGTCTGCTCGGTCACTTTTTTCAGACCTTCTAGGTCATCGACCCTTACTGGCTGTTCTACGAATTTTATATTCACGTCCGCTAATTTTTGGCATAGAGTTATGGATTCTTCCGGTGTGAAAGCCTGGTTCGCATCTATCCAAATGTCTATCTCGTCACCGACTTCCTCTCTCACGGCTCTCACTCTTTTCATATCTTCCATCAATCCGATTCCGACCTTTATCTTCAGAGCTCTGAATCCCTGATCGACGAATCCTCTAGCGTGTTCCACCGTTTCAGTTTTGGTCATGTGTCCTATCGTCCTGTCTGTGAGTATGCCCTCTTTACTTCCTCCAATCATCTCAGTTATGGAGACCCCTTCCAATTTACCTTTCAGATCGTAGAGCGCGATATCGAAACCCGCCAGGGAGGCCGGATCTTTTGGAAGTTCATTGTAAAAACTCTTCCAATTTTCTTCGACATCTACCTTTTTTCCAACAGTCCTTGACTTCATGGTTCCAAGAGCTTTCAACATGGATTCGATCGTCTCTTCAGTGACACTGTTCGAACTGGCATTACCCCATCCGATTTTTCCTTCGGATTCCACCTTTATGATGACGTTCTCCGCTGTCAAAGAAGAACCGGTTGAGATCGTGAAGACCTCGTTCCTATCTATCCCGATCGGTATAGTTTCCAAACTATCTATTTTCATCTAAATACACCTCCTCGTAATATCTGCACATATCGGCCAAAGGACACCTTTCACATTCTGGATTTCTGGGTTTACATATGTTCTTACCGAAAACGACCATCAGTCTGTTTATCTCTATCCAGTACTTTTTTGGCATCTTTTCCTCTAAGACCTTTTCAGTTTCTTCAGGATCGTCAGTATCTGCGATGCCTAACCTGTTGCTTATCCTGTGAACGTGGGTGTCTACAGGGACCGCAGGTTCACCAAAACCGTAGACCAATACACAATTCGCGGTCTTTCTACCCACTCCTTTCAGATCCAATAGTTCCTCGATATCTTCGGGAACTTCATCTCCGTACTCCTCGTGTATCCTCCTAGCTATATTTTTGACCCGTTCCGCTTTAACGTTATAGAATCCGGAGGGCTTTATCAATTCCTTAACATGATCGAGAGGCGCCTCCGCTAATGCTTCAGGAGTAGGGTAGCTAGAAAATAAAGCTTCCGATGCTTTGTGAGTGTTAATGTCTTTAGTCCGCTGTGAAAGCACGGTCGAGATCAAAACTTCAAATGCTGATCGGTCTGGAGTTTCATCCTCATCAGGATCTTTCCCAGGAAAAGCTCCCACATCGAACTCTTCTTTCAAACGCTTTATCATCTCTTCAAAATCCATCTTATCATCTCATCTTTTTCAATATGTCCCCCAAGAGGTACATCGAACCAGTTACAAGGATCAGGTCTCCCTCACTCCACTCCTCCTCTGCTCTTTCGAGAGCTTTTATCCCGTGGTCGAAATGTTCAACGGGACAGTATTTTTCAAAATCTTCAGCTAGAACTTCGCTGTCGAGTTTTCTTTCACTCACTGGTTCAGCCGTGTAAACCATATCGCTCTCTGGACCCAGGATTTTAACGAGGGTGTCGTACTCCTTGTCCTCTAACATACCGGCGACCAAAAGCAATCTGTTGTAATCGATTTTTTCCAAACCTAGCTTGAGTGCTTCGAAACCCGTTCTGTTGTGAGCGGAGTCTACCATGACTCTAGGTTCATCTTTGATGTATTCCATCTTTCCTGGAAGTGAAGTGTTTTCTATCCCACTAACGATATCTTCTTCACTGATATCATAACCCCTTCTCTTCAAACCTTCAGCCAATTTAAGAGAGACCAGTGCGTTTTCGGCCTGCCAGGTGGTCGATCCCTGTATTTCTATCTTACCATACGGTTCAGTTTCTATGATCAGTGGCTCCTGATGGATCGTGTATTCTCTATCCAAGGCGTAGTTGAAATCCGCTTTCCTTTCCTCACAGACCTCCTTGAAATATTCCCTGAGATCCTTATCTTTTTCACCTGTCACGAAATGATTGTTCTCTTTGATTATGCCTGCTTTCTCGTAAGCTCTTTTCTCTTTAGTATCGCCGAGATGTTCGGCGTGATCATAACCGACGTAGGTGACCGCAGAGAAATCATGTGGGGCAACATTCGTGGCGTCCAATCTTCCACCCATGCCCACTTCGAGAACCGCAAAATCTACATCATGCTCTGAAAAAGAGAGGAAAGCTAGAGTGGCTAAAACTTCAAAAAAACTAGGCCTGTCCTCTGGATCCTTTTCCTCTATATCCTTAACTTCTGGATCCACCTTTTCGATCAGACTCCAAAGTTCTTCTTCTTGAATATTTTTCCCGTTCACCTGTATCCTTTCTTCAAAATCTATTAAATGAGGGGAAGTGAAGAGACCTACGGTGTAACCGGCCTCCTGCAGTATATTCGTTAGATTTCTGCAGACCGATCCTTTTCCATTGGTACCGCCCACTACCACGGCGTTGAAATCGTTGTGTGGGTTATCGAACCTTGACAAAAATTTTTCAATCTTATCGAGACCGAGTTTTACACCTATCCGTTTTAGAGAATATAGATAATCTTCTGGGTGATCGAATCTTTCTTTGATGTCTTCGTTTTTTTCCTGCATCTCTACATCTCCCGCTCGATCATTCAGTGCTTGAAAACTCTCTCGCCGGTGAAGACCATGCTCATATCGTGCTCGTTGACCGCTTCGATGACCTCGTCATCTCTTATCGAACCGCCGGGCTGTATAACCGATTCTATGCCTGCCTCTGCGGCCTCGTCGATCCCGTCACGGAAGGGGAAGAAAGCATCAGAAGCCATCGTCGCACCTTCCGTTTCTAGTCTTGCCTTCATCTTCGCTATCTTGACAGCGTCTACACGACTCATCTGACCGGCTCCAATACCTACAGTATGGTCCTCTTTCGTGAATATGATCGCGTTTGACTTGACGTGTTTTATGACCTTCCAGGCGAATTCCATCGCATCTAGTTCTTTTTCCGTCGGTTCTCTCTCGCTCTTAACTTCCATATCCTCTTTTTTAACTTTGTTTTTGTTTCTATCCTGCACGAGAAGACCTTCGGCAACTTTGGAAAATTCGAATCCTTCCCTTTCTGGATTCCATTCAGGCAGTTCCATGATCCTGATATTTTTACTGTTCTTCAGGACATCTATAGCTCCTTCTTCGTATCCCGGTGCTATACTCGCCTCTACGAATATCTCGTCCATCTTCTCCGCCATTTCTTTGGTGATGGGTCTGTTCGCTCCGATTACGCTGCCGTAGATGGACTGCGGGTCGCATTCGTAGGCGAGCTGATAGGCTTCAACTAGGTCTTCTCTTGTAGCTACTCCGGTAGGATTGGTGTGTTTGATAGCTGCGACAGCGGGTTTTTCGAATTCCTTCACGATGTCCATCGCTGCCTCTATGTCTCTAATATTGTTATAAGAGAGAGCCTTTCCGTGGAGTTTTTCTGCCTTAAGAACGGAGCTTTCCGACGTATATTCAGTGCGGTAGAAAGCCGCATCTTGATTCGGATTCTCGCCGTATCTAAGATCTTTGACCTTTTCACCGAAAACGTGATAGTTTTCTGCGAATTTTTCCGTTTTGAATTCCTTCTGAAAGTAGTCGGATATAACAGCATCGTATCGCGCGGTCCTCTGGAACGCTTTCAAGGCCAGATCTTTCCGCACTTCTTCACTTATCTCCCCATCGTTGGCCTCTAGTTGTTGCGACACGACGTCATAATCTTCTTTTTCAGTCACTACAGTTACTCTCTCGTGGTTCTTTGCAGCGGCTCTCAAAAGAGCTACGCCCCCGATATCTATGTTCTCTACAGCTTCCTCTACCTCGTGATCTTTCTCTATAACGTTCTCAAAAGGATATAGGTTTACAACCACGACGTCCAATCGAGGAAGCGCATGCTCTTCGATATCTTCCTCATGCTTTCCCGTTTGATAAAGGATACCGCCGTGTATCTTCGGGTGAAGTGTTTTGACCCTTCCATCTAATATCTCTGGAAATCCGGTGACCTCGCTCACTTCTGTAACATCTATACCGCCTTCTTTGAGGGCGGATGCTGTCCCGCCGGATGATATTATCTCAAAATCGTGCTTTTCTAATCCTCTAGCCAACTCTAATATACCATCTTTATCTGAAACACTCAGTAACGCCTTTTTCGACACTCGAAACACCTACTTTCCAAACCTTAGAGTGATTGATAAGTTTTTCTAATAGATTTTCAGTATTTGATACAATGGAACCATATCGTCGCGCATAACACAATAATTTTAAATCATTGACACAATACCGCTTCAATATGAAATCCGACGTCGAGATAGCTCAGGAAGCTGAGTTGGAGCCGATAAGTGATATCGCTGAAAAACTAGGGTTGAGCGAAAAGGATATCGAGCCCAGAGGCGATTACGAAGCAAAGCTGACTTTGGACGCTATCAAAGAATACAGAGATAAAGAGGCTGGAAATCTGATCCTAGTAACTACTATAACTCCCACCCGAGGCGGTGAAGGAAAAACCACCACGAGTATCGGTCTGACTCAGGCATTTTGGAAGATGGGCGAAAAAGCAACATTGGGTATAAGAGAGCCTTCGATAGGCCCAACCATGGGGATCAAAGGAGGTGCTGCTGGAGGAGGATACTCGCAGGTTCTCCCTATGGAAGATATAAATCTTCATTTCACCGGTGATCTTCACGCTATAGGTATAGCACACAACCTTTTATCGGCGATGATCAACAATCACATGCACCGCGGAAACGAGATGAATCTGGATTCTAGAAAGATCGTCTGGCCGAGAGTGGTCGATATGAACGACCGCTCTTTGAGGAATATAGTCGTGGGTTTAGGCGGTACGTCCGATGGGATGCCTAACGAGACCTCTTTCGGTATAACGGCCAGCTCAGAAGTGATGGCCATTCTGTGTCTTGCCGACGGTATTCAAGACCTAAAAGATAGACTCTCCGACATCATCATTGGCTATACCTACGACAAAGAGCCCGTTACTGCGGGAGAATTCGGCGGCGTTGGTGCGATGGCGGCTCTTTTGAAACACGCTATGAAGCCCAATCTTGTCCAGACCATCGAAGGCGTTCCGGCTTTCATACACGGTGGACCTTTCGCTAATATAGCTCACGGTACGAGCAGTTTGCTATCCACGAAGTTAGGCCTCGGTCTTTCCGATTATTTTGTTACCGAGGCGGGTTTCGGCTCCGACCTTGGGGCGGAAAAATTCTTCAACATCGTTTGCCGAGAAGGCGATCTCGAACCAGATGTGGCTGTGATGGTCGCTACTGTTAGAGCTCTGAAAAGACAGGGCGGTGTCTCCAGGAAAAAATTGGACGAGGAGAACCTAGAGGCGATGAAGAAAGGACTGCCGAACCTGGATAAACATCTAAAGAACATACAGATGTTCGGCGTTCCCGTGGTTGTTGCGATAAATAGGTTCCCTTCCGATACCCAGAAAGAGATAGATTATCTCAAGGAGTTATGTGAAAATATAGAGGTCCCTTATGCTGTAACTGAGGTCTACCAGGAAGGGGGTGAAGGTGGGATGGAGCTCGCCGAAGAAGTGAAGAAGGTCTGCGATGGAGAAAAGAGCGATTTCAGACCTCTCTACTCACTAAAGGAGGAACCCGAGGAGAAGATCAGGGATATAGCCACCAAGATATACGGAGCGACTGACGTGGTCTTCACACCACAGGCTAAGAAGGACCTACGGCTTATAAAAAAGAACGATTGGGATGACCTTCCGATATGCATGTCCAAGACGCATTATTCCTTATCGGATGACAGAAGTTTGAGAGGAAGGCCTAAAAATTTTAAGGTCAAGATAAGAAAGATCAGGGTTAATGCAGGAGCCGGTTTCTTGATTCCGATGGCCGGCGATATAACCACGATGCCCGGACTCCCCTCACATCCCGCAGCTAAAGACATAGATATAGACGAAGATGGGACCATATCCGGCTTATTCTGAGGCGATGATATGAAGGTAGAATTGGCGAACTATACTCCGGAACCGGACAGGACTGCCGCACACGCAGCACTTACCTGCTACAGCGAAGATATCCCAGATAAGGAAGAGATGAGCGAGGAGAAAGTGAAAGATATACTGGAGAGGATCAAGGAGAGCGGCCACCACAGCGTGATAGAGCACGCATCATTCACCTTCGAGATCGGCGAAGTTTCACGCTCGCTCACCCATCAGTTGGTGAGACACCGCTTAGCTTCCTATTCGCAGCAGTCCCAGAGATACGTTACCATCGAGGATTTCGATCCAGTAAAACCGGAAACCATAAAAGAAGATGATGAAGCGGAAGAGCTTTTCGAGGAGTGTATAGAGAAAATCAGAGAAACTTATCAGAAATTGATCGATAAAGATATCCCCGCGGAAGACGCCAGGTACGTTTTACCCAACGCGACTAGAAGCAACATCATCGTCTCGATGAACGCGCGGGAACTCTGGCACTTTTTCTCTTTACGGTGCTGCAGAAGAGCTCAGTGGGAGATAAAGGAGATGGCCGAGCGTATGTTGAAAGAGGTCAAAAAGGTAGCTCCTATAATATTCGAAGATGCTGGAGCGCCCTGCATAAGAGGTCCGTGTCCAGAGAGCGAGGAATTCAGTTGTGGTGAACCTGTGTCCAAGGACAGGTATGAACCGGATTGAATCTCTAACCTATTTTATCTCGTAACGAAGTTGGGGATGTTCCCTGACCAACTTGAACCCCAATCTCTTGTATAATCTTTTAGCGGGATTATTTGAATGAGTGGAGATATACATTTCGTCGTATCCTTTTTCATTTGTTCCGTGAAAGGAATCGATCAGAAGTGCTCCGCCGATTCCTTTATTCCTCTGGTTTTTTTTGACGACCAGACCACTGTTCTGGGCTATTTTATTTCCGCTCAATAGGTCCAAAAACATCGTTCTCGAAAAACCTACCACCTCACCGCTATCTTCCAACCTGGCGATGCTGTACAATATTTCTCTGTCATCATCTACCATCTCGATTTCGGCCGATATATCCTCCAAATCATAATTAGAGTTCGCATAGTCGCTCTGGACTTCTGCAAGTCCTTCAGCTGATATCTTCCCTCCTAAAGTGGTCGTTTCAAATATCTCAATACCTTCAGGGATTTGTAAATCATCCAAGTCCACCAGTTCTTTTTTCATCCATAACCCGGAGGGGTACTCTTCATCTTTTTCAAAACCCTGCTCTTTGAAAAAATCTAAAAAACCTTCAGGATAGAGCTTAGGTGACAATTGGACCTCTGATTCTCCATTTTTTCTACAGAATTCGATCGACTTCTCCAGTAATCTTTTTGATCCATTGCTCTCTAATCTATTTTCAGGAACTAAAAGGTTCATATAAGGACTGGCATCTTTTGGCCTCATAGTTAATAACGACGCCCCTACCAGTTCTTTTGCTTTCCAGGCTGTAAAACATTTGATCTTACCAACTGGGGCATTCAGATTTTCCTCCTTGAACTCTTCTTTGCTTTTATCCAGAGAGTTCTCTCTCTCTTTCGCCACTTCTCTCCATAACCTATAGAGTTCTTCTAGCTCCCCTTTGTACTCCTCCACCTGCATGTTGGTTTGATTATAATAGAGAATATTTATTATTTTTTGACTCTTTGTATGTTAATCTCCTACTTAGAGAACCGATAAATAAGACGAAAACGATTCTACTCCTATGAAAGACTCTATACTCGAAATGGCGGAGGGATTAGAGCCATACGTAATAGAGATGAGGAGAGATCTTCACAAACATCCTGAGACCAAATTTGAGGAGGAGAGAACATCGAATATCGTGAAAGACGAGCTAGATGAACTGGGTTATTCAATAGAGGAAACCGCCGAAACCGGCGTGATCGCTACGTTGCAAGGCGGGAAAGAAGGTAAATCGGTAGCTTTGAGGGCGGATATGGACGCTCTAGAACTTCAAGAAGAGAACGACGTGCCTTACAGATCTCAAACAGAAGGAAAGATGCACGCCTGCGGACACGACGCGCATACAGCCATGCTTCTGGGAGCGGCCAAGATTCTTTCCGAAATGAAAGACGAGTTGGAAGGAACTGTAAAACTGATATTCCAGCCGGGAGAAGAAGGTGGTGCGGGAGCTAAAAAAGTAGTTGACGAAGGACGATTAGAAGGAATAGATGCTATCTTCGGGATCCATGTGTGGTCTAACCTGCCATCTGGCAAGATAGCTACCTCTCTAGGACCTGTGATGGCTTCCTCCGACAGTTTCTTGATAACAATAAAAGGAGATGGCGGTCATGCAGCCTATCCACACCAGACAAATGATCCGACTATACCCGCCAATGCGATCTACGACGCCTTACAAAAGATAGTTACGAGTGATATAGATCCTTTATCTCCGGCGGTCATAAAAACCCCGAAAGTGAAGACATCCGACGCCTACAACGTGATACCGGAAGAAGTGGTGATGAACGGAACGATAAGGACGTTTGATCTAGACGTAAGAGAAAAGATAATCGATAGGATAAAACAGATAGCGGAACACTACTCGAAAGCATGGGACTGTGAAGCTGAATTTGAATTGGAAAGAAATTATTATCCGCCAACCGTGAACGAGAAAGAGATGTCAGAATTTGCCAAGGAAACTGCAAAGGATTATTTTGAGATAGAAGAACTGCAGAAGCAGATGGGCGCAGAGGACTTCGCCTTCTACTTACAGCAAAAGCCCGGCTGTTTTCTGTTCATGGGCACCGGTAACGAAGATAAAGGCACTGATCGTCCACACCATCATCCAAAATTTGATGTGGATGAAGAGGAGCTTTATAAGGGGACAGCATTATACGCCAGATTAGCCCTAGATTATCTGAAGCGGAACTGAAAATCGAATCGTCTTTTCACTTTACCGCTCTTCTACCTTTTTGACACACCAGTCCTTTCCTTCTTCTTTTACGACCAATCTTTCTCCGTCTAGGTTTTCAAAAACGTCGTCCAAATACAGACCCATGTTTTTGAATACTGTCGGAGGTGCGGTGTAGCCCTCTACAAGGTTCATCTTGTCCGGTCTCAGCTTGACCATGTTACCCTTTTTTGTATCTCTTTAAACACCTATATGTCTTTCCATGTGGTCGTCTTTATCGCGAGTACGATGAAGATCAGGGCGAATATTCCAACTACTAGATAAGATAGCATCGCTTCGGAAGGGTTCTGCAAGATCATTATCTCTCTCAGTCCCTGGTGAAAGTAATAGAGAGGTAGTAATTTTGCTACAGTCTGCAGGTAGTCGGGCATGGTTTCAACAGGTATGAAAGCTCCGGACAAAAACATCATCGGAAAAGCTATCGCGTTTCCAGCGCCGCTAGCCGCCTCGACGTCTTTTATCAGACCACCCATGACTATGCCAACGGAACAGAAAGCGGCCGCACCGAGGAAGATCAAACCGATAGCCAAAGGGCCGGTATAAGCCTGAGCCCCGAAGACGACCACCGCTACAAGTATCATCACTGCGGTGAGTCCAAACGCGAGAACAGTCTGCTGCCCAACATTAGCTAGTATCCAGTCTCTCTTCTTCAGTGGTGTTGCGGACAACCTTTTCAGTGTTCCGTTCCTTTTGAATTCCGAGATGTTAGAAGTTACTCCTATGATACCGTTGCTCATTATGAAGGCCGCTATGAATCCGGGAAGATAATAATCGACAGGCTGAAGTCCTCTTTCATCCCTTGATTCTTCAGTGATGTTCACTGTGGTATCTCCGTGTTCCAGTCCAAGCATCCGTGAGTTGAACGAATCCACAACACCATATATTGTACCTCTGATCATCGGGGCGCTCTGATCGTCTTCATTGAGGATCAGAACTATATCTGCACTCTCAGCCGTGAAATTATCCATGTTGAACTCTTGACTTTCATCGTCTCTGTATTGAGAGGTGTTCTGGATCACTTTCATCCTCAGTTCTATACTTTTGTTTATAGCCCTATCATGAAAGCCCTCTTTTATACGCAGAGCTCGATAGCTTCCGAAAGCCTTTTCCTCCTGGTGTTCAGTGATATTGTCGACCTCTTGGACGTTCAGAGATTCAGAAGAATCCAAGGCATCTATGAATGCCCCTGATAGTTCGGTCTCATTACCATCGACGAGATCGTCGTTCTGCACGTAGAGCGTGTACTCGGCAGCTCCTTGTCCTCCAAAAACAGTGCTGAATATGAGTAAAAGCATTATCGGGAAAAGGATCGAGAAGAAAACGCCGCTTTTGCTGCGCATCCAATTTTTAGTCAATGAAACGAATAAAGAGAAAGCGCGCTTCATACCATCTCACCTCCTTCGTCGATCTTACCTCCGGTCAATCTGATAAATACTTCATCCATCCCGGCTTCTCGGACTTCGACTTTAGCGTCGAGCTGGAACAGTTTTACCAAAGCTTGCCTTGCTTCTTTTTTATCATCGAATATGCCTGTCAGAGTTCCGTTTTCGCTTTCCAGTACTTCGTCCGCTCTCTCATGGATGATCTCTTCCGCCTCACCGTCTTCTAGCACTTTAACTTTCATCCCTCCGCCGTGATGTTCTATCAGATTTTCGATAGAATCGATCACTTCTATATTTCCATCTATGAGTATTCCCGCTCTATCGCTGAGATGCTCCACCTCTTCCATGTAATGGGTCGTCAGGAATACCGTCTTTCCCATCTTTTTCAGATCTTTGATCAAGTTCCAGGTCTCTCTTCTAGCGTGAGGGTCTAGACCCGTTGTAGGTTCATCTAAAAACAAGAGATCAGCGTTAGATATCAGGGTCATCCCTATACCCACTTTGGTCTTCATCCCTCCGGAGAGATCTGCAAATTTTTTATCTTTGAATTCATCGACACCCACTTTTTTCATAATCTCTTCAACGTTATCAGATCCGTACATATCCCCCATGAGCTTGATGTTCTCTTCCGCCGTCAACCTTTCAAAGGTGTTGAAATTCTGGGGCATGACGCCTATTTTTCCCTTGATCATCTCATCTTCTTTTCTCACGTCGTGACCCAGAACATGCGCGCTACCTGAAGTTGGTTCCCTCAGACATTCCAATATTTCAACAGTGGTGGTCTTTCCGGCTCCGTTGGGACCTACCAAAGAGAAGATCTCCCCTTCTTTCACACTGAATGAGATCGAATCCACAGCGACCAAATCGTCGTATTTCTTGGTGAGTTCCTTCACTCTAATGATGTCTTGTGCCATCGGCCAGATAAAGAATCATTTTCGCTTATATAATTTGTCGTGATTTAAATCTTTATCTAAAAAATTTTGAGAACCAAGTTCGTTAAGACTTGAGTTATTGGGCTTTAGATTTTCAATATATCTTTTGACTCGAAAATTCTATTACTTTCGAGGAAGTATCTATTGATGAGGGTTCGTTATGGAAAAAAATCAGAAGGAACAAAATCAGAACTCAATACCTGTTTCAAAGATAGATAAGATCCATGGGGAGATCAAAGAAAGGAGGAAGGGAGTCGAGATCAAAAAAAGAGGAGAATTTCATAAAATTGAAAAGCGGGTCTAAGCTGTTCGAGATCTATAAAGACGGTAGGGTCAAAGGTTCTATGCCACTGCACACCTTTGAAACTCTAAATGCTGAAGAACTGGAGATAAGGGATGATGAGATCGAAGTTCATTTCGATGATGGAACATATGTTTTCAAGATCTAGTTCTTTGTTTTGAAAAGTTTTGGAGGAAAGGGACGATGGAGGAAATAGATTACTCCGAAGAGAGACACTTGACATCCTAAAGGGCAGTCGAAGGATACGATCAGATATCATCCGAAAAGCTCGAAAGATGGGCTGGGATCCGACACAGACAGGTAGAGAATGAAGAGCTCATCTATTTCCACATCAACTAGACCTCTTAGGGAAAGTTCAACGTCAGTAAAGAAGTGTTTAGACTCTAGATAATATAACGAAGTCGATAGATGAAATCTACGAGATCCTCGAATAGTTCGAGATCTTTGTTCCTTTCATCCATTCAACAGGCACAGAAATTTTCTAGCTTTTTCCATGCTCTTACCCCATGTTGGTAATCTATCATATCTTTCCATCGCTCTTTCACTCATCTCCTGGAGGTCAGAGGGATTGTCTCTCAGCATCTTCAGCTTGTTCTTGAGAGCTTCTTCATCTTCGGGTGGAACTAGAAATCCCTCCACACCGCTTTCTATCATCTCGGGAGGCCCTCCCTTTTCAGTTGCTATCACCGGAGTTCCATATCCCAGAGCCTCGATTATGCTGATACCGAACCCCTCGTAAAGGGAAGGTAGGAGCAGAACGTCCGCTCTACGGAGTTCTTCCAAGAGTTTTTCTCTTTCTACCCTACCCGTTATCTCGACTTTGTCTTCCATCTTCAAAGAAGAGACCAATCCATCGATCTTTTTCCCGTATCCCTCGTTCCAGTAACGGTCCCCGATGAAAGTTAACTGGACGTTTTCGACTCCGTGGACAGCTCGGATCATAACATCTACACACTTGTGTGGGCAGAAATTACCGATGAAGATTGTGTTGAGTTCATCGGATGAGAAATCCTTATCCATCCTTTCCGGGAGATCGAAATGGTCTTTACCCGGATGAGCAACGATGCCCTTGCTCTCACCTATCAAATTTTCCACCGCCTTCTGTGAAGCTTCACTGTTGAAGATGAAACCATCAACGCTATCCAAATATTCGCGTTCAAAATACCTGTACATCTCTTTTTTATCGCTGTCTCTTTCGGCTAGATGGCTCAAATGATGTATGATAGAGATCATTTTGGCATCTGTATCCAGTTCCTGATTCAGGTGGAAAAGAGAGAAAAAGCAGAGTTCATCTTCGAGTAATATATCCATATCTTTACCTTCTAACCTTTTTTTGAGTTCGTCCGAAAAATTAAGCTCGATATTTTTCAAACGCTCCTCTTCCTGCGTGATTCCTATGATATCGACGCTGTGGCCGGAATCTCGGAGATGCTCTACCAGTTTTTTGTCGTAGAGGTAGCCACCAGATGTTTTTCCCAGATCACCGTATATGATAAGACCGACATTCATCAGTCCACCTCGCGGCGATAAGAGGCGAAGGCTTCCTCCCCTTCCCAGAGTTTCAATTTAAGGATTTCGATATCTTCATCATCTATTTCTTCTTGGAAGTAGTCGCACAGTAACTCAACAAATACTTCTACCGTTGGATTTTCATCGAACTCGGGATGCTCGTTCAACAACGTTCCCTCGAACCTTTCAACTACCTTATCCATGATCTTTTCGAACTCAACTAGATCGATCATGCAGTTGTTCTCGTCCAGTTCTTCGCCGCAGAGCTCCATCTCCAGTGTGTAAGGGTGAGGATGCGGATTAGCTTCTTCCGCACCGGCAAAATCTAGGCGGTGTTTGGCTTTAAAAACCCTCTTAAGTCCGATCCCATACACGATAAACACCTCTCTCAATATCTGAAAATAAGCTGAACGACCTCTCCGGGTTCCTTCTCAAGTTTCTCAAAAGCTTTTGAAGCCTGGTCTATATCGTACTCGTGGCTGATAAGCTCGGTAAAATCATCTTTACGGAGGAATTCCAGCGTGGTTTCGATCCTTCTTTCCTTGTCCCATCTTTCACACCGTTCTTTAGGTATAGAACTGACTTGAGAACTCTTGATCTCTATCTGGCCGCGGTGAAAGTCAGTTCCCAGCGTTAATTCCCCGCCTCTATTACCGTACCACGAGCCCACAACGACTCTGCCTCCGAAACCCAAGATGTCTACTGCTTTCTGCAGCACCTCTAAATACCCGGTCAATTCCAACGAAAGATCGAACCCGTCCTCGTTCAGACCGCACCGTTCTAACATATCTACTGCAGGAGTTTTCGCATCGAAGACCGTATCCGCTCCCATCTTTTCAGATAGGTATTTCTTTTTTTCGTAGCGGTCCGAAGTGATGATATTCTCGAGAGGAAAGTGGTCTAGAACATAGGTGGTCAAGAGACCCACTGTACCCTGGCCGAATACGGCACATCTTTCTCCTATCACCGGAGTGGAGTCGAGCGCAAAGTTCACAGCGGTTTCGAGAGTGGGTAGGAAGATTGAGTTCTCTGCATCTATATTTTCATCAAGCAGTACCAATTCGTTGAAATCCGCCAAGAAGTGGCTCTCGTGGGGATTGAAAGCGAAGACCTTTTTTCCCTCCATCTTCTCTGAAACTTTATCACCTGTCGAGATTATCCTCCCTACGCAGGAATACCCGTACTTGAATCCGTCTTGAGATGAATTTTTTTTATAATCCCAGCTTTTGTCGAGACAAATACCTTTCTCTATTTTATCTCTATATAACAGAAGTTCAGTGCCTCTACTCACACCGGAACACAGAGTTTCGACCAGGACTTCTTTTCCTTCTGGCTTCGAGACAGTTTCTTCTTTCACAGAGACTTTCCTTTCTCCCTTGAAATAAAGGGATCTTCTTTTCACCGCTTTCTCTCCCATCTCATATAAATAATGAACTTCCCTTATATTTAAGTTATCGAAATGTTTCTAAGTGACTAGGTCGCTTTCCTTATCCTGATAGCTCAAGTGTTCACCTTCATCGATCATCTCTTTGATAGTGGTGACGGTCGACCAGGCATCGTGGTATGTATTGTATAGTGGTGAGAAAGCTAAACGGATGATGTTCGGCGGTCTGAAGTCGGTGATAAAACCTCTTTCTCTCAACAAACTGCTGATAGCTTCTGCGTTTTCATGTTTTATAGCTACATGGCTGCTCCTTTTTTCTGCTTTTTTCGGTGAGATTATCCCTACATCATAGGAGTTTTCTATCAATACTTCTTCGACCAGTTCTATAAAATAGTCGTTGAGATCCTTAGATTTTTGGCGTATTTCTTTCAACCCGACTTCATCGATCATCTCTAATGAGCCGAGTAAGGGCGCACTTCCCAGTATAGATGGTGAAGATATTTGCCATCCGCTTGCACTTTTTTCGTGAACGAAATCGAGAGCGAGATCGAACTGTTTTTCCTTCTCATAACCGAACCAGCCCTTCAGTTTCGGCTCCTTTTCGAAGTGCTTTTCATTTAGGTACAGAAAGGCGGTGCTACCCGGTCCGCCGTTCAGATACTTGTAACCGCACCACATCGCATAATCGACGTCCCACTCGTGTAGTTCGTGAGGTATAACGCCTACGGAGTGACTGCAGTCGAACCCGATGATGATATCCTTCTCGTGGGCTTTTTCGGTGAGATATTCCATATCGAGCAGTTGTCCGCTGCGGTACAATACTGAAGGGAGGTGAACTAAAGCTACATCGTCCGTCATCATCTCGACGATCCTGTCCTCATCCAGGGTATGTCCGTCAGAGCTTGGAACCAGTTTGAGTTTCTTTTTCGGGTCTAGACCTTTCAATTCCAGTAATCCTTTGAGCGCGTAGATATCCGTGGGGAAGTTCAGTTCATCCGCCAAGATATTGTCCTTCCCTTCTCTGGGCTCGAAAAGAGTTGAAACCAGTGCATGGATGTTCACGGTCGTGGTACCTGTACCTACCACTTCTTCCGGCTTCGCTCCAACCATTTCCGAGACCATCTTGCCCAGCGTCTCCGCCATGAAGAACCATGGCGCCTCTCCGTCCATCCACCCCTGAATAGCTAATTCTTTCCACTCCTCTTTCACCTTCTCCAGAGAATCCTCTGCCTTTTTAGATAACAAGCCCAAAGAATTTCCGTTCAGATAAACGGTATCTTCAGGAATGTAAAATTCATCTCTGTATTCTGATAAAGGATCTTCATCATCCAACTTCAATGCGTACTCTTCAGATGTATCTATACTCTCAGCCATGGTATTCATAGAGGGCTGTATCACTAATCAATTTTGTCCTGAGATCATGATCCATACTTCAGATATATCTGGACCGATGACCGGAATGTCGGGATTCATCGACTTCCAGCCCTTCTTCTATCAGTTTCAGGATATGTTCTTTCTCTTCAGGTAATTTATAACCTTCGTAATCCATATCGAACAGCAATCTTCCTTCTTTATTCCTCCAGCTGTTCCAACTGTGATCGAAGCAGAGTTTTGTGGAGATCTCGAGAGTCTCCACGATTATCTTGACCTCTTCCAACCTTTCGAGGGGAGAATTCAGATGGAATCCACCTTTCTTTATTTTTTGGTGTAGTTCAGTTTCGGGATACACGGAGAGAGGGCGCATCCTGATATAATCTGGATCGATCCGGTTTAGAGCCTTCGCGGTTTTGAGGGCGTGTTCTTCCGAAAACTTCTTTCCTCCCAAACCTGGCATCACGTACTCAGATAGTTCAAAACCCGCTTTCACGGCTTTTTTACCGGCTTCGATATGCTCTTTTGAAGTGACTCCTTTGTTTATGAGATCTAGAACATCGTCGTCTCCGCTCTCCATACCGACGTGAAGTCTGGAAAGTCCCGCTTCTCTGATATCTTCCAGTTCTTTCATATCTTTTTTCAGAACGGTATCCGACCTTGCGTAAGAAGTTATCCTCTCGAGCGAGGGGAAAGTTTCCACAAGATAATCGAGGACTTCGACCAACTGATCGGTCGGCATGATCAGAGAGTTGGAATCTTGGAGGAACGCGGTCTTTTTTCCGCCCCGTATCCAATTCGAGACGACTGAACGACAATTCAAGGGGATTTTACCGATCTCACCTGAATCTTCTTTCAACATCTCTCTGATCCTTTCTACTGCATCGATATCTTTCTTTATATCTTCGACATCCCTGATCTCGAATTCTTTCCCGTTATAAAAAGGACAGAAAGCGCATCTATTCCATGAACAGTTCCTAGTAGGCCTGATCAACAGTGAACTTTCACCTCCCTCGTTTGGAGGTCTGATCGGCCCTATCTCGAACGAATATTTTTCAGTATTATTTTCACCGTTTTTCATCTGAAATCATCTTGATTGAGATCGTTTGTAATAAACTTGTAGAACTGGAATATAGGTTTAGTGGTGAAGACCTGAAAAATAAATTCTCTTTGTAAACAGATTAGGATAACGTTTTTAACGTCTATACCGATAGAAGGCCATGAGTCCGAAAGCCGATATAGAAACCGATAGAGGCACAATAGAGATAAAATTGTATGAAGAGGATGCGCCCGAAACGGTCGAGAATTTCATAAAGTACGCTGAAGACGGATTCTATGATGGATTGATATTTCATCGAGTTATAGAGAATTTTATGGCCCAGGGCGGTGGATTCTTACCAGGAATGAGCAAAAAAGAACCGACTTACGATCCGATCCAGAACGAAGCTGAGGAGAGCGGACATAGGAATAAAAGAGGTACGGTAGCGATGGCTAGGACTTCTGAACCACATTCAGCCACGAGTCAATTCTTCATAAATCATAAAGATAACGAGAGACTAGACTGGGACGAATTCCGAGATGGGTATGGTTACTGCGTCTTCGGCGAAGTGATAGATGGGATGAACGTGGTCGATGAGATCGCTTCTGTCGAGACCACCACGGTAGAAGGACACAAGGACGTGCCTGAAGAAGATGTGGTTATACAGGAAGTCAATATTATAGTTTGATATAGTAAGGTATAATTACTCCTTGGGGTTATAGTCAAGAATAATGTCTAAAACAACCATCCAAGTAAAAAAGGAAGTGCGAGACGAGTTGAAAAAACTCGGTTCAATGAATGACGATTACAACAGCGTGATTGAAAAACTTATCCGAGAGTACAATCGAAACAGGTTAGTGGAGCACGGTCAAAAAATCGTCGAAGAGCGAAAAGATGATTTTGTGGATATAGATGAACTTTGATGTACTAGTTTTACCGGATCTTTTCAAAGACATCCCGCCGGATAGGGAAGTACAGATAAAGAAGGCTCTTAAGAAGTTGGAAGAGCCCTACCCGGGAAGGGGCGAGGGAGACAAAAAAGAGATTAAAGGTGCCGACGGAACTGCATATCGTCTCCGCATAGGTGAGTACAGGGCTTTCTACCGCATAGAAAAAGAAGAATCTAAAGTCTATGTCTTTGATATACTGACAGCCGACCAGGCACACAAAAAATACGGTCGTCTGTAGTACTTTTCTATCATTTTTACTCTCTCAGTATCAATCTAGAAAATACTCTGCTTAACGTAAGTTTTAAATCGGTAGTTACCGCTCCCAAAACGGGTTAAATCATGAGTGAAGGAGTGCTTGTAGTTTCATACGGAGCCAGGGCGGCAACGATGGTCGATCTGTTCGAGAGGAGTGAACACGATGTTGAGCTTTTTATAGTGGATAAGCAGAAGAATCCGTTCAACGTGGAAAGAGCTGAGGAACACATCGTAGATCCAAGTCTATCGGTAGATAATATCGTAGATTTTGCGGAAAAGCATAAAGAAAGGATAGATTTCGGGATAGTTGGTCCGGAAGATCCGATAATCAAAGGAGTTAGAGACCAAGTCGAAGAGAAAACTTCGATACCCATGATATGTCCGACTGAGGAGTTCGCCATAGAGAAGAGTAAAGTGAGGCAGAGGAAGTTGATGGAAGATGTAGCGCCCGAAATGAATCCTGAATTCAAAGTTTTCGATCCTGAAGAATTTTCTTCTAAAGACGAAGTTAAAGAGGCTGTTTATGATTATCTAGATGAGATCGGAAACGACGTGGCGGTCAAACCCGATACTCCCGCGGCTGGAAAAGGCGTAGGTGTTTGGGGCGATCACTTCACGTCTAGAGAGGGACTGTTCGAGGAGTTCTTCTATCCCAACTTCGAAGACGGTAAAGTCCTGATCGAGAGGAAAGTAGATGGAGAGGAGTTCAGCCTGCAGTTCATCTCCGATGGAGAACATCTGATAAAGAGTCCTGCCGTAAGAGACTACAAGAGAGCTTTCGAAGGCGAAGAGGGTCCGAACACTGGAGGTATGGGTTCCTACAAGGCCGAAGGCGACGTTCTTCCTTTCATGGACGACAGCGACTGGGAGAAAGCTTTGGAAACTGGTGAAAAGCTGCACGAAGCGCTGAAAAAAGAAGGAGATGAAGAGGACCTAAGAGGCTTTCCACTATACATGGCCTATGTCTGTTCCTCGGATGGTATAAAGGTATTCGAGATAAACAGTAGGCCTGGAGATCCGGAGGTCATGAATGTCCTCCCGATCTTAAAAGAAGACTTCGTCGAAGTCTGCCACAAGATCCTGGATCGCGATCTGAAATCTCTAGAATTCGAAGACAGAGCTACAGTTGTCACTTATAAGGTCCCGTGGGATTATGGTAGAGATGAAGAGTACGAAGGCGATAAAAGGATAGATCTTTCAAAGGCTAAAGAGATGGAAGAGGGATACAGCGAGTACCTGAGGATGTATCCCGCTGCGTTAGAGATGGAAGACGGCGAATACTACGCTCAAAGTTCAAGAACTATCGCTCTAGTAGGTATAGCGGACACGATAGAGAAAGCTAGATCGATATCACAGGAAGCTGTGGAGAAGATAAAAGGTGCTGATCTCCGCTACAGGAGAGATATCGCCTCCGAAGAGCACATACAGAAGAGTAAGAAGCATATGGCAGAGTTGAGGAAATAGTATCTTTCCAAATATTTTTCTTTTATTTCTTCGACCAGACCAGATGATCCACCGGTTGCTCACCTTCTCCTATATCCAGTCCGTTCTTGATAGCGTCGTCGATGAATTTTTTTCCTATCTCGACTGCTTCGGTAACTGATTTTCCTTTGGCTAGATTGGCGGTTATCGCGGAAGAGAAGGTGCAGCCCGTGCCGTGTTTGTGCGATGTGAACTTTTCACCGTAGATCTCCTTGAATCTTTCACCGTCGAAGAATATGTCCACCACTTTATCCCCCGCATCTCCAGCCTTCACTACCACGTTTTCAGCTCCCATCTCATGCAGTCTTCTAGCCGCGTTCTCCATATCTTCGATCTCGTCGATATCCATACCAGTCAGTTTTTCCGCCTCTCTTATATTCGGTGTGAGCACTTTCGAGCGGGAAATCATCTCGTCGATGTACTTTTCTACAGCTTCGTCTTTTATCAGCGGGTCTCCGGCTTTGGTGACCATCACCGGGTCGACGACCGCCTCTAGTTCCCACTCATCTATTTTTTCCGCCACGGTCTCTATTATATCCAAGTTCGAGAGCATGCCCGTTTTGACCGAATCAACGGAGATGTCGTCCAAAACAGCGTCGATCTGTTCTCCCACGATCTCTGCAGGGATATCATGGACCGCTCTGACTTCTCTAGTGTTCTGAGCTGTCACTGAGGTGATCACCGCCGTGCCGTAGACTTCGAAGGCGGAAAAAGTCTTCAAATCGGCTTCTATCCCAGCTCCTCCTCCGGAGTCGGAACCAGCTATGGTCAGCGCTACTGGTACTTTCCTCATATTTTCTTCCTCAGTCTTTCTTATGCAGGCGCCATCTCCCTATGAAAAGGTCGATGTCGCCGCCCTCTTTCACTTCGAACCTTACGGAGTTCTTCTCTCCGTTACCGTCCAGGTAGTAGAATTGGAAGTCCACCACATCTTCGGTTTCGGGTATGAGTATGACTTTCTCGTTCTCCAACCTTTCTTTTACGGTCAGTTTTAGCAGTCCGAACTCTTTCTCTATCTCCATCTCTTTGATACCTCTGTAAGATTCGTAGGTTCCAGTGAGCTTTTCCAATCTTTTGCTCCTTTTGAAGTAGGTGAGTTCGCTTTCGTCTTCACCTCTCACCGTTTTTATTATCCTCTTCCCTACTTCTTCGAAAGAACTGCCGGAGATCGTGTTCGCGCAGACAGCTACGCCGATATCGCCCACAAAGCCTATGAATCCACCAGAGACCGCTATCGAGCCGCTGTGGCCCACGAACTTTTCACCCTCGAACTCCTTGATAAACCAGCCGAAGCCGTAGTCGCCGGTTTCCCTGCTGATGTGAGAATCATGGGCTTTTTCTAGAAGTTCCCGATCCACTATCTGTTTTCCGTTGAATCTCCCGCTGTTCATGTTCATTATCAGATAATTTGCAAGATCGTTGGCCGAACTCAAAAGACCACCTCCCGGATGTCCTATCTCTCTGAGTGGGTAGGGGGTCTCTTCAGGTTTCTCTTCACCCATAAAGTAAGGCGTCATCATATCTTCGGCTTCTTCATCATATTCGAATCTCGATCTATCCATGTCTAAGGGTTCGAATATCTCGTCACGAACGAATTTAGGATACGGTTTTCCGCTCACTTTTTCTATGATCTGGCCGAGTAATGCGTAACCGGAATTGAAATAGAAGAATTCTTCTCCCGGATCCGCTGCTATTTCTTCCTTAGCGCTGTTCAGATGGGTGTAAAAATCTTCCAGGTCGCTGAGAGCCAACCCTCTTTCGTCCATCTCTATCAACCTGTCTATCAGGGCCTCGCTGACTCCCAATGAAGGCATCCCCGAAGAGTGGGTCAAAAGATCTTGGATGGTGACGTCGTTTTCCCATCTTATAGGCACATACTCAGTGATCTTATCATCGAGTTCGATCACTCCTCTCTGTACGAGTTTCAATATCGAAAGTGCGGTGAAAGATTTGGTGACAGAGGCCATGCCGTAAAGCGTATCCGGTGTTGCGGGAATGTTGTCTTTAAGGTCTCTAGCGCCGAATCCTCGGGAGTATATCTTTTTGTCGCCTTTGACTATCGATATACTCATGCCGGGAACGCTGTTATCGCTCATCCACTCGGTAACGAAGTCCTCGATCTTTTCTTTTATATCGGAGCTGAGTTCATGCATTTTACCGCTCATCTTGAATCACCTTCAATTTGTATAGAAGATTGGGAACTATAGTTTTTTTGTGGTCTTATCGGAAGTTGAATCTCCTATACCGTCTATGATATCACTAAATTACCACTCCTCCTAGAATAGAGAAAATTTATAAGACCAAATTACAATTAAGTCGAGGATTCCGTCGAGGAACTGATGAGTGCTCTAGCCCAGTGGATCAAAGATAAAGTATCCGGCATGTTCAACTCTGTATAGATCCGATCGTCGAAGGGTTAAAGGGATGGGCTGGGTATTCAAGATGCAATGGAGACGAGGATGCGACGATGGAAGCAGGTACTTGGACTAGTGATGACTTTCATGAATAAGCAGGATAAAGCAGAGCAGGTGACGGATATGCTGAGTAAAATTATGAACTTCATTCGCGATCGTCTTCGAAACTTCCGAGACCGACGGAAGCTCCTTGGATACTGAACCCAAAATTAATTATACTCACGTCTGATTTTCAGTTTGAAAGGTGATCTTATGACTGAAGAATGGCCTGATGAACCTGTAAAATTAACGGATGAAGATTTTGACGAGTTCGTAGAAAAGCATGATGTGGCTTTGATAGATTTTTGGGCTGATTGGTGCGGTCCCTGTAAAATATTAGCACCTATAATCGAAGAATTGGCTGAAGAGATGCAGGGGGAAGTCGCGTTCGGAAAACTAGATGTGGATGCAAACAAAGCAAAAAGCTCTGAATATAGTGTATCTTCTATCCCCACCATGATAGTGTTCAGCGACGGTGAAGTTGTGGACAAGATGATAGGTGCGCTCCCAAAAGACGATATAAAGAAAAAACTTGAACAATACACCTAACTAGGATGGATCATATTTTCCGAGATGAACAGTTTCTTCGTCCATAAAGGTCAGTTTGAAAGTTTCTACTAAACTAGAGATAGTAAACGGAGAAAGCTGTAAAGAGACGTATCATCTAGAGGGCTGTGGCTTACACTTTCGTAATAGCTAAGTACTGGTAGTCGATTATACTGACTTAACGTGTTGGGGTGATATAGGTTCGAGGATGGATGCTTTTCTAGGTTGTAGAACAACTGCAAGTTCAGTTTTGTATTTCTAAAAATATTTAGGCGATCATTCTTAGAAATCTTTTCTTCAATCATAGGATAACGAATTTTTCCGACCGAAATCTACTTAAATATTTCCCTATTTACCAAAATTGGTGGATGAGATGGTAGTTAAGGTAGGAATAAACGGATACGGCACAGTGGGAAAAAGAGTGGCGGATGCGGTCGAACAGCAGGATGATATGAAGATAGTCGGCGTGGCTAAAAGGAGTCCGACTTACGAGGCGGAGATGGCCGTCGAAAAGGGCTTTCCGTTCTACGCTTCATCTGACAAGTATCTGGACAGTTTTGATGAAAAAGATATCCCTGTAGAAGGTATGCTCGAAGACCTGTTAGATGAAGCGGAGATAATAATAGATGGAACCCCGAAAAAGTCCGGCTATAAACCCATGTACGAGGGTGCTGGAGTCAAAGCGATATGGCAGGGTGGCGAGGATCACGACCTCACCGGCTTGTCCTTCAATTCGATGGCCAATTATGAAGAGGCTTACGGAGCGGACTATCTGAGGGTAGTTTCCTGTAACACGACCGGATTACTGAGGACGTTATATCCTCTTCACCGTGATATTGGGATAGATAACTGTAAAGCTGTGATGATCAGGAGGGGTGCGGACCCATGGGACACTTCAAGAGGTCCTATAAATTCGATCAATCCCGTTTTAGATATCCCGTCTCATCACGGACCGGACGTCCAGAGCGTGGTCCCTGAGATTAATATTCAGACCACCGCTGTAAAGGTCCCCACCACCATCATGCATCTACACAGCAATATCGTCGAGTTAGAAGAGAAGAAAGATGCTGAAGAAATACTAGATATATGGAACAAAACACCGAGGATCAAGTTCTTTAACGCCTCTCAGGGTGTGGACTCCACTGCAAAAGTGATGGAATACGCCACAGATAGAAGCAATATCCGAGGAGATCTCAACGAGATAGCGGTCTGGGATGACTCGGTCAAGGTCGAAGGATCCACTCTATATTACTATCAGGCGATACATCAGGAGAGCGATATAGTTCCCGAAAACATCGACGCGATAAGGGCGATGATGGAAGTCGAAGAAGACCCGATGAAGAGCATACATAGGACAAACGAATCCATGGATATAGAGTGAAATTATGCTGGTCTGCCCGTTGGACTATCGATACGGTAGAGAGGAGATGAAATCTGTTTTTAGCAAGGAGAACAAAACTGACAAACTTTTGAAAGTGGAAGCCGCTCTCGCTAGAGCGCACGCTGAACTAGAAAACATACCTGAAGAGGCAGCTGGGGTCATAACGGAGAACGCCACCACGGAAATCGTAGACTGGGAAGAGGTGGAGAGGGTCGAAAAAGAGGAGACCAAACACGACATCATGGCTCTTGTAAAGGTACTGGGGAAACACTGCGGAGATGCGGAGAAGTATATCCATCTCGGAGCGACTTCTAATGACATAATAGATACCGGCATGGCTTTACAGATAAAAGAAGCTGTAGAGATATTAGAAGAAGACCTCAAAAAATTGAATTCTACACTTTCCGAGAGAGCTAAAGAGCATAAAGATACGGTGATGATCGGGAGGACACACGGTCAGCACGCTATCCCGATGACGTTCGGTCTCAAGATGGCTGTCTACGCTTCCGAGGTCCAGAGACATATAGAGAGGTTGAAAGAGGCGAAAGACAGGGTCCTTGTCGGAAAGATGAGCGGCGCGGTCGGTACCGGCGCAGCATTTGGAGACGATGCAGAGGAGATCCAAAAGCTGGTGATGGAAGACCTTGGATTGAATGTAGACAGAGCTACCGGTCAGATAGTCGGCCGGGATAGATACGCGGAACTCATCTCTTTAGCGGCTAACGTTTCAGCTTCACTTCAGAAGTTTTCACTCGAGGTGCGAAATCTGCAGAGACCGGAGATCATGGAAGCTGCTGAATC